>CAYWPO010000012.1:0-14550 GCA_964460285.1 uncultured Candidatus Saccharibacteria bacterium
TCCGAATCTTACGTTGAAAGAAACGGAACTGAATCGGTTAACGCGAGAAGTTTGCGAAGAGATGCCGGTTCTGACGAGTTTATATTATAATTATGAAGATGTAAAAATGAATGAGTTATTGACGAATTATGAGTTGGTAATTTATGACTTAGCGGCGGGAAAGAAGTTTTGGGAATAGCGGAGTTTTCGGGGGTTCGATTTTTTCGGCGGAAAGGATTTTGATAATTTTTTCGGACGTTTCGGGGAGAAACGGTTCGAGGAGGACGGCAACTTCGAGAAGGTCAGAAACGAGAGAAACGAGGATTTTCTTGGCGGCTGATGGATCGGTCTTAACTACTGCCCAAGGTTTTTCTTCGTCAATTCGTTTATTAAGCAAGTTAATTTTTTTCCAAAGATAGTCAAAAGCTTTAGAAAATTCAAAGTTATTCATTAAAGCGGAAAAGTCAGGATTTTTTTCGAGAAGTTCGGGGAAAGAATTTCTTGATCCAGACGGGAGAGAAACGGAGTTTTTTGAACAGAGAGTTGCGAGACGCTGGACGAGATTTCCAAGGTCGTTCGCGAGTTCGTTATTATAAGCGGAATCATAGGTTTCCCAAGTAAAATCGGAGTCGGCGAAAGAATCGATATGGCGCAAGAAGTAGTAACGGAAAGCGGGGCAACCATATTTTTCGAGGACTTCGAGCGGGTTAATGACGTTACCGAGGGATTTCGACATTTTCACTCCGTTGTTGAGGACGTGACCATGGGAATCGAGGACTTTTGGGAGCGGGAGGTTAAGGGCGAGGAGAATAGCGGGCCAGATGATAGCGTGGAAGCGGAGAATATCTTTTCCGACGAATTGGACGGAGGCGGGCCAAAAAGTTTTAAAGTCGGAAGTTTCTTCGAGCTCATTTTCGGGGTAGCCGAGGACGGTGAGATAATTGGAAAGCGCGTCGAGCCAAACATACATGACTTGAGACGGGTCGTTAGGAACTTCGATTCCCCAAGAAAGATTTTTCTTCGGACGAGAGATGGAAACGTCAGGAGAATCTTCGAGGAGTTTTAGAATTTCGTTTTTGCGAAGTTCGGGGAGGATTTTCATCTCGCCGGATTCGATAGCGGATTTAATACGCGGCTTAAATTCGGAGATTTTTAGATAATAATTTTTTTCGGAAAGTTTTTTGTAGGGGGTTTGATGATCTGGGCAGATACCGGAATTTTCTTGATATTCTTTTTCGGTAACAAAATTTTCGCAACCGTTACAATACCAACCATCATAAGTTTCGGGATAAATATAGTTTTCTAGTTTTTGCCAAATTAGTTTAACCCGGCGTTCATGGTCTTTATCGGTCGTACGAATAAAGTCGGTTGGATGGACATTAAGCTTTTCAATAAAGTCGCGGAAAGTTTTTGAGTTTTTTTCGACATATTCTTCGACGGAAAGATTTTCTTTTTGGGCTTTTTCGAAGATTTTATTACCGTGTTCATCGGTTCCGGCTTGGAACTTAACTTCATTCCCGAGGAGAGTTTCGTAACGGAAATAAACGTCGGCAAGGAGATAATCGACGGCGTGACCGATATGGGGCGTTCCGTTAACATAAGGAATCGCGGTAGTTAAGTAAATTTTAGACATATATAATTATATTATAAGAATAGACCAATCAAAATAGCAAGAATAAGGATTACGACACCGCCGGCGGCGATTAAGATGGTTTGAAGAGGGATTTGTTTTTTATCGGGAGCGGCGGAATTACGGAAAGGGTTCGGCTTAACGACTGGTTCTTCAGAGTCGCTATCGCTAAAGGAGACGTTTTTTGGCTCGTCTGGAGCGGGGGTTTCGGGAGCGGTAGGAGCAGTTGGCTCGGCGACAGGAGTTTCGGGAGCGGGAGTAGTTGGGACGACAGTCGGATCGATAACTGGCGCTTCGGGGGCGACAGGGGCGACGGGCGTTTCTGGGGCCGGAGCGGGAGCTTCGGCGGGAGCGGCGTTGATGATTGACGGGTCAAACGTCGGAGTGACTGGGGCGGCGACCGGCTCAGGCGCGAGGGGAGGAGTCGCAACCGCGGCGGGATTCACTGGAGCGATTGGCTCAGGAGCAGGGGTCGGCGCAATCGGAGTTTCGGGAATAGTAGGGGCGACCGGTTCAGGCGCAGGAGCGGGAGCGACGGGGGTAATTGGCGCTTCGGGAGCGACAGGCGCAGCTGGGGCGACTGGAACTTCAGGGGCAGCGGGAGTAACCGGAGCGACCGGGACAGTTGGCTCAGGCGCCGGAGTCGGCACGGGCGTAGGGTTTGGGGCTGTAGGTTGTAAAGGTTGATTATCCATTTTATTTTCTCTCCATAAGTTATTATTATTTTAGCTTAAATCTAATAAATTGGCAAGTTTCTCCCAGTCTTCTAATTTTAAATTCGCAGGACGGAGGTCTAAATCGAAGTTTAACTTTTTAAAAAGTTCGATTAAAGTATCGCGGGAAAGGTTTTTAAAACCAGTAAGATTTTTTAGGAGTTTTTTCCGCGGAGAAGAAAAACCGGCGGAAATTAGGTCGAAGATTTTTGGGTCGATTTTAGGAGTCGGGAGTGGCTCGAAGATGATGATACGACTATCGACTTTTGGGGGAGGAGTAAAAAAGTTTTTAGGGATTAGTTCGCCGAGAGAGACGTCCGATAGGTTTTTACAAAAAAGTGAAAAAGAAGATTCGTTTTCGTTGAGCGCGGCAAGTTTTTCGGCGACTTCTTTTTGGACTAGGAGGACGATTTTTTTGGGTTTATTTTTAGCGGAGAGAAGTTTTTTGATAATGGGGGCGGTTATATAGTAAGGAATGTTCCCGACGGCAACATAAGATTCTTTAATTTTAGATAAATCGAATTGGAGAAAGTCGAGGTTGATAACTTCGAGATTTTTTCCTGGAAAAGAATTCGGGAGATTTTTAGCTAAGTTTTCGTCGAATTCGACGGCGAGAACTTTTTTGAATCGTTTAAGTAAACTAGAAGTTAAAGTTCCGAGTCCGGGACCGATTTCTAAACATAACTCAATCTCTTCGCTAAGGTTTTCTTTAGCGGAGTCGGCGATTCTATCGAGAAAGAGACGATCTTTTAACCAATGTTGACCGAGGGATTTATTATTTTTCATGATTAGCGTCCGTCGCGGTTAGTCCAGTCAGTTGCGAGGTCGAATTGTTCAGGATTTGTTCGAGCAAAAGTTCCGGTATCGTAAACTTTTCCCTCGCCGAGAGAAGTCATAACGACGGAGCAACGCGGATAGCGGTTTAAATCGGCGGCGACGAGGATATAACCGTCTTCGTCGATTTTTGCGCCGTCTTCACGAATAGTATAGCTAGATTTTCCACAGAAACCCATTACGCCACTCATTGGGAGGTCATAATAAGTTTCTTGACGTTCGACGGTTGCGCCGGAAAGATTGGTGGTTGTATAACGATTACGTCCCATCGCGGCAGTTAGAGGATTCATTGAGAGTTTCGGCGTTCCGACGGCGATAATTCGAGAAACTGGTTCGCGAAGGATTTTTTCTTCTTTTAGTTCCCTTTCGGTTTCGACGCCGTCGATGTATAGAACTTCATAAACTAGAACTTTTTTCCCAACTTCGCCGAGCTGTTTGACTTCGGTTTTTCCGACTTCGAGATTATAATCTTTTTCTTTAATTTCAGTAAAAGGAATTTCTTCTTCGACTGTAACGGTTCGCCCGCCGTTACGTTTGATTTTATAAACTTCGGAAATTCCGGTTTCGAGGAAGTTAGGGTTTTTTTCGAGAGAAATTTCGTCGCCGTCGTAAACAGTAAGTCCGGCGGAAGTAAGAATAGATTTCGGCTCGAAACTAGAAGTTGAGACGATTTTTGAGAAAGTTCCGTCGGAAATAATAACAGGGCGAGAACGGTGGATGTTAATGAAAAAGTTATTGGCGTTAATTTCTTCGTTGAGCTTCGGGTCGGTCGAATCGGAGGGAGAAAGCTCGACGTCCAAGCGTTCGAGAACTTCAGCGACAGTTTTAGCGTCGGTTTTGATTGTTTTCTTTTCGTCGCGGTCGAAGATAGTAACGAATTTTTCGGACTCAATTTCGTCAAGAGGATCTTCCGACTCGGCGAAAGTTCGCGGGATGTTAAAAAGAAAAATAGCAAAAAAAATGAAAAATAAGCTCAAAAAGCCAAAAGAAAGGAATTTATGATGTTTAAAATAGTTTAACACTACGCTTATATTATACTAATAAGCGAGAGCGGCGTCAAGCTGAGGGTCGCGAGAAAGGTTAGTATCTTCGTAAGTATTGATAACTTCGACGTCGGGTTCGATACCGATTTTATTGATAGAGTTTTCTTTCGGGGTGTACCAATGAGCGGTAGTTACTTTTAAAGTTGTTCCATTACTTAAATTAAGAAGAGATTGAACGACGCCTTTACCGAAAGTCGTTTCGCCGATGATAGTTGCTTTATTATAATCTTTGAGAGCGCCGGTGACGATTTCGGAAGCGGAGGCGGTATTATTATTAACGAGGACGACGGTTTTAGTATTTCCGAATTTAGCGCGACCGGAATAAGCGTAAGTTATTTCGTCGGCGGAATTTTGAGACTTTTGGATTAAAACTTTCTCGCCGTCAATCCAAAGACTAAGTAAATCGCGCGCGGCAGAGACATAGCCGCCGCCGTTACTGCGTAAATCTAAAATAATCTTCTTAGCGCCGGAATTAAGGATTTCGTCGGCGAAAGATTGAACGAGCGTTCCAGTATCGCTGTCGAAACGCGTAACGGTAATGATGGCGGATTCGTCGCGATAGTCAACGTAGGCGGAGACGTTATTGATGACTTCGCGGACGAGGTCAAAACTAATTTCTTCGCTGTCGCGAACGACGGTTAACTTAACGGAGGAACCGGCTTCGCCACGGACTTTAGTAGCGACTTCGTCGGTTGAGAGCATATAAACTTCTTCGTCGTTAACTTTATAGATAATGTCACCGGCGAGGACACCAGCTTCACGGGCGGGGTTATCGGGGAGAGTTCTAATTACGCGGACGTAGCCGTCGCGCAGACCCATTTCGATTCCAACGCCGGCGCCGACGTCGCCATGGAGCGATTTTTCAAATTCTTCAGACTCTTCTTTGTCCATATAAACGGTATAGACGTCGCCGATTGAGTCGACGAGACCTTTTTTCGCGCCCTCGATGATGGCGGACTTATCGATTTCGCCGTCGTAATTTTTAGTGAGCGAAGAATAAACTTCGTTGAGCGCGCTCCAATCAGCGGCGGTTTCTTTTTTTGAGCTACCGCCGAGATAAACAGAATAATTATTCCAGTTTTTTCCGATAAAAAAACCGATAATTAAGGTTACGGCGCAGGCAATAATTGCGCCACCGAGATTAATTTTAGACTCTTTCCATTCGGTTTTTCTAGACATTATAAGTAATTATACTACTTTTAAGGCGATTAGTCGTTATTTTTCGAGTCGAAATGAATAAAGTAGAGACCGGCGGGACTAACACCACTACGGTAACCGTAATCACCAGGGAGATGACTGGCGGCGGAATAGCTATTATTATATTCAGAGAGGTTGATCGTTCCGTCGGAGTTGACGCTTTCAACCCACATGACATGACCCCATTCGCCGGAGTTACTGACGGCGACGGTATAAGCGGCAGGAGTTGTATCGACGAGGTAGCCGCGAGCGGCGGCGGATTCGTCCCAAGAGTAAGCGTTCCCCCAGTAAGCGATATAAACGCCCCAATGTTCATAAGCCTTATAACCGGCGTAGCTAGTGCATTGGCAGACATAGCCCCATTGAGTTCCGTAAGCGAGGTTTTTATGAGGGCAATCTTCTTGGTAAATATAGGTATTGACGCCGAAACCGGCAACACCGGAGCTATTGAGACGAGCGATTTCTTCGGCAATAGCTTGTTCCTTAGCGATTCGAGCAGCTTCGGCTTCGGCGGAGTAATTTTCGGCGTTATCACGGTAGCGATTGAGGAGGTCGGTTTGTTCATTGCGTTTTTCGCTAATAACGGAACGTTGGTTCTCTTGGTCAACGAGAATACGCTCGATTTCGGCGCGAGAATCTTCGAGCTCGGTTTTAAGTTTTTTAATTTCTTTAGCAGATTGGGTAACTTGAGTCTTAACGGTTTCTTCGCGAGATTCTTTTTCGGCGAGCTCGGAAATTGAGCTGGAACCGGCGAGGATTAAAATTGCGTCGGGGGTTGAGTCGAAGTGCATATCGACGAGGAGACTCGCGAGGGCGGTTCTTTGAGCGGTTAGTTTTTCTTCGGTAAGTTGGATTTTAAGTTCAAGGTCGGCTTTTTCGCGTTCGCTTTGAGCGATTTTAGCTTCGATAGCGGCGATTTCGCGTTCGAGACTTTCGACGACGGATTCGAGGCTATCGGCGGCCTTTGTTGCTTCGGTCGCTTTTTCGCGAGCTTCGGCTTCTTTCGCTTCGGCTTCTTTACAGGCGTCGGTATTACAAAACGGGGTCGCCTTAGCCTCGGGCTGAATGGAAAATACGCTTCCTAAAATTAATAGCGTGCACAAAAAGACGAGAGAAGAGATTTTTGCGCGCTTTAGTATTACCATAAGTATATCATAATACTTATTTTTAAATATTTCAAGAAGATTTTATTTTAACGGGAAGCTTTTCTAAGGTATTTATGGACGGCGAGGTTTGCGGAGATAGTCCCGATCAACATTCCGCCGCCGGACATGACTAGATAAACTAAGACTAATTTATTCGACTCTAAGATATTCATAATAGTTGAAACGTCGATTCCGTAAGCGCTTAACTTCGGCTCAAGAAATTGGAAGCCGAAATAGCCGATTGTTGCGGCGATAATACCGGAGAGGATTCCGGAAAGTTGCGCCTCAACAAGAAAGGGACCTTTAATAAAGCCGCGGTCGGCGCCGACCAACTTCATCATATAGATTTCTTCGCGACGGGAAAAAATTGCCATGCGGATTGTATTGAAAATGACTAAAATAGAGATTCCGAGAAAGACGGCACCGAGAATAATTCCGCCGTTTTTAGCGATATTAGCCCAAGAAGTGATGGTTGAGATTTCGGAACGATTTTCGTCGTAAGTTGCTTCTTTTTCTTTATCGACGTTTTTGATGAAAAGTTCGTTCGCGGCGACGAGGTTACGAATTGAGTCGAGATTATCTAAATCATGGACCTTGATGGACATAGTGGAGTTCATAGTCGAAAGCATGATCTCTTTCATATCCGGGTCGTCGAGGGTAGAAATTAGTTCGGTATTTGAGGCGTTTTCTTCGATAAAGCGGAGGTATTCCTGCTCGGAAGTCGAGGTTTCGACGGACTTAACGTTTCCGTCGGCGGACATAATTTTAGAAAGTTCGGCGAGAGTTTCTTCGGACGTTTGAGGCTTAAAGTAAATAGTAATATCGATTTTATTACGCATAGCGTCGGCGGTTTCGGAAAGAATGACGGAAGCGATAACGGTTATGAAAAGAATTAGGAGCGTAACGGTCATAATCAAGGACGCGGCGGCGGAGAGCCAAATATTACGCGCGAAGTTGATTGCGCCGTATTTAACGATTCGGGTAGAATTACGGAGTTTATGAGCACCACCGTTTTTAGTTAGGGTTTTAAGATGTTTTTTAGTTATCTTTTTTTCGAGGTTTCTAGCCATTTTTATTTTTTTACCTTATTGAACAAGTTTGCGTTTAGGGTTTGGCGCAGGGCGAGGCGGACGCGGACGGGACGGGGTTTCGGCAGAGCGACGAAAACCTGGGGCTTTCGGGGCGTTGGAATAGACGGTTTCTGGCTCGCCATCGAGACGATAGATACCGTGATTTTTCTGGTCGGAGACGATTAAACCGTCTTTAAGGGTAATAACGCGTTTTTGAAGGTTATTAACGATAGATTCGTTATGAGTTGTAACGAGGATAGTAGTTCCAAAATCGTTGATTTTTTGGAGGAGGTCGATAATTTCGGCGGAAGTCGCCTTATCGAGGTTCGCAGTCGGCTCGTCGGCGATAAGGATTTTAGGCTGGCGGGCGACGGAACGGGCAATCGCGGTTCGCTGTTTTTGACCGCCAGAAAGCTGGGAGGGGAATTTTTTAGCTTGGTCAGAAAGACCAACGAGGTCGAGGATTTTCGGGACGGTTTTTTTGATGTCGTAATTTCGCATCCCGGCGATTTCGAGAGCAAAGGCTACGTTTTCGTAAACGGTTCGGCGAGGAAGAAGCTTAAAATCCTGGAAAACGACGCCGAGACGACGGCGGTAATGAGGGATATGGCGACGCTTTACATAATCGAGATCGATTCCGCCGACAACAATTTTTCCGGCGGAGGGATCTTCTTCCTTAGTAATCATTTTCATTAAAGTAGATTTTCCGGCGCCGGATTTTCCGACGAGAAAAACAAATTCGTTCGGCTCGATATGGAGCGAGACGTTGTCGAGGGCGGGCTTCGAGTCGCCCGGATAGACTTTAGATACACGTTCGAGCAGAATCATAATATTATATTACCATAAGCTCGATTTTTATTCAATGAATTATTCGACGGAGAGAATTTTTCCTTTATTCCCATTCGGGAGAGTATATTCTTCACCGGCGGCGCGACCAAAGAGAGCCTTACCAATCGGAGATTCGTTAGAAATTTTTCCCTCGAGAGGGTTCGCCTCGACGGGTCCAACGACGGAATAAGTATATTCTTTTCCGGCGAGCTTAACGACGACTTTTGAGCCGAGTCCGATTTTCCCACCTTTTTTGGATTTAATAATTTTAGCGTTTTTTAGAATATCTTCGATTTCGGCAATGCGCGATTCGGCGAGTTTTTGTTCGTTGCGGGCGGCGGAATAATCTTCGTTTTCAGAGAGGTCGCCAAAAGCGCGGGCAGTCGCGATTTTTTCGGTAATAACGGGGCGTTCAGCGATTAAAGCTTCAAGTTCTTTTTCGAGTTCTTGTTTTCCCTCGACGGTTAAATCAATAGTCTTTTTAGACATAAATAAAACTCCTCTTTAGGATAAAAGCGTATGCTTATAATAACTTTTTAGAGTTTAGCAAGAAACTCTTCGATTTTCAAGAGTTTTTTCGCGCCATTTTTTCGTTCGGTAAATTCGACAGAGTTTTCAGCAAGAGTTTTATCGGAGATGACGACGCGATAAGGGATTCCGAGAAGTTCGGAATCTGCCATTTTTTCGCCAACGCGAGCGTCGCGGTCATCAAAGATGAAGAGGTCGGGATTTTTTTCGTAGATTTCTTCGGCTTTTTTCGTTCCCTCTTCGCCGATTCCGATTAAATAAAACTTAAACGGGGCGACGGATTCGGGCCAAACAAGTCCTTTTTCGTCGGCGAATTTTTCGGCGATAACGCCCATGACGCGAGAAATTCCGATTCCGTAACAACCCATATAAACGGTTTTACGCTCGCCAGTTTTAGAGGTAAATTCGAGACCGAGAGGTTCGGAGTATTTGTACTTTAGAGTGAAAATATTCGCGACTTCAGCGGCGGTTGTTTTTTCTAACTCTTCCCTTTTGACGTTTAAATCAGCAAGAACTTCGTCGGTTAAGACTTCTTCGTTTAAGACGACGGATTTATCGCGATTATAATAAACGGTATCCTCGCCAACGGGGAGGAAAGTTTGGTATTCATGAGAGTATTTCGCGAAAATTCCGCCGGAAGCGAAAGTTTCAAAAGTATCGTCGCCAAGACCAACGCGGTCGAAGATGTTTTTGTAAGCCTGTTCGACTTGATGATAGAAGTTTTCGTGGGTTTCTTCGTCGGGGGAGAAAGAATAGAGGTCTTTCATCAAAAATTCGCGACCGCGGAGGATTCCGGATTTCGCGCGGAGCTCGTTTCGGAACTTATTTTGGAACTGGTAAACGGCGACGGGAAGGTCTTTGTAGCTTTCGATATAAGTTTTCATTAGGTTCGTGATTGGTTCTTCGTGGGTCGGGGCGAGACCGAGTTCGCCGCCGGCGGAAAGTTTTGTCTTGAACCAGATATCGACGGCTTGGTCGTCCCAACGGGAAGTTTTTTCCCAGAGCTTCGGGTTTTGGAGCGCGGAAAGCTGAAGCTCTTCGCAGCCGAGGCGGTTAAGTTCGTCGCGGACGATAGACTTAATATTTTCGAGGACTTTTAGACCAAGGGGGAGAAAATCATAAACTCCAGCGAGTTCTTTATAAACATAGCCAGCACGGACGAGATATTGCGCAGAGAGGGCGGTTTCGTCTTTCGGGGCGGAGCGGAGGGTCTTGATAAAAGATTTTGATAGTTTCATTCTTTTATTTTAACACATTTATGCGCTTGCGGCGATATCTCTTTTCGGGCACGTCTGTCGCGCCATCCCGCCGTCGCGGGTGTCGCGCAGACTGCGCTCTCGGTCGTAACCTGCGAGGGCTCCCTCTAAGAGACAATCGCCTCCGCGCTTTTTGTAAGAAAAAGCCTCGCGGGAAGCGGGGCTGGGAAGATTGGATTAGGCGCGATGAATCAGATGCTCGGGCGCTTCGTCGGGGGAGGGCGTGGCGTTGATGACGACGATTTCATCGCTGACGAAGATATCGTAGCTCTCGATGATCTCGCCGTAAACGTTGAAGATGTCGATATAGAACGCGATACCGTCGGGGGAGGGCTTGAAGCTCTCGTAGGAGCAGGAGACTGCCCAGTCGCGCGAATCATAGTTCTCGGTATCCGAGTTTTCGGGGCTGAGCTCGATATTGCGCTCGGAGAAGACCAGGAGAAGGCCGTTGTCGGTGAAGGAGATGCGATGGAGAACCCATTTCGAGTCCTTAGCGAGGAGCCTTTTGAGTTCCGGCTTCTGATTCGGGAATTGGAACGGCAAGACTTCTCCGTCGACGACCATCATCGTCAGCTCGGCAGCAGAGGCGGACGGGACGATGATCTTGAATTCGGGACGGCCGTTGATCGAGTAGAAGTGGGACTCTGCCTTGTCGTGAACGTAAAACACTGAATCACTCCAATCTTGAAATTTCTAGAGGTACCTCTAGGGTATTTTTTAAGAAAAAATACCCTGAACTCTTTTATTATAGCATAAAAAGAAACCCCTGTAAAGAGGTTTCTTTCTTTTTTGTGAATGAAGATTAACGCTTGCTGAACTGTTCTTTCTTACGAGCAGAGCGAAGACCGTATTTCTTCCTTTCTTTCTCACGCGGGTCGCGTTTAACGAAGCCGGCTTTCTTCAAGATTGGGCGAAGATCGGGGGATTCGGTTTGGAGGGCCTTGGAGATGGCGAGTTTGATTGCGTCAACTTGGCCAGCGAGACCGCCGCCAGAAACACGGATGGAGATGTTGTAGTCTTTCTGTTTCTGAGTGAGAGCGAGCGGGTCGGTAATCTCGGCGAGGTAACTTTTGTTACCAGAGAGATAATCGAGCGCGGGTTTATCGTTGATTGTGATTTCGCCTTTGCCCTTAAAGAGGCGAGCGCGGGCAGTCGCAGCTTTACGACGGCCGAGTCCGTAGATATAGGTAGTTTTAGAGGTCGTCATTATTTAATCTCCTTTGGTTGTTGGGCGGTATGAGAATGTTCGCTACCTTCGAAAACGCGGAGGCGAGCGAGACGGTCAGCCGCTAACTTATTTTTCGGGAGCATACCCTTGACTGCTTCTTTAATAACGAGCGACGGGTCTTTTTCGAGGACTTCTTCGAGTTTAAGCTCAGTTAAGCCGCCCGGAAAGCCGGAATGACGATAGTATTTTTTATCGGTCATTTTATTACCGGTTACTTTAACGTTTTTCGCGTTGATAACGACGACATAATCGCCGTTGTCGGTATGGGGGGTATAAGTAACTTTAGATTTCCCCATCAATTTATCAGCGATAACGACAGCTAGCTTTCCGAGAGGCAAAGTCGAAGCGTCGATAAGATACCAGTCGCGGGAAATCTCAGAGGATTTCTGGGAGTAGGTTTTCATTACTTCTTTTCCTCCTTTTTCGGCTCAGGTTTCTTAACGTCGAGAGCTAAATCGATATCGTCGACGAAAGAAATAGTAGCCATTTCGGCATGATCGCCCTTACGAAAGCCGGCGTGCTCGATTTTTAGGTAGCCGGAATCGCGCTTGAGCTGGGGGATAATTTTATCGATGAGCAAGCTAGCGACTTCCATATCATCGAGACGAGCGATAACGAGGCGACGAGAAGCTAAGTTGTCCTTTTTGGCAAGGGTAATTAGCTTTTCGGTCGGGCGACGAATTTCTTTGGCTTTCGCAAGGGTGGTGGTTATACTTTGGTATTTGATTAGAGAGCACATTAGCCCACGAAGAAGTGCGGATCTCTGGTCGGTTTCGCGGCCGAATTTGCGGCCTTTATATCCGTGGCGGTGCATATTATTTTGTTAACTCCGTTATTTTATCTTTAACTTCTTCTAACGCCTTAGAACCGAAGCCTTTGAGCTCTTTAAGTTGAGTTTCGGTCAAATCAACGAGCTGTTTAAGGTTTTTGATTCCGTTGTTAACGAGGGCGTTAGCGGTTCGGGCGGAAAGACCGAGCTCCTCAATCGGAAGATTAAGACCGTCGGAAGATTTTTTGTCTTCGACGCCAGGGGTTTCCGCAGGGGTAACTTCGGTTTTGCCAGCGAGAGCTTTATACTGTTCGACGAGAATCGCCGCAGCTTCCTCAAATGCTTCGCGAGGGGTAATTGTCCCGTCGGTATCGATGACGAGAGAAAGTTGTTGAAGATTGGTGTCTTGACCAACGCGGGTATTTTCGACTTTGTAGCGAACGCGGAGAACTGGAGTAAAGACGGCATCGAGAGCAATCATGTCGCTATGGATTCGGTCTTTACCGGATTCGTCGATAGTAAGGTAGCCACAGCCAGTTTCGATGACGAAATTCATCTTGAGGACGAAGTTCGGGTCGTCGATGTGACAGATGACTTGGTTCGGGTTTCCGAGTTCGACGTCAGCCGGAAGTTTAATATCGGCGGCAGTAACGCGTTTATCGCCGTCTTTTTCGCTTTGGGCGCTACCTTTAATTTCTAATGTAGCCTCAACAGGAGAGTCAGAGTGAGACTTTAAGCGGATATTTTTAAGGTTTAACATGATATCAACGACATCTTCGCGGATGCCGGCGATAGCGGAATATTCGTGAGTAGTTCCTTCGATAGAGAAAGAAGTAATCGCGGCGCCTTTAATCGAAGAAAGAAGAACGCGACGGAGAGAGTTCCCGAGGGTATTACCGTAGCCGTAATAAAGCGGCTTGATAACGAACTCGGCGCTATTTTCGCCTAAATCATTGATTTCGGCGAGGTTAGCGGTATGAATAGCTTTAGTTGTCATTATATTTCTCTCCTTATCCTTAGCGTGAGTAATACTCAACGATTAATTGTTCGTTAATTCCCACCTCAGCTTCTTCGCGCTTTGGTTTTCCGGTAATCTCGATTTTCATTTTCTTAGCGTCGGCTTTCATCCAAGAAAGAGGATTTTGACCGGCGGCGGAAACGATATTTTCGAGATTCTTAAAGTATTCGGATTTTTGTGACTTTGGACGAACTTCTAGAACGTCTCCGGCATTTAAACGAATGGACGGGATGTCGATTCGTCTACCGTTAAGGGTAAAGTGACCGTGAGAGACGAGTTGGCGAGCTTGGCGACGAGTTGTTGCGAAACCGGCGCGATAAACGGCGTTATCAGCGCGGCGTTCGAGATACTCAAGAAGATTTTCGCCAGTCAAGCCTTCGGAGCTTTGAGCCTCTTTCATAAGTTTCGCGAATTGTTTTTCAAGTAAACCGTAGAGACGGCGAACTTTTTGTTTTTCGCGAAGCTGAGTTAGATAGAGGCTACCGCCACGAACTCGCATATCGGCGTGTTGACCCGGAATACCGGATTTGTGGCTCATAACTTTATGAGCTTTTGGCGCGAGAGCGTAACTTTCGCGGCGAGATTGTTTAACAATAGGGGATTTATCGCGAGCCATTATGGTTTCCTTTCTCCCTTAGGACGGACGCCACCATGGGCGATGGGAGTAGTATCGGTAATACTATCGATTTTAATCCCGAGACCTGAGACGGCGCGGATAGCGCTATCGCGGCCGAGTCCGATTCCTTTAACGTAAACATCGACGGAATTAAGTCCATGTTCTTTTTTTGCGACTTCAGCAGCTTTTTCGGCGGCGATTTGGGCGGCGTAAGCGGTTCCCTTCTTGGAACCTCTAAAGCCGTTGGCTCCAGCAGAAGACGCGGAGAGAACCTCGCCTTTTTTGTCGGAGATGGAGACAATTGTATTGTTGAAGGTCGCTTGGATATGAAGCTGACCGGAAGTAACGATACGTTTGCCCTTTTTAGCCTTAGGAGCTGCGGTTTTTACAGTAGTTTCTTCTGACATTTTTCCTTTACTCCTTATCTTTAGGTTTTAGAAGCTGCTTTAGGTTGAGCGCCACCGACCGCGATCGCTTTACCCTTACGCGTACGCGCGTTCGTTCGGGTACGTTGACCATTAACCGGAAGACCGGCTTTATGGCGGACACCTTTATAGGAGTTAATATCCTTTAAGCGTTTGATATTGTTGGTTACGAGGCGTTTAAGATCACCTTCAACGGAATATTTCGAAGAAATGATATCGTTGATTTTTTGTTCTTCAGCCTCGGTGAGATCTTTCACCCGAGTGGTAGGCT
>CAYWPO010000013.1:0-13553 GCA_964460285.1 uncultured Candidatus Saccharibacteria bacterium
ACTCGAATTTCGCGAAACCTTCCTCTAACGGCTCTTCGAAGAAAAACGCCTCTAAGACCCCTAAAAATGCCTCAAACGGGAAAAATGCTAAAAAATCCCCTAAAACTTCCCCTAAAACCGCTAAATCCGACTCCGAGAAACGAAAGGTGAACCTCTCTGTTTCGACTCGTAAAGGCGAGATGGTTCATCATCAAAAAATGTTATCTATGGACGTTAACGCCCAGGCTACGCAACACATCATCGGTATGCCTGTTAATAAGTCGAAATATAACGGCTACGATGGGAAACAGGTTACGAACGCGATGCTTAAATCTGCCCGTCCCGACCCCGAGGCGGTCCGAATTATTCCGATTGGTGGTCTCGGCGAAATCGGGATTGGGAAAAATATGACCATCATCGAATATAAGGGGGAAATGGTTGTGGTTGATATGGGCGTTCTCTTTGCTGACGGCGATTACCCTGGCGTTAATTATTTAATCCCCGATATTAAATACCTCGAAGATAACCGCGATAAGATTAAGGCCATTCTCTTTACTCATGCCCACCTCGACCATATCGGCGCCTGCCGCCATCTTCTCCCGAAGTTTAACCCCTTAACTCCGATTTATGCGACTGATTTCACGATTGGTATGATTAAAAAACAGATGTCCGAACTTAACGACGTCCCTGACTTAAATTATTGCCCTGTTGATCCCTTTAAGCATGAAAACCTCAAGCTTTCCGAACATCTCTCTGCTGAGTTTATTCATACGCTCCACTCTATCCCTGGTAACGCCGCGATTCTTTTCCGAACTCCGAATGGGAATATTTATCTCTCCGGCGACTGGCGTCACGAACAAAATCCGGTCGGTATTCAAACCGACTACGACCGCCTTGATGAAATCGTTAAGACCGAGGGAATCGATTTGATGTTAAATGAATCGACTAATATCGACTCCCCTGGGAAACATCCTCACTCCGAGTTCGACGTTGGCGAGAACCTCGGTAAAGTGATGGATAATTACGCCTCCGGTCGCGTAATCGTCTCTTGTTTCTCATCTCAAATCGGGCGTATCGAACTTATCTTGAAAGAAGCTGCCGCCCGCGGTCGTAAAGTTGCGTTCTCTGGCTTTTCGATGATTAATAACGTCGAGGTTGCTCTCCGTGCAAAAGCGATTAAGGTCCCGAAAGATACGATTATGAAGATGGAAGATATCATTAAACTTCCCGACGAAAAAATCTGTATCGTTTGTACCGGTTCTCAAGGCGAGCTTAACGCTGTTTTGAACCGCATGATTTCTGGTGCTCATAAATTCATCAAAATCAAGCCGACCGATTGTATTGTTTTCTCCTCGAACCCGATTCCGGGGAACGAGCCTCATGTCGTCTCGACCGTCGGCGGTCTTCTCCGCGAGGGCGCGACCGTCATCCAAAACGGTAAAAACCATCTTACCAACCTCGGTCCGCTCCATCTTTCCGGCCACGCTTACTTCGAGGATCACGTCGAATTTGTCACGCGCATGAACCCGAAAAACTATATGCCCTATCACGGTGAGTTTTATATGCTTGAACATAACGCCGAGATGGCGGAAAACGTCGTCGGTATTCCTCGCAAGAATATCGTTCTCGCGGATAATGGCGATGTTGTTGAACTCCTCCCCAATAAAACCGTTCGTAAAAACGGACGCATCTTCGTCGGCAATAAACTTTATGACGATGCTGACCAGCCCGTCCATGAAGCTGTCGTTAAAGATCGAATTCATATCTCTCGCGAGGGAATTTTCGTCATCGTCCTAACCCTCTCGAAAAAAACCGGCCGTCTCATTAAAACTCCCGATATTATCTCTCGCGCCTTTATCTACCTTGATAATTCCGAAGAATTGATTGGTAAAATCCGTCATTATCTAAGGGCTAAAACTGATAAATCGATTTCTACCGACCCTGAGCTGAAAGTTCTAAAAGAAGAAGTAAAAGAAGATATTACTCATATTCTCTTCGACGCTACTGGTCATACTCCTATTGTCATTCCTGTCATCAACAAAGTCTAGTTTTTTAACCATAATCATATATAATATATATTGTATATGCCGGAAAAATCGAACGATAAGCGCGACGAAGTTAAGCGTAAACTTACAAAAACCGCAGTAGCCGTTGGTGCGGCCGTTGCGACTGGCGGAGCTAGCGCTGCGGCGAGTGGAGCTGCCGCCGCTGGAAGCGGGGCGACTGCTGGTGCTGCTGGAAGTGCGGGCGCTGCCGCTAGCTCAGCGACAAATGCCGCTAAAACCTCTGGCGAAGCTTTTAAAAAGGTTCAAAGCGCCACTAATCGCCTCCGCGAAGCCGAAGAAAGGTCTCAAGATAAGCGCGACATAGACGAATCCTCCGACGAATCTTCAGATTTTACCTCAAATGTTTCAGGCGTCGAGAGAACGCAGTCGAAAAAATCTTCGGGTACTTTATCTTCAAAAGCTAAAAAACTCCCGTTATATTTTCTTCTCTTTATTTTAGCAGCTATTCCAGCTATTTTTGCCTCGATGACCGTCCTTTATCCTTTTCATCTCGCCGCAAATACCGTCGGAAAAGTCGTTAATTTTGTCTCGACCGCTTTCGATAAAGTTAAACACGCTTGGAACGAACTTCTCGGTAATGGCGAAATACCGGACGAGTTAAGCGAAAAACTCGCAGTTTACGGAATCGACACTGGCGTCATCGATCAGGTTACCGGAGAGTTTATAAAAACCAATCGCGTTATTGCCTCTGGTTCGGAATATAAAATCGCTAGCTCGATTGGAACTTATAAATTAGAGAGCGGCCGGCTCGCCGTAAAATTTACGGATGACCTAGGTAAAGAATTTACCTATAAAACCTCCGAAGAACTTCTTGATGGGTTTGAAACAAATAACGAATTTTATAACGCTTTCAAAGATGCGATCGGTGGCGATTCAGTTTTCTTCTATGATCGCTCTGGCGAAGAAACTTTTGAAGATCTCGGAATCGACCGCGACCCTTATCGTGATTTTGATTCTAAAGTCGAAGATAAACTTAACGCCGATTCTTCGCTTAGCGATGATGAAGCTAGGCAAAAAACCTTTAAAGAGCTATTAGATAACGCAATTGATTACGATAATTCCGAATCTATGACCAGTGCCTCTCAAAATAAAGATGCGGGCGAAACAGAAAGCTCCGATGCTGAGGAAAGCAGCGAAGAAGCTTCCAGTTCTGGCGAAATTCCCTCTGCCGTAGAAGAAAAAATGCGTGAAGCTGCCAGGGCTGCGGCCGAAAAATACATCGCAAGCGTAGCTACCTTAACTCGTGGCAAAACTCAGGAAGAAGCGACCGAAAAAGCCGCTGCTCTTATCAACGCCGCCATTTCCGCGAATGAACCTTATCAAGCTACTCGTGCCTCGACCGCTGTCATCGCCGCCGCCGAACAAGCTAAAGCCGGTAATAACGGTCCCGTAAACCAACTTGCGAACTATCTTCAGGGATACGTTGTTGGCGAAGATCCGAGTTCTGAGGGAACTGAAGAAGGAGAAAACATAGACGTCTATGATTCAAATGGCGCCCCAGGTCAGGCCGCTAATTTGTTGGCGACTATTACCGACGGCGACTACGATGCTGCTGAGGCTGCTAAATATTCTCGCGACCGCGTAATTCATCAGGCCGAAACCGATATGTCCGTCAATAGTTCTGAATCGGTTAAGGGAACTACGGTCAGCGTTTTGAGCGGTTTTAAAAAATTCTTTTCTTGGATTTTTTCATTATTCAACCCTGGAGAAAAGCCGAATGAGACTTATCTCCAAAATAATTTCAAAGACGCCGTTGCCGACGCTCTTTATATGAAAGCCTCTAAAGTTCTAACCGGAACGACTTTAGGCGAAAAAATTATCGAGGGTGCTTCTTTCTTAAACGCTAGTTTAGCAAAAAACAATGGCGCTTCAAATGTCTCTAGTAAAGAGTCGGTTGTCGCCTATAATAAATATACGAAAGACCTTTATGAACGCAATGTTATTGCCGATCGTTCGCGCCGTAGTCCGTTTGACGCCTCGTCGCCGAATACTTTTCTCGGTAGTATCGTTAATAGCCTCTATACAGTCTCTGCCTCGCGTAATTCTTTCCTCGGACAATTTGCTAGCCTTTCTAGCTTAACCCTCAAAAGCTTCGGGAAACTAACTCTTGGAGCCTATGCAGAAGATGACTCGGAAACTTTTCTTGGAGCTTCGCTTGATGCTGGCGACCATTGTTCTACCGTTGGCGCAATTGGTGGTGTCGGTGAGCTTTATTGTAATCAAATCCCTACTTTTGATGTCGATAATTTTAGCGGCAGTTCAATATCGAGTGATAAAAATATTTTAACCGCAACTCTCAGCGATTATGAATCCGCGCTTAAAAATATGGGTGATTTAGACGACGGCAATAAAATCAAGGACGGTAGTGAGTTGGCTGAGGATTTAATTCTTGGTGGCGGTCGTGGCGCTAGTCCAGGCGTTAAAGATGCGAATGTTTGTAAAACTAAAAAACAAGGCGTAACGATCAAGAGCCTCTTTAACTGGCTTTTTGGGAGTGCTGAAGAAATTAGTAGTAGTTGTGATGGCGTCGAAGAAGAAATCGCGACCGGCGCAAAATACGGCGACCTTGATGATAATGGTGATTGGGAAAAGAAATATAAAATTTATCAAGGTTATATTCTTGAAACTAACGCTTTAGAAATTCTCGGTTACTATACCAACGATAATCCCTCGCCCGTCGTTGCCTATAAAGACGCTTATTACGAAGCGAACCCGAAAGATCGCTCTTTTGAGGGGACGCTTGCTTATCGAACGGGATGGTCAAAAGAAGATATTATCGCCGGAATCGAGGCGATTGAATATTTGGCATATCTCAACAGCTACGATCCGACTGAGCGCCTTGCTTTCTTCGAGCTTCCAGAAAAAACCGAAATTTATTTTGAAGAAAACCTAACTCCTGTTGACGTTCGTCTCGCCGACCGAAAAGAAATTCTTTTCGATAATAAACGGAATCGGGTTGTTTTAATTTAGTTTTTAACTTATAATTAAAACGTATATGCTTAACTTTTTGAAAGATAAAAAGAAATCTTCAGGTTTCGCGAAGATCGTTTTGAGTTTAGTTTTAATTTTTACGCCTGTTTTTGCTAATATTACCCTTGCTCCGCCTGTTGCCGCCTCCGATTTTACGAAGGCTTGTAATAGCGAATCAGGTGCTTTAGGTTGGCTTTTATGTCCCCTCGTAGAGTTTGCTAAGAATACCCTTGAATGGTTTTATAATGCCGCCGCTAGTAATTTAGTTGTTAAGTCGTCTCTTTTCGAGGACGCTAACGGTCTCCCTGAAGTCTGGGGAACTTTCAGAAATATTGCCAATATCGTCTTCATAATCGTCTTTCTCGTAGTCATAATCTCCCAGCTTACTGGATTTGGAATCGATAACTACGGAATTAAGCGTATCTTGCCGCGACTAGTCGTTGTCGCAATTTTAGTCAATCTTAGCTTTATTGTCTGTCGTTTAGCGATCGACGTGAGTAATATCCTCGGAGCCAGTATAGTCGGTTTAATGGATGATATAGCCTCAAAGATAACTCCTCCAGCAGCCGGAAGTGGCGATCTCATTATAAATATTGCTGGTATAGCAACTATCGGTTTTACTATTGCTACTGGCGGCATAGGTCCATTATTGATTATATTATTATGTATAGTGATAGGAATTATTTGTGTTGCTGTTCTTTGGCTCTTTAGTATTATTCGAGAGATTGGAATTATCGTTCTTGTCTGCCTAGCTCCATTCGCTTTTGTCTGCTATATGCTTCCGAATCTAGAGAGTACCTTTAAAAAATGGCTAAAAATGTTTGAGGCTCTACTTTTGATTTATCCAACTTGTTCTTTAATGGTTGGCTCGGGAAAAGTTTTAAGCTTAATTCTATTTAAAAGCGCCTCTGGCGCTGCGCATTCCGATATTATCCAAATTGCTGCTATGCTTGCCGCGATTTTGCCGTTTGCTCTAATTCCGTTTATTGTCCTTTCTTCTCTTCAGGCTCTTGGTAAAATCGGCGCAACCGTCGCCGCGATGGGGCGTCGTGGAGTAGTGGGGGCTTATCGTGCTACTGGTCAAACCGCTGGACGCATAGGACGAATCGCGAGTAAGTCAGAGATCGGCAGAAGTGGAATCAAACTTATTGGCGCTACTCGCAGACGAGTCATAGGGAATACCATTTTAAAAAAATCGGGTGGAGCCGCAAACCGTCAACGTATACAACAAAACATTACGGAGCAGAAAGAAAGTTGGAAAAATTTTAAATCCACTGCCAAAAAAACTTATGGCGGCACGGTTTCTGAGGTAGGGCAAAGCATAAAAACCGCTGTTCTTTCTCCTGTCGCTAGGTCAAATGAGCGATATCTCGCCGAAAACGAACGTCGCGAACGCGTAGCTAAGATGGCGACCGGTGAAACTGTTGCTGATATTATGGAACGCCAAGCTACCGCTCGCCAAAACATCGAAATAAAAGAAGAGCAAGCCCGAAATGCTACTAAAGATAAAGGTGCCGTCGTTAATAAACTCAACGAACTTATTGATAAACTCCAAAGTCAAAGCTCAAATCCGACCAGTCCTTCTTACCGAACGACTGAAGCTCAAGTTATCGCCGCCATTCGCGATATTAACGAGAAAGGGGGTCGCGAAGATCTTCTCCGTTTTGCCTATGCTAACTCCGATAAGCTCAGCAACAGTCCGCGCCTTATTAATGAAATGGCGGGCATGAGCCCAATATTTAAAGAATTTGCTAAAAATCAGGGGCTTGAAGAGAATAATCCTAATCGCGCAGCGAACTTTGCCGACTTTATCAATAGTGGAAAGCTTTCCGCGGCCCTCATTGCCAACGGCGGTGCTGCTTATGCGTCTTTCGACAAAGACGACTGGAAATTCGTCGGTGGCGACGCCAATAATCCTCCTCATGCCGCAGTTATTCAACCCGTTTCCGCCGGTGGTGCTGGACCTCTCGCCGTATCTATTGCTAACGCAACAGAAGGTAAAACTATCGCCGCTCAAGTTTCTTACGTCCAAAATCTTAATGCTGCCGATCGCGACGCAGTAGTCGGTCAAATTTCCGCCGAACAATTTACTAAACTTTCGAACGATATGCGCGCCGCTCTAGCTGGAGTTTCTCGTAACGCGGGCGAATCCGATGCTGATTTCTATAGCAGGGCAGCTAACGAAGTTAAAACTAAATTCGGCGCTCAAATTACCCAAATTAACTCCGATAATCGTCTCAAAGGTCGCCTTTCTGCCGCTGACCAATCAATGTATCTTGGGGGGGGGGTTCCTAGCCCTTAGCAACCAGCTCCCGAAAAATTATTCTTTTAAATTCCAAAAAACCAAAAGGCGAAAATCCAAACACCTTAGCCTCCGAACTGCTTTTCTAGCACTTGCCTTATTCTTTATTTCGGTCTTTGCTAACCTTAGTTTTGCGCCTCCAACTTATGCTTCGGCGTCTCATGACGCCAAGGAACTTTGTAGTGACAATATAAGTTGGGGGATTGACTGGATTTTCTGTCCAATAGTTGCTGGCGCAGTAGATATGTTTGAATCAGTTTACGGTTTGGCTTCTCACTATTTGAGTATTCCGCCCTCAATCTTTGAGGGAATTAAAGAAGACGATGGAACGACAAGAACCGCTGGTCTTTCTACTTCTTGGGAATCTTTCCGCGATCTTGCCAATATTGTTTTCGTCATTTTTTTCCTTGTCATAATAATTTCTCAACTCACTGGATTTGGAATCGATAATTATGGAATCAAGCGCAGCCTTCCGCGTCTTGTCGTTACTGTAATTTTAGTCAATCTTAGCTTTATCATTTGCCGAATGGCGGTCGATGTTAGCAATATTCTCGGTGCTAGTCTAAACGGTCTTATGTCGGATATGGCGACCACGATTCATGTTACCGACCATGGTGCTAACGCTATAGCTTTAACCGTGCAAGAAGCTACTGAAGTTGGAACTGTCTGGATTGCATTTGGAACAGCTCTAAACTTTGGTATGTTCGCTCTGCTTGTATTAATTATGCTTCTCGGTGTTATTGCCGTAATTATACTTTGGGCATTTTGTATTGCTAGAGATGTATTGGTTATTGTTTTGGTTTGCCTCGCCCCGCTCGCTTTTGTTCTGTATATGATGCCAAATACCGAAAGTTGGTTTAAAAAATGGCTAGACGCTTTTAAAGCCATGCTTCTAATCTATCCAACTTGTTCACTTGCAATGGGCTCCGGGAAGCTACTTTGCTCTGTATTTACCGGCATTCTCCCCGCAGATAACCTACTTTCGTCCTTAGTTCCTCTTATCTCTCTCTTTATTCCATTTTTTGCTATTCCATTTATTATCTTGAACTCTATGAAAGCACTTGGTAAAGCTGGCGAAATGATGAAACGCACCGCAATTCGTGGAGCTGCGAAAGGAGCTAGAGCTAGCGTCGCGGCAGTCCAGCCCCTAAGAAATTTTCGCCCAATTCAATCATCGATCCATAAACTTAGTGATGGAAAATTCGGAAACGGACTTAGCTCAGACGGAAAAGCTGGAAGAAAGTATGCCCGAGGACGTTTCGACAGCGCCAAAACTAATTTCGCCAATGCCAAAGAAGAGACAACTCTAAAGGGAAAAGTCGGGAAGTATGCTAGAGGAGTTGGCGCTGGTGTTACTGGCGCAGTTAGCGGTGTTTTAGGCGTGGCTGCTGGCGTTACCGGAACAGTTGGCCAAGTTGGTTCTAGCGGGCTTGAACTAGTGACCGATCGGCAGGCCGCAGGATTCTATCAGAAGCAGGCGGAACGCCGTGCTAAGCGCGCCGAAGCAAAAAGATGGGTTGATCCTAATTTCCGCCGAAGCCAACAACAGGGTCGTCAGACTATGGAACGTCGTAAACGCGAAGAAGACGTGATGGCTCAAATTACTAATGGAACTGGTGAGTTTGCTCAATATAATCGCGGGACTAACTTAGGAGGAATGGCAATTCGTCTAGCTAATCTCTATAACCAAGGCGATAATCTTACCGATGCGGAACTTGCTGAACGCGGTGCGTTAACGCGCCAACTCGCCAAAACTAAAGGCGGCGATAATATATTAATCAATATGTTCCGTGATGGTGTTCGTGATGCAAATGGCCGAGTCACTCTTCTTAACCGTGATGGTGTCAATGCGCTTAATCGTCACCGTTTGGAGAACGACGACGTTGCTGCTGTTTTTGGTAAAAAAGGCTCCGTTACGACTCGCATTCTTAACGACATCGCTTCTGAGGCAATCAATCAACATGGTGGAATTGATAATATTGATTATGCGTACTATACTCAGGAAGCTCTAACCGATATCAGCGATATTGCCTCCCAGAGCACTGGCGAACTCACTCGCTTTGGCGAATACATTAACCCGAACTTAGTCCGCCAAATTCTTACTAATCCTCAGCTTGCTAGCATTATGCCTGATAACAATAAACAAAATGCTCTTCGTAATACGACTACTGGTCGACAAATCATTGCCGAGCAGCATCAGATCCAAACCCAGCAGACCGCCCAGACTCAGGCTCAACAACAGCTCTATCAAGATATTCATGAAATCGCTCGTCGACAAACCCCTCAAACTCAGCGACCTAGAAATACCGACGAACAAGCCGACCAAATTCGCGATACTTTTGGTAACGGCGATATCGGATGATAAGTTAAAGTTCAGAAAAGTACTAGAAAAAATACGTCTTTTAGGTTATACTAGAACGGTCAGCCGACTTAGCTCAGTGGTAGAGCACGCCCATGGTAAGGGCGGGGTCATGAGTTCAAATCTCATAGTCGGCTCCATTTTTATCTTGCGCATTAAAAAAGACGGATTTTTCCGTCTCTTTTTACTCATCAAATTTCTTGGTACGCCCCGAGGGACTCGAACCCACGACCCTCTGTTCCGAAGACAGATGCTCTAATCCACTGAGCTAGGGGCGCAACAAAATAATTTTATCACCATTTTTCCCGAAAGTAAAACGTTTATGGTATAATAAAATTATGAACGAAGACGAAGTCCAAAGAAAGCGTCGTGATAACGAAGAAAACGCGACTGCTTCTCGCGCCCGAATTTTAGGCCTACCTTATCTTGATACGCGCGAATTCGAAGAGACGATTCCGCTCGCTAGAGACGTTATTTCCGTCGAAGAGATGCATCGAAACTATATCATCCCTCTCCAAAAAGGCGGCGGCGGGGAACACTACCAATTCATGATTACCTCCCAAACTCCCCGTTCTCTTCTTCAAAAAATGCGCGACGAATATGATTCCGAGGGTGAAAGAATTGACTTCTTTCTCATTTCTGGTTCTGCTTATAAAGTTTTCATGCTCCGTCATGACCCCCCGAAAGAAGTTATCTACGACGACATTAAAATCGCTTCCGAGGGCGATTCCGAGACTATCGCCGAAGTTTCCCAGACCCTAAACTCTGTCTCGACCGAAAAAGTCTTCGATTTTCTCTTGGATCAAGCCGATAAGCTCGGCGCTTCCGATATTCATATCGAAAATATGCGCGATAAAATCCGAATCAGGATGCGCGTCGACGGTATTCTTCATCCTGTCGCCGATATCGATAAAGATCGCTACCGAATTTTCATGGGCGAACTTTCCTCTCGCGCCAATGTTTCTGCCGCCGCGAACAAGCCTCAATCCGGCCATCTCCAAACCGACATCACTCGCGATGGCGCGACCCATATGCTCAACGTCCGCGTCGAGACCGTCCCGACCATGTACGGCCAAGACGCCGTTCTCCGCCTCTTTAACTTCGACGAATCTCTCTTGAACCTCGACCTCCTCGGTCTTTCCGACGAAGAGCGCGCTGAGATTAACGAAGTAGTTTCTCATCCTCGCGGGCTCGTCTTAATGGTTGGTCCGACCGGCTCCGGAAAATCGACGACTCTCTATTCTATCATTAACGCCCTCAATACGACTGATCGCAAGATTATTACCCTTGAAGACCCGATCGAATACGGTATCAGCGGTATCTCCCAAATCCCGATAAATACGAATAAAGGCGGCTCGTTCGCCGACGGTCTCCGTTCGGTTCTCCGTCTTGACCCTGACGTTGTCATGGTCGGCGAGATTCGCGACGCCGATACCGCGAAAACCGCAATCCAAGCCTCAATTACTGGCCATCTCGTCCTCAGCTCGTTCCACGCGAACTCAACTTCCGCCGCTTTCTCCCGTATGATTGACCTAATCGGAACGAACCCGATTTTCTCCTCCTCAATCCGCCTCGTTATCGCCCAGCGTCTCGTTCGCCGACTTTCCGACTCGAAAGAAGAATATGAACCTGATGAAGCTGAGAAAAAATACCTCCGCGAAAAGCTCGCCGGCGTTGATGGTGTTGACCTTGATCATCTAAAACTCTATAAACCCGTCCCGACCGACGACGACCCCTTCGGCTATAAGGGAAGAGTTGTTTTAATGGAACAGTTAATCGTCTCCGAAGAAATCTCGAAGTTCATTCGCGGCGACGTCGAAGATATAAATACCTCCGAAATCGAAAAAGTTGCCGTAAAAAACGGAATGTTGACCCTTGAACAAAAAGGTCTCCTCGCCGCTTTAAGAGGCGAAACGACTCTCGAAGAAATCTCTCGCGTAATCTAATAAAATTTTGTATAATTTTCTCAAAGAAAGCGAGGTAAAATGACTGAAAAATTTAGATTTAATTCCGAATCTTCCCCTGAAACAGGCGAAACTCTCCCTAGAGAGGAATTAAAAATCGTTGGCAAGAAGACTTATGAAGCTTCCGCCGACGACCGCGAGATGACCCCCGAGGAAATTCGCGCTTTTGTCGAAGAATTTAACGCGCGTAGGGTCGCCGAAGCTCCGAAAGAAGCCGAGTTTCAAGCTACTCAAATCCGCTCTCTTGGAACCGCTTTCGAGAAACAGCTTGCCCGTTCAAAAGAACGCGGTGAAAAACATATCGCGAAAAAGGAATTTGAGATTTGGGAACGCGATTTTCGGGAATATTGGGTTCGGCTTCAGGATCAAGTCCATCTCGGCGGCCTTAGCGCGCTAGAGGAAGCGCGCGCTGAAGCCCCGATGATGAAAAACTATTCTAACCAGAACGTCCTCGCGAAAAATATTGAGGTTCAAGCCGCCCATTTCTTCGACGACCGTCGCCGAGAACTCCTGACCGCTATCCGCGACTCTAAAGATGAACATGCCGCCGACGATGAGCAAATCGTTATCGGCTTCCGCCGCGCCGCTATCGATCATATCGCGTGGCGAACTATGCCTCTCGACGAAATCCGCAGCTACGGGATTAAAGAGGCAGACCGAGCGCGAATTTTTGCTCATAATAACCTTATCGAACATTTTAACTCTATCAACGCCCTCGCGGAAAAATACGGGACGACCCGTTTCACTCCGCGCGATTTTTGGACTAGCAACCCCGACCAAAAACAGCCTCCCGAAATCGAAAATCGTATGCGTAACGACCGCGATATCGTCGAGGAATATTATCAAATCGCCTTTGCGCCAGAATATCGCGACGCGATGAACGAATTAGCTCAAGACCGCGCCCTAAACTCTTGACTTTTTCGGTAAAGTGTGATAAAATAGAAAAACAGTCTTGAAAAGGTGGTGATTTTCATGGCAATCGTTCTTTCCAGAGACGACGAGATCGTAGTTTTCATTAACTCTTTCCCCTATGCCGAGTTCCGCGAGCGTTTCGTGAATAACGTGAGTAAGATTCCCGAATTCTCCGCTGTTCTCGACAGCCTCACCCCGAAAATCGAGGATCTGAAAACTCTTCGCGACGCGATGATCGCCGCCGGAATCCCTTCGAAGCTCGTCGTGAGCGACAAGCAGATCCGCGAAGCCGCCCAGGCGATTATGAATCGCTTGATCGAACCCCTCATCTCTTAGTTGTCCGCCCCGCCCCGCGCGGGGCTTTTTCCTGCCGAAAATTTTGGTATAATAGATTTTATGACTGATCACGCTATTATCGCCGATTATAACGGCTATGATTATAAAAAAATCTTCTGGGAAGATGCCGACAGAAAATACGAAGACGCCGCCGATCGGCTAGCGATTAGAAAACTCCTCCCGAAAAAAATGAAAAATTTTGTCGATATCGCTGGTGGTTATGGCCGCCTCGCCGACGAATATCTTAAACGCGCGGAAAAATCGACCCTTTTCGACTACTCTAAGACCGAACTTGCTCAGGCTAAAGAGAAATATGGCGATAAAATTAACGTCAAGGCCGGCGATATCTACTCTCTCCCCTTTAAAGACGAAGAATTTGACTCTCTAATGATGATTCGCGCGACTCATCATTTTAAAGATATGAGAACCGTTATCTCTGAGCTTTATCGAATCCTCGAACCGGGCGGAATCGCCGTTATTGAGGTCGCGAATAAGCGCACTCTCCCTCGAATTGCCCGCTACTGGACGAAGCGAACCGACGTAAACCCCTTTAAAAAGTCTCAGAGCTACCTTAAAGATTTAAAAATGTATAATTATCATCCTAAATACGTCGAAGACCTCTTTAAAAAACAGGGCTTTACCGTTAAAAAAGTCCTTTCTGTTTC
>CAYWPO010000014.1:0-13069 GCA_964460285.1 uncultured Candidatus Saccharibacteria bacterium
ATAAGAGGAAGATTCGGGAGAGCTAGAGGTTTTTAGGGGAGAGGCTTCGGAGGGAAGCTCGGAATGAGAAATCGGACGGGCAGAGAGAATAATACATTCTTGGCCGAGAATGGGAAGTTTAGGCTTCGGGAAAGTTTGGAAAGCGATGATTTTACGGAAAGTTAAGTCGGCTGGGTCGGTTTCGGGCGTTAGAACTCCGTCGGATTTTTCGAACTTTTTTGTAAAAGTGGCGGCGGAGTCGGATTGAATAATTAAATTAGGAAAGTCGAATACATTTTTTAAGGAAGATAAAGTCGGGAGGTTTTCGGCGAGCCAAGTCGCGCCGGCGGAGGCGAGAGTTTCGTAGATTTTCGCTTTATCAAGAGGGAGATGTTCAAAAGTTTTTTGGTAAAAAATAGGCCCAGCATCCATCGCCTGAACGAGTTTCATAACAGAGACGGAAAAGGTAGAGTCGCCGGCGAGAATGGCGGATTCGATAGGGGAAGCGCCGCGATATTTTGGGAGGAGAGAGGGGTGGATGTTTAAAATTCCGAGAGGCTCAAAGAGGTCGAGGAGGTTTTTTTTAATTAGAACACCGAAAGAGGCGAGGACGCCGACGGCGGAGGGGTTTTCTTTCTTTAAAATTTTTACTCGGTCTAAATCGGATTTCGACTTAGCATGGAAAATAATTTCGAGAGATGAATAATTTTTTAGAACAGAAAGAGTAGTGTCCGCGAGAGCGCCGTTACCGAAAAAGATGATTTTAGTCTTCATCGGGAAAAAGGGATTTATTATTTTTAATTTCTTTTTCGTAGTCAACGGGGTCGAGATCGCCTTTATCGTTCATCTTGAAAAAAGCAGAGGGGTCGTTTTTAATATGGTCGATAAAGAGAATACCGTTAAGATGGTCGATTTCATGAAGAAAAGTTCGCGCGAGAGAGCCTTCGACCTTGAGGCGAACCTCGGTTCCGTCTTCGAGAAAGGCTTTAATTTTAGCTTTTTTAGGACGAGGGACGAGCCCGTAATAAAAAGGAACAGAGAGACAACCCTCATAATCTTTTTCTTCTTTCCCCTCGACTTTAATAACTTCGGGGTTTAAGAAAGCGGTAAATTCGTTATTTTTTTTATCTTCAAGGTCGTCGCGGACGATAATAATACGTTTATTAAAGCCGAGCTGGGGGGCGGCCATAGCAGCAGAAAGCTCGAAAGGATGATCTTTTTCCCAGGCGAGGGAAGATTCACGCATTTTTGCGATGATTTCGGCGGTTTCTTCATCGGTCGCTTTGGCCTTAGTAGACTTTTTACGGAGGCGAGGGTCGGGAGTAGTAATAATTTTCATCTTTGATATTATATCACAAGAGGCTTGGGGGGTCGAGGGAGATTTTAACGCTATTTAAGACTTTAGAATCAAGAGAGGTAAGGAGTTTCGAGAGGTGATTACGGCTTTTAGATTTTAGGATGAGAGTCCAGGAGAAACCAGAGGCAGTATGTTCGTGGAAAGCGGGGAGAGGGGGAGAGATTTCGAGAGAGGAGAGGGAAAGGTTTTCTTTAGTTGAAATAAGGTTTTTTCGGAGAGCGGTAATTTTTTTCAGGGTAGTTTGTTCGGTTTTATAGGTAACGGAGAGTTTACAGAGGTAAGAAAACGGAGGGAAATTGGTTTTTCGGCGTTTTTTAAGCTCATAAGCATAAAAACTTTCGTAATCGGAATTGAGCGCGAAGTTGATAACGGGGGAGTCGGGTTTATAGGTTTGAATAAAAACAGAGGCGGTTGAGAGATGACCACGACCGACGCGGCCGATAACTTGGGTTAAGAGCTCGAAAGTTTTTTCTTCGGCGGAGAAATCGGGGAGGGAGAGACCGGAATCGGCTTGGACGACACCAACGGTAGCAAGGCGGGGAAGATCGAGACCGCGGGCGATAGCCTGGGTTCCGATAATAAGATTAAAATCGCCGGACTTAACTTCGTCGTAAAGAGCATCGAGGGAGTCGGATTTTTTATTATCGGCGTCAAAACGAGCGATTTTGGCGGTTTTGAATAATTTTTTTAACTCGGATTCAAGGAGTTTAGTTCCGAAACCTTTATGGAGGATTGAGGGATTTTTACAGTTAGGACAGGAAGTGGGGATTTTTGTGGAATAGCCGCAAGTATGACAGAGGAGAGAGTAGGAGTCGGAATGGAGAGTTAAAGGGAGAAAACAGTTTGGACAGAGAGCTTCCCAACCGCAATTTTCGCAGATGGTCATAGGGGCAGAACCGCGACGATTATGGAAAATGAGGGTTTGGAGGTTATGATCGAGGTTAGATTTGATGGCGGAAAGGAGGGGATTAGAGAAATAGCGGTTTTTAGAAAAATCGGAGCGAGATTTAAAGTCGATAATTTTGATTTCAGGGGTAATAGCGGAGGACTTGGCTTTGACCGTTAGGGGAACGACAGAATCTTTAAGAGAGGCAAGGTAAAAATCGGAGACGAGGGGGGTAGCGGTTCCGAGGAGACAGGGGATGTTAAGAGTTTTAGCGATAAAAGAGGCGAGGCGGAGGGTGGAGTATTTAGGGGTATTTTCTTGATAATAGGCGGATTCGTGGGCCTCATCGATAATAATTAAACCAAGATTCTCGAGGGGAGCGAAGAGGGCGGAGCGGGGGCCGATGATGATTTTAGGGTTTTTCGGTTCATTAGGGGTAGATTTGAGAAGAGATTCCCAGATTTGGTGACGGGAAGATTCGGTTAGTTTGGAATGGATTAAAACGACTTCAGAGGAGAAAGTCGTTTTAAAGATTTCGACGAGTTGAGAAGTGAGGGCGATTTCGGGGACGAGGAGAATAACAGATTTTCCGTTTTCGAGAGTTTTTCGGGCGAGTTCGAGGTAGATATTAGTTTTACCAGAGCCGGTGACGCCGAAAAGGAGGCGGGTCGGGGAGTTGAGGGATTCGAGAGAGGAGAGGGCGGAGAGCTGGTATAGGTTTAATGAGATGAGCGCCTTGCTTGACGAAGCTTCTTCTCGGGACCGGACGTTCCGTCGGCCCGTCGTTACGGGCGACGGCCGTCCTGTGCTCTCGGCCGTAGCCTCCGAGGACTCCCTCAAAGAAACATTCGTCAACGGCGCTAGCGCTAAGCCTGATTTTCTTCTCTTCTTCTCGACGCCGGAGGGGAGGAAGAGGGAAGCGGAGGCGGGGAGGGGAGAGAGATAATAAGAGGAGAGCCAAAGGAGGGATTTTAAGAGGTAATCGGGGAGAGGAGTTTGATAGAGGAGTTTGGCAATTTCGCGAGTTTTAAAGGTAGGTTTTTTGACTGGTTTAAGGACGATTCCGGCGCAAGAAGTTTTTCCGAGGGGGATGAGGACGATATGCCCAGGGAGAAGTTTTTCGGAAGAAGAGTAAGTTAAGGAATTAGCGTTGGAGCGGAAAAGTTTCGTCGGAATTACCTCATAATAATACATAGATAAAGTATATCATTTTAGGGAATTTTGTTGTTGAAAAGACATAAAAATCGAGATATAATAGAGAAAGTTAAAGAGAGGTAAGAAGGAAATGTTGGATGTTTTTATTACATCGAGAGTGCGGCGGAAGATTCTAGTGGTGTTCGCGAAATATCCGGATTTTAAGACACACGTTCGGGGATTGTCGAAACTGATTAAGGAAGACCCAGGGAATATTCAGAGGGAGCTTTCGAGGTTGGAAAAGGGAAAGTTTTTGATTATGACAAAAAAGGGGAATACGAAAATTTATCAGACGAATAAGCAGTTTCCTATCTTAAAAGAACTACAAAGTATGGTAATTAAGAGCCAGCAACTTTCAGCACAAAATAAGCCAAATAAGACGATTGGCTAAAAAGAGCCGTTAGAGGAGGGTTTAGGGGTAAAAATGACGAGAGGGGCATCTAGAGGCGTTTAGGAGGAATTTTGTCGGAATTATTTCAAGAATTGGTGAAAAAACGAGGTTATTCGGAGGCTTTTTTAGACCCGAAATATGAGGCTTGTTTTTCGCCATTTTTATTGCCAGAGATGAAAAAGGCGACAAAGAGGATTACGGAGGCGGCGGAAAAGGGGGAGAAAGTTTTAATTTATGGGGATTATGATGTTGATGGTGTAACGGCGAGTACGGTGATGAATGATACCTTAAAATTGGCGGGGATAGAGGACGTAGCGATCATGCTGCCAGATAGGTTTAGGGATGGGTATGGGATGAGTAAAAAAGTTGTTCAGGAGGCAAAAGAACAGGGGCGGACGCTAGTAATTACGGTAGATTGCGGGAGTGGGAATTGGGAAATTGTTGAGGAGCTAAAAAAAGAGGGGATTGAGGCGGTTATTACAGACCATCATGAGGTTCCGGAGCGGCTACCAGAGGCGGTAGCGGTGGTAAATCCGAAGCGAAGAGATGTTCAGAATTTTATAGAGGAGGAAAAATTAGAAACAGAGGCGGAGAAGCTAGTTGAGTTGAGGGATTTAGCGGGAGTAGGAGTGGCGTTTGAGGTTGCGCGGGCATTAGTTTTAGAGGGGAAAATTCCGGCGGGGCAGGAAAAATGGCTACTAGACCTCGTTTTAATCGGGACGCTTTGCGACTCGATGAGGATGAGCGAGGAAAACCGGAGACTGTGTTTTTATGGGATGAAAGTTTTGAAAAAGACAAGGCGAGCGGGATTAAAGGAGTTGCTTCGGCTGATTGGGAAGCAGGAGCTTTCGAGTGAGGTGATTGGGTTCCAGATTGGGCCGAGGTTGAACGCGGCGGGGCGAATGAGCTCAGCGAGGAAAGCGTTGGATTTATTGATGAGTAAAAATCGAGCGGAAGCGGCGAAGTTGGCGATGGAATTGAACAAATTAAATACTCAGCGGCGAAGCGAACAAGACGCAGCGGTAAGGGAGATTGCGGAGCGAGGGGAAGTTGAGAAAGCGGAGCCGGTTTTGGTTTATAGTGGGGCGTGGCACGAGGGGGTTTTAGGGATTATCGCAGGGAAATTGGTCGAAAAATATAAGCGACCGGCGTTTATTTTAACGGAGACGGAGGAGGGGTTTAAGGGGTCGGGGAGGAGTTTTGGGGAGTTTAATTTAGCAGAGGCGTTGAAGAGTTGTCAGAAAGAAATTATTTCTGGGGGAGGGCACGCGGGAGCGTGTGGAGTGAAGATTAAAAGGGGAAAGTTAAAAGATTTTACTCAGGCGGTCAATAATTATTATCGAGGGCTTAAATTATTTGATCAGGAGAGATTTTTAGAGGAAAGGGAAGATTTAGCGGTTCAAGGGTTAGGGAACTTTAACTTGGATTTTTTAGAGGAGCTGAAAAAGTTGGAGCCGTTTGGGGTAGGGAATAGGGTACCGGTATTTTTATTGTTGAATATGATGATTTTAGATAAGGGGTTGATGGGGGATGAGGGGCAGCATTTAAGATTATTAGTTCGAGGGGAAGGAGAGGGGGTGATGAAATTGTTGGCGTTTAACGCGCCAGAGAGTTGGCTAGGGGTCGAGAGGGGGGAAAGGGCGAACCTTTGGGTGAATGTTGAGAGGAATGAGTTTAGGGGAACGACGAGCGTCGAGGGGCGGATTTTGAAAATGGGACTTGTAAGAGAGGGGGAAATTTGATATAATACGGGACAATATGGCAATTAAAGTAACTAGAAAAGACCAAAGCGAGGCGAACGAAAATATTATTCGTCGCTTTAACCGTAAAGTTCTTCAGAGCGGGATGATGCCGCTAGCGAAGTCGCAGCTTCGTTTTTCTAAACCGATTTCTAAGAGAGAAAGAAGATTAAAAGCGATACTTCGAGAACAGAGGCGGGCAGAAAAGACTGAACGCATCAAACTAGGTCTCAAGTAAAAATAATCCCTTAGGGGATTATTTTTGTAGTATAATAAAGGCAATATGATAATTTTATTTGGTTTAGCGGGGTCGGGAAAATCGACACAGGGGCAGATTTTGGCCGAAAAAAGGGGATTAAAATGGCTTTCGGTCGGGGAAGTTTTAAGGGGAACGGGGAGGTTTGACGAGATTTTAAAGGCGGGGAAGCTGGTGAATGATGACGAAGTAATTAGGCTGATGTCGGAAGAGATAGAAAAAGCCAAGAAAGAGGGGAAAGATGTTATTTTAGACGGGTTTCCGAGGAATATCTATCAAGCGGAACATATTAAAGAGGCGATTACGGACGAGATTGAGAAAGTTATTTATTTAGAGGTACCGAAAGAAGAGCTTTATAAGAGGCTTGAGCTTCGAGGGAGGGTGGATGATACGAAAGAGGCAATCGAGAGGAGATTCGCGATTGTTGAACAAAATATTTGTTCAATTTTAGATTTATTGAGAGGAAAGGGAATAGAGGTGGCGAAAATTTCGGGGGTAGGGGAAATTGAAGAAATAACAGATAGATTAGAGAAAGAGATATGGACGAAGTAAAAATTAAAGCAATGCGCGAGGGGGGAAAGATTTTAGGGAATTTGCTTAGAGACCTTAAAAATTTTGTTCAACCTGGGATGACGGGGAGAGAGATTGATAGTTGGGTAAGGGACGAGATTATTAAGCGGGGAGCGGGGGTGGCGTATGATATGTTAGAGGAGAAATTTCCAGGGGCGATTTGTATTTCGGTGAATGATGAGTTAGTACATGGCGTTCCGACGGATGAAGTTTTAGAGGTTGGAGATAAAGTTTCGTTCGACTTAGATATATTTTATAAGGGGTATTTTACGGATTCGGCGTTTACGATGATTGTTGGGGGAGAAAAAGAGGCATCGCCGGCGGTTCGGAGACAATTATCAGTAACAGAGAGCGCGATGTATGAGGGGATTGAAAAAGTTCGAGCGGGAGTTCATCTTGGGGATATTGGGTATGCAGTAGAAAAGACGCTAAGGGCGGGGAAGTTAGGGGTAATCGAGAATTATATTGGACATGGGATTGGGAAAGGGATGCACGAGAAGCCAGACGTACCGAATTATGGACGTAAGGGGCACGGATATATTCTAAAGGCGGGCGATACGATTTGTATTGAGCCGATGAGTAGTCTCGGAAAGCCGAAAAATTATGTTGATAAGGAAAATGGGTGGACGGTAAAGATGAAAGATGGTTCGACGGGAGCGCATTTTGAGCATACGGTTTTAGTTTTAGAAGATGGATACGAGATATTAACTCTGCCTGATTAGTTGACTTTTTAAAAGTTTTTATGGTAAAATCGGCTTATGGAAGAAAATCTTAGGTATGCGGTTGGAATTGATGTGGGGACGGAGAATGTAAGGGCAGTTGTTGGGTCGATTAACAGGGATGGACGGCTGAGCGTTGTTGGGTATAATGAGGCGAAAAATTCAGGAATGAGGAAAGGGGTTCCGGTGAATTTGGCGGGGCCGGCGGACGCGATAGATAAGATGCTGGGGGAAGTCGAGAGAATGTCGGGGTATGAGATTCATTCGGCGTTTGTTTCGGTAAACGGGGGGCAGATTTTAACGACGCGAGTTGAGGGGATGATTGCGGTCGGGACGTTGGAACACGAAATCAATGAAGATGACCTTGCGCGAGTCGAGGAAGTTGCGGTAACAGGGAGAGTACCGGCGAACCGAGAGATTTTAGGGGTAATTCCGGTTGATTATGCGATTGATGGACAGGAGGGGATTCGAGACCCGATTGGGATGACGGGGGCGAGGCTAGAGATGAAAGCGAACGTAATTTCCGCGATGAGTCCGAATTGTATGAACCTGAGGCGAACGACAGAGGGGGCGAAAGTGATTGCGGAAAGTTTAGTTCCTTGCGCGGTAGCGGCGGGGCGAGCGGTTTTGGATGAGCGTCAGATTGAGAATGGGGTAGCGATTATTGATCTAGGGGCGACGACGACTTCGGTGGGGGTGTATGAGGAGGGAGAGCTACAATACGTCGGGGTCGTTCCGGCGGGATCGAATAATATAACGAATGACCTTGCGATTATGTTGGCGATTGATATGGAAGTAGCAGAGGAAATTAAGCGAAGGTACGTTACAGGGAGTTTTTCGGGAGAAAAAGATATTGTGATGAAAGTGAACCGAGAGGAACTGACGTTTGAGCGAGAAAAGGTGGATGAAGTTGTTCGCGCGAGATTAGAGGAGATTTTTGAGAAAGTTAAGAAAGAATTGAAAAAAGCGGGATATGAGAAGAGATTACCAGAGGGGGCGGTTCTAGTTGGCGGTGGGGCGAAGATGAGAGATATTGAAGTTTTTGCGAAAGAAGTTTTAGAGATGGCGGTAAAGATTGGCGCGCCGAAAGGTTTGGGCGGAGTAGCGGCGTCGATTGAGAAGCCGGAATATGCGACTGCGACGGGTTTGATGCTACTGGCGAGCGAGAATAGCGGGAAAAATTCTGGAAAAACGAAAAGAGCGAAGAATAAAAAGGGAAGCGGGAAAAAAGGCGAGGGGGGATTTTTAGCAGGGTTACTTGCGAAATTTAAGATTTAAACAGAGAGAAGTTGAAGTTGATTTAGGGAGAAGATTTTAGTATAATTAGGGGAAGAATTCGTAAAGCGAGGAAAATAAAATGCCTGAAATTAAGCCATCTGAAGTAGAAAGCACAGCTAGCATTAAAGTCGTTGGAGTTGGCGGCGCCGGCGGGTCGGCGGTTGACCGAATGAAAGAAGTCGGGTTGTCGGGGGTAGAGTTAATAGCCGTAAATACAGATGCGCAGGCGTTACATCATTCTGCCGCAGATACAAAGGTTCATATTGGACGCGGACTAGGGGCGGGAGGAGATCCGGAAAAGGGACGCGCGGCGGCGGAAGAAAGTCGCGAGATGATTGCGAAAGCCTTAGACGGGGCGGACATGGTCTTTATTACGCTAGGGGCGGGAGGCGGAACTGGTTCGGGCGCGGGGCCGATTGTTGCGGAAGAGGCAAAGTCGCGAGATATTTTGACGGTTGGGGTAGCAACGAAGCCGTTTACGTTTGAGGGGACGGTAAGAAAAGAAAACGCGGACAAGGCGATTGCGAATCTCGCGAAGAATGTGGATGCGCTAATTACAATTCCGAACGATAGGTTACTCCAGACGATTGACCCGAGGACGCCGCTTTTAGAGACGTTTAAGATTGCGGATGATGTTTTAAGGCAGGGGGTTCAGGGGATTTCTGAACTAATTACGGAACATAGTTTAATTAACTTGGACTTTGCGGATGTTAAGGCGATTATGAAGAACGCGGGGAGCGCGTTGATGGGGATTGGGCGCGCGAGTGGGGAGAACCGCGCGGCGATTGCGGCGCAACAAGCGATTGAGTCGCCGTTGATTGAAGTAAAAATCGAGGGAGCGAAAGGCGTTCTTTTCTCGGTTGCGGGGGGATATGATATGTCGATGTCGGAGATTCAGGAAGCGGCAGAGGTTATTACAGGGGCGGTTTCGCCAGAGGCGAATATTATCTTCGGGGCGTCGATTCGACCGGAGCTTCAAGATGAGGTTGTCATTACGGTTGTCGCGACGGGGTTTGATTCGGAATATTATAAAGAGTTAGAGCGCGCGAACGAAGAAGCGAGATTAGAGGCGGAGCGACAGGAAAAGTTAGCGAAATTTGAGGAAGAAAGAAGATTAGAGGAAGAGGAACTGAGGAAGAGTCAACAGGGGGCGATGGGGGATGGAGTAACGCCGACGACAGATTCAAGCGATTTTACGGCGGAGAATAAGGCAAATATGTGGGACTCGATTCGGACGCCAGAGCCGGAGGAAGATTTGGATGTTCCGCCATCTTTAAGGAATAGAATGAAGAAATAAAGCTGGGGTTTATAGAGGTAGATTTGACAAATTAGCATAAACGCGATATAATAAGGGGTTAGACCTATGAATCCGAAGATTGGGGGAGAAATTAGAATCAAGGACAGTAAAGTCTTAGAGAGTCGGGAGTCGCCGGATGGGACGACGATTAGGCGGAGGCGAGAAACGGCGGACGGAAAGCGGTTTACGACGTATGAACGGATTGAGATGCCGCAGTTGATGGTTCAGAAGCGGACGGGGGGAAAGGAAGCGTTTGACCGAGATAAGTTACAGACAGCGGTACGGAAGAGTATCGGGAAGTTTTTAAATTCGGAGCTAGAAGTCGAGGAAGTCGTTTCGAGTGCGATGGAGATTTTATATGGTAAAGGGAGGGAGATAGTTTCGTCGGAGGAAATTGGGGAGGCGGTTTTAGAGGTTTTAGCGGAGATGAACGAGGTAGCGTATATTCGGTTCGCGAGCGTATTTAGGAAATTTAAGACACTAGAGGAATTTGAACAGATTATTAAAGAACAAAAAAAGAGGGGAAGGAGAGAAAAAGAAAAATGAGGATTATCGTCGTTGGGAGGGAGTTTTCTGAATATGACCGAGAAGTTAGAGAGTGGATTAAGGAGTTTGAGGAGAGGTCAGGAAGAGAAGTCGAGCGATTAAATCCGGATTCGAGCGAGGGGGAGGCGTTTTGTCGAGCGAGAGGGATTGTTGAATACCCGACGGTAGTAGTAGAAGACGAAACGCGAGGGGCGGTTGTTCAAGATTTTAAGGGGAGACCGTTGCCGGCGATTGAAGATGCTTTGTGTTTTGTGATATAATAATATATTATGAAATATAAAGCTGGGAGTAGGCGGCGAGCCAAAGAATACGAAAAAGCGATTAGAGAGTTTTGGAAGAAAGACCGGACGTTTGAGAAGTCGATTGAACAGAGAGACGTAAGGGATTCTTATGTTTTTTATGATGGGCCGCCGTTTATTACGGGGATGCCACATCACGGGACGCTATTATCGTCGATTATTAAAGATGCGGTTCCGCGATATTGGACGATGAAAGGGAAGCGAGTCGAGAGAAGATGGGGGTGGGACTGTCATGGGCTACCGGCGGAGAATTTTGTTGAGAAACAGCTAGGAATTACGGATAGACGACAGATTGGAGCGATTCCGACGGGGGCGAGTGAGAAAGAAGTTGCGGAGATTGAGAAAAAAATTCCGGGGGCGATTTCGTTAGAGACGTATATTACGAAAGCGCGAGAGAGCATGGTCGCAAATTCGGAGACGTGGCGGGAGACGATTGAGAGGATTGGGAGGTGGGTAGATTTTGATACGCCATATCGAACGATGAACAAGGATTTTATGGAGAGCGTTTGGTGGGCGTTTAAGACGTTGTATGAGAAGGGGAAGATTTATGAGGGGCGGAAGGTTTTGATGTATGATACGAAGTTTGCGACGCCGGTTTCGAAAGCGGAAGTGACGATGGATAATGATGCATATAAGGTCGTTACCGATCCGAGCGCGTTTGTCTTATTTTCGGCTTCTTCTGCTTCGGATTTGAAATTGATGGCGTGGACGACGACGCCGTGGACGCTGATGGCGAATCGGATGCTGGCGGTAAAAGCGGAGGGGGAGTATGGGGTGTATGAGCTAGAGAATAGAGAGGGGGAGACGGAAAAGATTGTTGTTTTGAAGAAGTTAGCGGAGAAAGCTTTCGGGGAAGAGTTTGAGAAAGCGAAGCTAGTAAAGACAGTTTTAGGGAAAGAATTAGCGGGGATGGAATATGAGAGTTTAGACGGGACGACGGGAAAAGTTTATACGGCGGAGTTCGTGGGTGAGGAAGAGGGGACGGGGATTGTTCATATTGCGCCGGCGTATGGAGAGGACGACTATAATTTATATTTGGAACATGAGGGGGAGGTTGAGTTTGTTGATACGTTAGATGAGAATGGGTATTATGTTCCGGAATATGCGGAAAAATTACACGCGCTCGGGGTTCGAGATACGGACGAGCGGGGGATTGAGGCGTTTGCGGCGAATAAGTTTATCGCGAAAGTCTTAGAGGAAAAGGGGATTGTCTATCGGATTGAATATATTAAACATGAATATCCGTTTAATCCGCGCTCAAAACAGAGGATTATGTATCGGGCGTTTCCGAGTTGGTTTTTCGACGTTCAAGGTCAGAAGCCGATACTTTTAGAGGAAAACGAGAAGATAAATTGGTTTCCGGAGCATTTTAAGGAGGGGAGGTTCAGGAAAAATATTGAGGCGGCGCCGGATTGGAACCTTTCTCGCGATAGATTTTGGGCGACAGCGATGCCGGTTTGGAAAGGCGATAAGGGGACGGTTAAGGTCGTTGGGAGTTATGAGGAGCTAAAGGAATTATCGGGGGTAGAGTTAGAGGATTATCATCGACCGTGGGTGGATGAGATTGAGTTTGAGATTGACGGGGAACACTTTAAGCGGGTTGAGAAAGTTTTAGATTGTTGGTTTGAGTCGGGGTCGATGCCGTTTGCGCAGATGCATTATCCGTTCGAGAACAAGGAGAAATTTGAGAAAAATTATCCGGCGGACTTTATTGTTGAATACGTTGGGCAGATTCGGGCGTGGTTTTATTATGTGCATGTTGTTAATACGGCGTTATTCGGGGAGAATGCGTATAAGAACGTAATCGTTACGGGGACACTGGCAGGGAATGACGGGCGGAAGATGTCGAAGTCGCTGGGGAATTATACTGACCCGAATGAGTTGATGGACAAGTTTTCCGCGGACAGTTTAAGATTCTTGCTCTTATCGAGCCCGGTAACGGCGGGGGAGGATTTTGCGCTTTTAGATAAGGATGTTTCGGACGTAGCGAGGAAGCTGAGTATGGTGTGGAATGTGTATGATTTCTTCACGACGTATGCGGAGGTTGACGGTTTCGATTTTGACTCGGTCGATACTTCTTCAGAAGATGCGCTCCTCATTCGACGTATCTTAAATACGTCTCATTCCGGTGCTCCTTCTTCATCGTCTGAACCGGTCAAAATTAAAACCTTAGAGGATTGTTTTAAGAATCTGTTTGATAGATGGATTGTATCGCGAGTGTTTGAGTTGAGGAATGAGATTGAGAGAGGGATGGAGGAGTATAATTTGCCGAAAGCGGTTGCGGGGATTTTACCGTTTATTGATGATTTATCGAACTGGTTTGTAAGGCGAAGCAGGCGACGTTTTTGGAAGTCGGAGGATGACGGAGATAAGTTAGAAGCTTATTCGACGCTTTATTTCGTTTTAGTTTATCTATCGAAGTTATTAGCGCCGTTTACGCCGTTTCTTTCGGAAGAGCTTTATCAGAAGATGACAGGGAGCGAGCGTTCGGTTCATTTGGAGGATTTTCCGGAGGCGGGAGAGATTGATGAGAAAGTTTTAGCGGAAATGAAGAGAAC
>CAYWPO010000015.1:0-13006 GCA_964460285.1 uncultured Candidatus Saccharibacteria bacterium
TTATTATTTCCTTTTTATTAGTTTTTTAGTTTATATTAAATAATTGACCTTTGTGATTTCTATTTTACATTAGCGGAATGAGGCTGTCAAGGATTATTTTTATGGTTAAAAGTCCTTTAGATTGTCTTTTAAGGTTTCAGCAATTTCCCTTATTCTTTCTTCGTGATTTTTGTTCGGATTGCTCGTTATTTTGAGAGAAAAATCATATAATTCTTCGGATGAGAAAGTCGTCCATTTTCCGTTTTCCGCCAAGAATAAGAGCATTAGAATTATGGCGGTTCGTTTATTTCCGTTTGGAAAAGCGTGATTTTTAGAAACAAAGTAAATTATGGAAGCAGCCTTCCCTTCGAGAGTTTTATATTTTTCTTCGCCGAAGAAAGAAACAAAAGGAATTTCTAGGGCAGATTTTATTTGCTCGATGTTTTTCTTATTTAATTCATACATCGGCTCAGAACCAAAAATAGGAAGCGTATTTACTTCCTCTAAAATATATAAAACCGATTCGAGAGAAGGCTTTTTATGTTTTAGAGAGTTTTTTGATAACATCAGAATAATCCCTTTCTAGGGCTTTTAAAATCTTTTTAGTTTTAGCTTTTTCTTTTGTTGTCATGGTTATAATTATAGCATATATTATGCCATTTTATTAGGCGTTATGCTTTCAGCATAACGCCTGTTTGTCAAGATGTCAATGTTGATTCTTACTCCACCTTCAAGATTTTTCCTGTTCCTTGTTCTAGATGGAGCAGGCGTTGGTTGCGGGAGCCGCGGAATTTTAGGGTAAGGTCGCGTTCGGCGAGAATAAAGGGTCCATCGATTAGCGCATCGAGACTACACAGGAAATCCCACTGTGTGCCACCGCGCTCTTTGATTTTTTCGTAAGTGTAGCCACTGAACGACCAGATGTTCCAACTGAGTTCCTTGCGGCAGAAGTCAGCAATTTCCTTACACGCCTCAGGTTGGAGGAAAGGTTCACCACCGCAAAATGTTAAGCCAGCCTGACCCTTAAACTCAGAAAGACGCTTCTTTATTTCTTCGACATCAACTTCAAAGCCACCTTCGAGATCCCAAGTTTCGGGGTTTTGACAACCTTTACAATGCGTCAAGCAACCTTGCGTCCAGAGGACGGCTCGGAGGCCATAACCATTGACGATATTATCATGTTCAAGCGGGCCGGAAAGACGAATCTTCATCAATTACTCCTTTCCAAGCGCACGGTCGGCATAAATCTTCGCCACCTCCCTTTTACTTTTTTCGTCAACAGTATAGACGCCGTCAACGCTATGCTTCACGCGTTCGCGCTCTTCGGCTTTCTTTCCGTCATTCCAGCGGTCAAGCGTTCCAACAAGATAGCCAGTAATGCGGCGGAGACGTTCAAACGGAATCTCGCCCTCTTCGCGGCCACAAGACGGGCAGACGGAGCCGGAAATAATTCCAGAGAAGCCACAGACTGGGTCGCGGTCAACGGGATGGTTGACGCTGCCGTAGCCAATTCCGCAATCATGCATTTTTCTAATAACCGCCTCGAACGCCTCGATGTTTTGGGTCGGGTCGCCGTCAAGCTCGATATAGGAAATATGGCCAGCGTTACAGAGTTCGTGATAAGGGGCTTCGATTTCGATTTTCTCGAACGCAGAGATAGGATAATAGACGGGAACGTGGAAAGAGTTGGTATAGAAATCGCGGTCAGTGACGCCCTTAATCACGCCATATTCCTTACGGTCAATCTTCGTGAAGCGACCGGCGAGACCCTCCGCCGGAGTCGCGAGGAGAGAGTAGTTTAGATGATGTTTCTTAGAAAATTCATCACACTTCTCGCGCATATGAGCAATAATATCTAGACCAAGCTCGCGAGCGGTTTCGTCTTCGCCGTGATGTTTACCAACCATCGCAACGAGAGTTTCCGCGAGACCGATGAAACCAATACTGAGAGTTCCGTGTTTGATGACGTCGCGGAGAGTATCGTTCGGGCCGAGCTTTTCCGAGCCGAACCAGTTACCTTGACCCATGAGGAACGGGAAATTGCGAACGTGTTGATTGGCCTGGAACTCAAAACGTTCGTAAAGTTCTCCCTCGACGAGATCCATCATTTTATCTAAATCGTTAAAGAAGTTCGTCCAGTCGGCTTCTTTTCTTTCGCCGAGACAAATTCCATTTTTAATTCCGATACGGACAAGGTTAACGGTTGTAAAGGAAAGATTTCCGCGACCGGTTACGATCCCGTCAGATTCTGGAAAAACCGAAGCGAAGACGCGAGTGCGGCAACCCATCGTAGCAATTTCCGTTCGGTAGTCGCCCGGTTTATAATATTTTAGATTATAGGGAGCGTCGATAAAGCAGAAGTTCGGGAAGAGACGTTTCGCGGAGACTTCCATCGAACGCTTAAATAAATCATAGTTCGGATCTTCGGGGTTATAGTTAATTCCCTCTTTAACCTTAAAGATAGAAATCGGGAAAATCGGCGTTTCGCCTTTTCCGAGACCTTTATCAGTCGCCTCAAGGAGCATTTTCGAGACAAGACGACCAGCGGGAGAAGTATCGGTTCCGAAGTTGATCGAAGTAAAGGGAACTTGAGCGCCAGCGCGAGAGTGCATCGTATTCAAGTTATGGACAAAGCCCTCCATCGCTTGTTCAGTTTCTTTTTCGGTATCTTCGTTCGAAACTTTAATAACGGGTTTCGGGACTTTCATACGCTCTAACTTTGCGTCGTCGCCAAATTCAATATAATCACCGATTTCGACTTTAACTTTTTTCTCGGCGAATTGATTATATTTTTCGAGGTTACGACGAAGAGCTTTTCGGAAACTTTTATCAACACCAGGAGCCATCGCGTAATCGAAATTCGGGATAGATTGACCGCCGTGTTGTTCGTTTTGGTTAGCCTGAAGGATAATCGCGGCGAGAGCAGCGTAAGAACCGATAGATTGAGGAGTTCGAAGATGGCCATGACCGGTATTAAAACCATGTTCAAAAAGGCGGAGCGGGTCGGTTTGGCAGCAGGTTAAAGTCCCGGTCGCGTAAAAGTCAAGATCGTGAACGTGGATGTCGCCGTTGTTGTGAGCATAAGCATATTCAGGTTTCATGAGCGAAGTTTTCGCGAAGACTTTTGAGCCCTCGGCGCCGAACTGAAGCATCTTTCCCATCGCGGAGTTCCCGTCGACGTTCGCGTTACCACGTTTAACGTCGGAATCTTCGGAAGCGTCAGCGCAAGCGATAGTTCGGTAGATATTCATTAAGTCGGATTTCGCGATTCGGATGTCGGAGCGGGCAGCGCGATAGTCGGCATAGGCGCGAGCGGTTTTCTTAAAACCGGCATCTTTCAAAACGGTTTCGACGGCATCTTGGATTTGTTCGACTGAGGGAATACGCGACTTAATTAAATCTTTTGAAGTTGTTTCAAATTCAATCGCAAGTTCTTTCGCGCGTTCTTCATCAAATTCGCCTGTTGCTTTTCCGGCTTTTTTGATGGCATCTTCAATCTTTCTTATGTCGAAGTCGACTATTTTTCCGTCGCGTTTAATAATTTTTTTGAACATAAGAAAGAATCCTCCGTTTAAGTTAATTTTATTTTTCTTCTTCTATTTTATTTCGCTAATACTATATTTAGCGTTTAGTTTTATTTTAGGACACTAAATATAGTGTGTCAATAGACTTTTTACTTATGTCTTTTTTTAATTTAAGATTCAAGGTATTTTTTCGCAGAAATGACTAAACCGGCCGTCGTTAAAATTACAACGAAAAAGTAAAGGACGGGCTGATCGACGAGAGTATTGGGGTTTTCTTCGATCTCGATAGCTTCGGCTACGGTCGGGGTTTCAGCGGGAGTAGATTCTTCTTCGGATTCTTCAGGAGTCTCTTCTGGTTCTTCGGGAGTTTCTTCCTCACCGCGACCATCTTTTTCGATAATAGTAATTAGATGAGAATTTAAAATTCCAAAATTTTTAACGCCTTTTTCGTCGGCGGAATCAGGATAATAATCGACTAAGTTAATCGTCCCATATTCGACCGTCTCAGTTTCGTTTTCGATATCATAGATGATTGAGGTTTCGGGGATAGAACTTTCGATTAGAGTTTTCGTTTCTTCACTAGAGGCATCATAAACATAAAAAACGCGAGCTTCAGGGAGTTTCGAGGGTTTAACGGAAAAAGTCCCGGCGGCAAGGTTTAGATTGGATTGGTCGGGTCGAAGATAGAGAAGAGCTTGGCCAGAGGATTCGTAAGTTCCGCCGTTAAATGTTAAACTTTTAGCGCGATAACTATCACTCGCAAGCTGATTAACTACCGAAGCAGTTACATTATTTAAAGTAATTTCGCTATCGCCATAAACATCAAAGAGTAGTCCGCCGGTATAATTTCCATTATTCAAAGTTATCTTAGAATTTAACCCAGCCATAAAAAGAAAAATAATATCTTCGCGAGTATTTTTAATATTTAAATTATTCAAAGTAACTTCAGAATTTTCTTTAAAGGAAATCAAGGCGCTATAACCAAAATTAGCGGAGGGGACGATTGAGTTATCGGAATTAGTTAAATCGTTAATTTCTAGTTCGGGGAGATCAAAAATCAGTTGGGAGTCAATTTCGAGCGGAGAAGTTAAGTTTATTGTTGCTTTATTATCGGAAACTTCGCAGTTTTCGCTAAAAAGGCTCGAAGCGCAGACTTCTTCGGCGGAAGAAAAAGTTAACGCGAAAGAGTTTTCGGCGAGAAATAAATTTGTCGAAAGAAGGACGGAAAGAAAAAGTAAAATTTTTAGATAAAATTTCATAGATAACTCCTTTAATTGGGAGTTATTCTATATTAAACTTTACTTTTTCGCAAGTTTTTTATGTAACTCGATAACCAAAATCGGAATCGTAAAGGAGGCGAGAACGGTTAAGACTAAATCGAACGGAGGAACGCTTACGGTTTTTGTAAAAATTTGGAGAGGACCAAAAAGCGCAAGCAGTTGGAGAGCGATAGCGATAACGAACGCGCCAATCGCGAGATAGTTACGAGTTTTTAGACGTTCAAAAATAGATTCATAAGTTCCGCGGACGTTAAGAGCATTCGCCCATTGAGTTACGACGAGGGCAGTAAAAGCAAGAGTATTCGCGGCGGCAGAACCTAGTCGGTCGAAGCTGACATAATAAACGGCTAAGGTAATCGCGCTCATTACGAGCGACATTATAATCATCCGCGAGATTAAAATCTTCGAGAGAATCGGGGCGTCTTTTTTTTCCGGCTTCGATTCGAGATATTTTTTCTCCGGCGGTTCGAGACCAATCGGAATGACCATCAGAGAATCGGTCACCATGTTAATCCAAAGAATCTGAATCGGAAAGAGGATTTGAGACTTAGAAAAGAGAAGGGCAAAAATCGTCACGATAACTTCGCCAGCGTTCGTCGAGAGGAGATAAATCAACATTTTTCGGATATTCGCGAGAATGACACGCCCCTCTTTCATCGCGGAGACGATATTCGCGAAGTTATTATCGACAAGGACAATATCGCCAGCGTCTTGGACAATACTCGGAGAATCACCCATCGCGATTCCGATATGAGCATTAGTTAGAGCGGGGACATCATTCACACCGTCGCCGGTCATAGCAACAACTTCGGATTTTTTAATGATGTTTAAAATTCTAAACTTATCTTCGGGAGTAACACGCGCAAAGACGGAAATGTTTTTAATTTTTTCTTCAAGGTCGGAGTCGGAAATATTACCAAGTTTCGAGCAGTCGAGAACTTCAGAAAAATCCCGACAAAGCCCGAGTTCGCGACCAATCGCGAAAGCAGTTTGAGCATGGTCGCCAGTCACCATTTTTACTTTTACGCCGGCGTTCGCGGCGGCTTCAATCGCGGGAATGACTTCGCGACGAACCGAATCAGCAATCGCGATGAAACCCTCAAAGTTAAAAACATCGGATTTTTCAAGACGATTAAGTTCGTTGATTTCGCGAGTTAGTTTTAAGCTCGCAAGGGCGATAACTTTATAACCATTACTCGAAAACTTCGCAAGTTTTTCTTCGGCGAGAAGACGAGTTTTTTCGGAAAGTTTCGACAGGTTCAAAACGGTTTCGGGCGCACCTTTAATCACGAGGCGAAAGGTATTAGAATTTGTTTCGTAGAGATTTCCGGAAATCTTCAGACCTTGATCGAACGCATAAGACTTTTTCGGAGCAGTTTCGGCGAGATAGGCGGCTTCGGATTTAATGAAATTTAGAATCGCAGTATCAAGCGGGTCGTTCGCACTCGCTTCAGGAAGCGCGGCTTCGGCGATTAGCTTAAAGAAAGTTTCGTTATTTTTTAAAGTTTTTTCGGAATTTGGATTCCAAAAATCTTTTAAGGCGAGTTTATTTTCGGTTAGAGTTCCGGTTTTATCGCTGGCGATTGTCGTCACGATTCCGATAGACTGGATTGCGCGAAGTTCTTTAATTAGAGCATTTTTCTTCGCGAGACGGACGGCACCAATCGCAAGAATAATCGCGGTAACAATCGGGAGATCTTCAGGAACGGCGGAAACGATAATCGCGAGAGTAAATTGAATCGCCTCGAAGAAAGTAAAGCCGTCGATAAGCTGGACGATAAAAATCAGAACAGCAACAGCTAAAACGGTCGCGGCAATTCCGACGACGAGTTTATTGATTTTTTCTTGAATCGGAGAAGAGGCTTCGCCGTTTTTAGCAAGAGAAGCTATTTTTCCAAATTCGGTTTCGTTCCCGACGGCAGTAACGACCATTTTCGAGGCACCAGTAATAACGAATGAGCCAGAGAAAACCATATTACGCATTTCGTAAACTTTCTTCTTTCCAGGGATTGCTTTCGCGTCTTTCGCAATCGCTTCGGATTCGCCAGTCAACATCGACTCATTCGTTAAAAGTCCGGATTCGAAGATAATTCGACCGTCGGCGGGAATACGATCGCCTTCATGAAGAACGACAACATCACCAACGACAAGTTCAGACGCATCGACGTCAAGTTCTTCGCCGTCGCGAAGGGCGGTAACGGATTGGACGGTTTTTTCTTTTAGAGATTTTAAAACGCGCTCGGTTGAGAATCTTTGAATATAAAAAACGCCAGCGTCGAGAATAATATCAAGAGCGATAACGATAACTTCCGTCCAAGATTGTTGAAGAATAGAAAGGACGAGCGCGACAATCAACATGACCATAAAAAGGTCAAGGAAAGGTTCGAGTAGCTTTTTCCAAAGCGGAGTTGTTTTTACGTTTAAAATATTTTCGCCGTATTTTTTACGACGTTTTAGAACTTCTTTTTTCGAAAGTCCACGGTCTTTATCAACTTTGAGCGACGCTAAGGTTTCTTTTACGGACTTGTTGTAAAAATTTATCATAGATTAAGTATAAACGATTTTCTTCAGTTTCGGAAGTTTTTTCGGTAAATGAAAGTTCGGCGGGAGAAGTTTCGGGAGTCTCGAAAAAGGCGAGGCGAGTTTCAGGAGCGTAGTTCGCGATATAAACCAGTCCGTCAATCAAGTCTAGGTAAGCAAGAACTTCGGATTCCGCCAAGCCAGAAAAGCGAGCGATAATTCCGGCGCGAGAATTATCAAGCGGATTTTCGCGATAATAATCTTCAAGCATAGCGGTTTGGGCGGATTTTTTTACGATTCCCATACTTTCAAAAAGACGTTGATCCTCGGAGAAACGCTGATAATATTTATTTTCTTCCCAAAGCGAATTTTCAGCAGAAGCAACGCAAGCGGAACCGGAAATCCAAGGCATATTCTCGACTTCGGCGGCGGCGGAAATTAACAAGGAGACGTCGCCAACAAGCGGAGCATTCGCGACAAGGGAGTCAGGTTTTTTCACGATTTGGTTTGCGATATTGGCGTCAGGGGTTCCAAAATTAGAGTTACGCTGGCCACAATATTTAATATATTTCCCTAAGTTCGAGTCGGGATTAACTTCAACTTCGCCGTTTTCATGATAAACTTTAAAATTATTCGGATTAAGCTCGTAAACTTTTTTAATAATCGCGAGAGGAGAATCTTTAATGGTTGATTCGTCGGTTACGAAATACATATTACAATTTTCGTCGCCGACGGCGCCAATCGAAGCGAGATTTTCGCAAGCACCAATGGACTTGGAACTTTCGGCTTCAGAAACGGCGGAAGCGGTTGGGAGTAAACTGATAGAAGAAGTCGAGAAGACATCACCGAGAGTTTTAAGGACGCCGGACAGCGAAACGGAAGTCGCAATCGGAACAAAACTATAGGCGAGCGAGCCGAGGAAAGTATATTCAGAAGTTAAGTCGAACGGGCTACGTTTCTCGCGTTCATAGTCGGCGGCTTCGGCGAGGACGGTTTCTTTCGAACGATTAAAAGCGGCAAAAGTTTCGGCACTCGCGCCGGAGCCACCACCGGTCTGGAAATTACCGGCAAGGAGTTTATGTGCGCCAGAGTTCATTGCGTTTGATAAATCTTCGCCGAGCCAGTCGGTCGCAGCATCGTCGATAACATTTTTAACGACAGAAGCAAGAATTTTTGGAACGATAAAGCTGACGATTTCGCCGACGGCGACACCGAGGGCAAGTTTACCAACGGTCTTAGCGACGATATGAATTGCGGAGACGCCTTGACCCAAAATTGGAACGAAACTTAAAATTGCGGAAGTAAAATTGATTCCGGAAATTCCCATTTTAACGTATGAACAAGTTTCAAAAGCTTTCGCTGTAAAAGCAAGGTCGCCGGTTAAACTACCAAGACTTTTTCCGAGACTTTCAAAATTAGTTACTTTCAAACTTTCGGCTTCGGTATTCATTTTGGTTTTTGTTAACTTCGCGTAAAGTCCGCCAGAGCCAACCGCGGTTTTCCCAGTTTCTGGGTCGGGAGTCGTTAGGCGACGATTATAATCGTTTACGGGGCTTTCGTTACCATAGCCGGCTTGAACCTTATTGACGGCCTCGAAATAGCCGGTCGCGACGTTTAGATATTGAAGAGATTGTTGGACGGAAATGATAGTTTGGAGAGCGGAAAAAATTTCGACGCCGGCGCAACCGACGGTCGCGGTCAGCTTCGCGGCATTCATGATTTTTGAGTTTAAGACGGAGCGGACTTCTTCGGCGGTTTTGGCGGCGGTTAGAGAGCTGCTATCGACAACGCCATTAGTTCCGGAAGTTGTTACGCTTCCATCTTCGGCGATTTCGGAATAAGTCCCATAGTCGGAAATTCCAGAATCGACGGCGTGTTTCGCGGAAGCAAGTTCTTTAAAAGCGTCTCGCTCACCAGCATTAAGGACGTAGCTCGTCCAGTTCGCATAACGACTGCGAGAGATGCTGAGGCGCATCTCGGTTAAATTTTCGAGGGTATCATACCAACCAGAGTTTCCGCCACGATAAGTTCGCGAGGCGGTCGTATAGGGAGTTTTAAAATTCGGAGTCTTTAAGGCTTCTTCGACGGAAATTGGCGAGGAAAGATTTTCGAGATTTCCGTTAACGGATTTTAGCGCGGAAAGAATCGCGGACTCAGAAGATTTTTCGAGAACGTTTTTCGAAACGACGGGAACATTTTTTCCGTTATCTTTAAAAATTAAAGCAGTCGAACGAGAACTATTCAAAGTAAAATCGACGGGCGTAATTTCATTTTCGGAAAAACTTTCGCGCTGAGCCTCGGAAAGCGAGAAAAAACCGCCGGCAAATTCGAGTTGGTAATCTAAAAGATTATCAGCGCGGAGGGTCGAAGAAATCCCAAGAGTATTAAACTCTTCGCGGAAGCGATTGATAATCGCGAACGGCATTAAACTTTGAGACACGAAAATCAAGCCAACGCCGAGACCAAGCAGACCGATTAAAATAACGAGCGGAAGTTTTTTCTTAAACCGACCGGAGGAAGACTTTGGACCGCCCGTTCCGGAAACATTGTTTTTAAACGACGAACGAGAAGTTGAATCTGACATCGCAGCATTCTCATAATCAGACAAAGTTTTTTCCGGCATATATATTATATTATACCATATATATTATATATAGGCTAGCGAGAGCCGGTATTCGGGGCTTTTGGAATAATTATCTTTGAGAGAGTTTCAGAAGAAGAGATTTCGGATTCGGCGGGGATGGAGTTTTTTAATTCGAGCGAAGCAGAGGTTCCGCGGTAGCCGTCGGCAGAGAGCGGAACGAGGAGAAGAGAATTGTCTTGGTCTAAATCTAAATCGGTTAGAGTAAACTCGATTTCGTTAGTATAACCTAAAAGGTTTTCGTTTAAGAAAACGAGCGTTTTTTCACCGGTCGAAGAGAAAGAGATTTCCGCGGAAGAACTAGAAGTAAGCGAGAAGTTTAAGTTCGAGATTTCGGATTCGGTTTTAGTCGTATCGGAATTTAAAATGTTCGACGGAACATTAGCGTAGATATCGTCTAGAATAGTCTCGAAATCAAAGTCGGAGGAATCGAGATAAACTTTTCCGCCCGTTTCATCCGCTAGAGCTTCATAAGACTCGCCTGCTTCGGGACTTGTTAAAATATAAAAGTTGACGGGGTCGATTTTTTTACTTAAAGAAACAACTTCGGAGACGGTTACATTATCGCGATCGGGGTTTAAGAAGCCAGCGTCGGTAATTGCGACGATTGATTTATTCGCGTTTAGTTCCCAGTTCAAGTTCATCATCGCGGTTTTTGCGGCAGAAAGAAGCGACTCTTCTTCGTCGTGACCGCCACTTAGCCAAATCCCATGGATTTTATCTTCAAATTCAGGCAGCGAGCATTCGTTAAAACCACAAAGTTTTTCGGCGCCATATTCATTTAAATCGCCGTAAGTATAGAGCGCGATTGAACCGCCGTTTCTAACAACTTCGCGCGCAGTCTTGATTGCACTTTCTTGGTAAGTTTCAAACATCGGTCCCATCGAGCCGGTTCGGTCAAATAAAATCGCGACGTTTTGTTTATAACGCGAACGGACTTTTGAGGGGGCAATGCGAACGTATGTATCCCAAGCCGCGAGATCATATACCCCACCGCCAATATAATCGGCATGACCGTCGTACCAATTTTCCAGATCGGTTACGACGCCGCAGATGATATCATGATAGCGACAATAAGCCCCGACTTTATCGTAGAAACTAGAATCGACGTCGTAGGGGCGATAGCTACCGAGCGCGCCCTCGTAAACGTGGCAGTCGGGGACATAGGCGCGATAGACGGAAAGGTTTTCGTTACGACAGGCGGCGGGAGTAATTCCCTTTCCCTCGGGAAGGTAGAGTTTTGGGTCGCCAAAAGTCGCGGCGTAAAGCAGATTTTTCGCGGAGATTTTTTGGAGGGTTCGAGAGACGACTTGAGCGCCTTGAGAAAAACCGCCGAGAACGATTTTTGAAGATGGACATTTTTTAACATAGGCAGAGATAAACGCGGCAGCTTCGCTCGAACCGGCTTCAATACTTTCGCCATAAGCATAAGAATCACCGCCGGAAAAAAGCGCGCCGAGCGAAGTTTTAAAACGCGTCCAGTCGCTAACGCCGATACCTGGGGCAGTATAATAATAGCCGCCAAAACCGCCCTCGCGAGAAAGTTCATAAAAACTATAACTGATTCCGGAATTTTTAAAAACTTTTTCGTAGGCTTTTTCGAATTCTTGATAATTTCGGTCGTTTTGAGAAGCACCAGATTCGCGCGCCCAAATAATTTTTAGGTCGGTACAATTAAAATATTTATTATAGACCGCCGCGTCGGACGCATAGACAGGGCTCATGAAAGGAACGCCGGAAATTGACAAAAGAGCGGCGAGCGTAAGTTTTAAAAAATGAAGCGAAACTGTCCGAGCAGTTTTTAGAGAGTTAATTCCAAATTTTAGGCGCATATACCTCCTTAATTCTTTTTAAGATAAATCACGCAAATAAAAATAGCAATCTTAAGCACTTTTTTTATTTAGAGAGAAAGATTATAATTGGGGGAAAGTGAGGAGGAAAATGCGCGAGAGATTTTTAGCTAAAAGTGAGGGAGGAGTTCCGAGCTGGGACGAATATTTTATGGGAATTGCCGAGGAAGTCGCAAAGCGTTCGAAAGACCCGTCAAGTAAGAACGGGTGCGTGATTGTTGACGAGAAACACCGACCGGTTTCGTTCGGGTATAACGGGACGATTCAAGGAGCGGACGAGTCGAAGATGACGCTAAGCGAACGCCCGATGAAATATTATTTTTCGATTCATTCGGAGATGAATGCGGTTTTATTTGCGCGAAAAGATTTAACGGGTTGTACGATTTATAATACAATCGCGACGTGTGAAAACTGTTTAAAATATTGTCTTCAAGCAGGGATTAAAAGATTTATTTATAAAGAACTTAGAGTTCATTCACATTCAACCGATAAGAAAAAATCAATGACAAATATTGATACGGACGAGGCGGTTATTAGATTGCTAGCCGCCTGTCCGGACGTAGAGACGCTGAATATTACGAACGGAAAAACTTATACGGAAGATATTTTAGCGCAATATGAGCCGAAAAGCCCAGAGCGCGAAAGATTGTTAAAATGGGTTTAATTACCAATCGATTTCTTCGAGGTTATGCGCACGGAGATAGGCGTTAGTTTTTGAGAAAGGTTTACTACCGAAGAAACCGGCAGAAGCAGAAAGCGGGGAGGGATGCGCGGATTCGAGGATAAGATGTTTTTTAGGGTCGATGAGTGGTTTTTTCGAGCGGGCGTCGCGTCCCCAAAGAATAAAAACGAGATTTTCTTTATTCTCATTAAGATATTTTATAACGGCTTCGGTAAAAATTTCCCAACCATGACCACGGTGAGAGCCGGCTTTATGAGCCTCGACGGTTAAAACATTATTCAAGAGAAGAACGCCTTGATTTTTCCATGAATTCAGATTTCCCGTTCGACGTTTATGTGTTCCGAGGTCAGATTCGATTTCTTTATAGATGTTGATTAAACTCGGCGGGATTTTTTCGGTCGGAGGGACAGAAAAAGCGAGACCGTGCGCAGCACCTGGAGTATGATAAGGATCTTGACCTAAGATTACAACTTTCACTTTTTCAAGGTCGGTCGTAAAAGCGTTAAAAACAAGTTCTTTCGGCGGAAAAA
>CAYWPO010000016.1:0-11277 GCA_964460285.1 uncultured Candidatus Saccharibacteria bacterium
AATTAAAAACGTTAAATCCGGTCTATAGAAATACTAGAATACAATCACCGTCCATCGCATGGAATGCAAAATCCCCTAGAGACTCTAGGGGATACTTTTTTCAGAAAAAAGTATCATGACCTTTTATCTGAAAAGCGTAAAGTGAGAGAAAACCGGAGCGAGCGTATTCGCGACCGTCGACATCGTCTTGATGAAAATGTCGAGCGCAACACCAACGACGTCTTTACGCGTATCGCCGACCGTATCGCCGGTAACCGCGGCTTTGTGCGCCGCCGAGCCTTTTCCATGGCCTGCGAGCAATCCCGCTTCGATGTATTTCTTCGCGTTGTCAAACGCGCCACCGGAGTTGCCCATGAAAATCGCTCGCGGAACTGCGACAATCGTCGCGCCAACCAACAGTCCGCCGACGAATTTCACGCCGAAGATGAAGCCGCCCAAAACCGGAATCAAAATCGCCAAGACCGACGGCAGAAGCATATGCTTCAGCGATTCTGAAGTCGCCATGCCAATACAGGCATTATAGTCGGGCTTTTTAAGACCCTCGACAACATCGTCATCCATCATCTCATCGCCAATGTCGGCCATCTTCTTCGCTGCCTTAATCGTATTCGCAGTCAAAAGCGCCGCGAAGAATTCGATTAACGCTCCGCCAATCAGTCCGCCCGCCACCACGACGTAGTCTGCGATATTCAGGTCGAGATCGACCCCGATCGGTGTATAGTTCCCGACATACGCCACGATCAGCGAAACTGTCGCAAACGCCGCCGAGCCAATCGCAAATCCCTTGCCGATTGCCGCCGTCGTATTGCCAACCGCGTCAAGCTTGTCGGTAATTGTGCGTACTTCTTTCGGGAGATGACAGGATTCGGCAATTCCACCTGCGTTGTCCGCAATCGGCCCGAATGCGTCAATCGAAACTGTAGTTCCGACGAACGACAACATCCCGAGCGCAGAAATCGCGATTCCGTAAGTTCCACAGACTTTGCCGGAAACGAACAGGGAAATGCCAATCAGCAGAATCGGCAGCAAGCAACTTCTTGAGCCAATTGCGTCACCTAGCGTCACCACGAATGGTTCGCCCTCGGTTGCGATTTCCGCCAACTCCCTAGTCGGTCGATAATCGGTCGAAGTATAATACTCGGTAATTTTACCAATCGCGACTCCGCTTCCCAGTCCCAAAATCACGGCAACGAACGGACTCAGCCACCCCGCCTTAAATTCCGGATAAAGGGAGCAGTTCGAGAATAAAATCACCGAAGCAACTATTACGCCGACCAATGTCAGTCCTGCGGAAATATAGGTCGAAGTATCCAACTCTTTCGAGGGATTATCGCCCATCTTCCGCTTAGAAATGATGTAGATTCCTGCGACACAGCTTATCAGTCCCCAAACCGCTATAACTAACGGAAAGATTGCGGTTTTTGCCAACAAATCTTCGGAGACTTCTATTCCCTTAGCGAGCGCGCCACGATAATTCGTGACTGAAACCATAACCGAAGCGGAAATCGTTGCTACGAAGCTCTCCAAAAGATCCGAACAGTTACCGGCAATATCGTTGACGTTGTCGCCGATAAAGTCTGCGATTACGTTCGGAACTCGCGAGTCGTCTTCGGGCAGGTCGTGTCGTTGTTTTGCGAGAATGTCCGAAGAGATGTCCGCCGCTTTCGTATAGTTCCCGCCGCCCACGCGGTTAAACATCGCGACGACCGAACATCCCAACGAATAAGTCGCAATTCTCATTGTCGTCGGATTACAGGTCAGTCCTTCAAGAATCCCAAATTTGCTCAAGATTCCACTACTGGTCGCCTCAGGTTCGATAAAGCCGTAAATCATAATCACGGCTCCAAGCCCCAAGATTCCGAACGCCGGAACCGAGAGGCCCGGGATACTTCCGCTAACTAAAGCTAGCTTTACGGTTTCTCCTATCGAAAGTGTTTCTCTCGCGCGATTCGCTACTCGAACATTCGCATAAGTGGCAGCTTTCATTCCAAGAATGCAAGCTGCGCTACTCATCAACGCTCCGAACACGAATGTTACGCCGCAAGATACCTCAATGAAGAGGCTAAACGTCAACGCCAGGATGATAACGACAACCATAACCGTCAAGTACTGCTTGACCATAAAGGTCGAAGCGCCCCCGCGGATAATCGTCGCCATCTCGCGCATTTCCTCTGTCCCCTCGCTTCGCTGTAACATTTTCACGTAATTAGAAATCACGTAAAGAATCGCCAACGCCGCCGGAACCAGCAAACACGCTGCCAACAGAAAAGAATAATTCCCGAGCATCAATCCCACTTCCTCTCAAAAAAATTAAGGTGCGGGCCCACCTTTAGAAAATTTATAACATATTTATTCTAAATAATCTAGATACTTCCCGTTCAAAAACATACTCCAATCCGTAAAATCTCGCCCCTTATCTACATATATACTATATGCACATTCTACATTCGTTTCCAAATCGAATGTATCGCAATTTTCCCTCCCCGGCAAAATCCTTACCTGAAACGCTCCGACTGAATAACCATAAGTCCGCCCGTTCTCTTCAAAAGTTATATCTTCGTCGCCTTTCGCGTTTACGTTACATTTACTTTCCGCTTTCATTATCGCCGTCGCGACCTTAACATCCCAATCGTATTTTTTAATTTCGGAAATTATTTTTTCACAATTATTAACCGCTAACTTAACATCCGACGCATTTATCTCAAGATTTTTATACCATTCCGGATTTAAATAAGTATAACAAGAAACTACCCCTAACGAAAATACGACCAAAAACCGAATTATCCTTCGAGCCATACAAATATAATTATATCATAACAATTTTTCATCATATTTTTTAAACTTTTCTTAAACTTTCTATATGATAATAAGATCATTAAGAAAGGAAACTAATGTTTAGAAATATGCTAAAAAGGAGCTGGCTCTCAATCAAGCGTAAGCTCGGACGAACAATTATATTAACCTTAATTTTTTTCATGATGGCGAATTTAGTTCTCGCGGCGTTTATTATAAAAACCGCCGTTTCTGCCCAAATGGAATATGCTAAATCGACTCTTGGCGGAACGGTTCTCATTCAGCCAGATATGGATACGATTCGCGAAAATCAAAAATCAGAAATCGCGCAAGGTGGCGACCCTAGTGAGATGTTCAAATCCATGAGTCGTCCGAGTGTTTCAGTTGAAACCGCGAACGAAATCGCAACGACTTATCTAGATTATGTAAAAGATTATTCTTACGAACTTTCTGCCTCCGCCAATTCTAATAATCTTGAAACTGTCGAGACTAAAAGTTTTAAAGGTATGGGTGGCGGAATGATGGGCGGTATGGGTTTCCCAGGTATGGGTGAAACTTCATCTAACTCTAGCGATACCGCTCTCGATTCCGATATAACCATTTCCGGTATTAACGCTTACGCCTATCTTGACGGCGTTGAAGAGGAAACTTTAACAATCAAAGACGGAACTTATTTTGATGAAGCCTCGACTGATTCCGCAATGATTTCCTATGAGTTTTCCGAACTCAACTCGCTAAAAGTTGGTGATACTTTTACCTTAAAAAATGTTTATTCCGAACAAGAAATTACTTTAACAGTTATTGGAATTTATGATACTTCTTCCGAACGCGCTGATGCGAATACTATTTACATGAATACGGAAACCGCCGCAAAATTCTTGAGCGAAGATGATTATAATTCCGGAAATTATAACATCGAGAATGTTAGTTTTTATATGCTGAACTCCGATAACGCCGAAGAATTTACATCTAAAATTAACGAAGAATTTTCCGAGCTTTCCGAAAATAATTTAAAAGTCGCTGTCGATACCTCTGAATATGATAGTCTCGCCGGCTCAATCGAATCCGTCGGTAGTTTTGCGAATACGATTTTAATCATCGTTATTATTGCCGCGGTTATCATTATTACTTTAATCGTTACGATAAATGTTAAAGACCGTCGCTACGAAATCGGCGTTTTGATATCGCTCGGTGCTGACCGAAAAAATGTAATCGGTCAAATCGCAACCGAACTTCTGATTGTTGGAACTCTCGGCTTTGCGCTCGCGAGCATAACTGGAACCGTTTTTGCCGGCGCGCTCGGTAATAGTATTTTAGAAAGTCAAACTGCCTCCTCTTCCGCACAATCCGAACGCAACTTTGGTCGTCCTGGTGCTCGAATTGGTAATATTTCGCGCAAGAGCCAAAAAGTCGAACTTAATATTAACGCTGAACCAGTCGACTATCTCCTCCTCTTCGTTACTGGCTATCTCGTAATTATCCTCGCACTCATTCTCCCCTCGGTCAGCATCATGCGCTACGAGCCAAAAGAAATTTTAGCAGGAAAGGAATAATATGAACGAAAAAAAGAATACCCTAACAATCGAAAATCTTACTTATAGTTATAAAAATGGCGATAAAGATAGAAAAGTTTTAGATAATATAAACGCTAAGTTTGAAGCCGGAAAAATCTACGCTATCGTCGGCGAGTCCGGCTCCGGAAAAACAACTTTCTTGAGTCTAATTTCCGCGCTCGATAAACTCCAGGACGGCGACGTAAAATTTAATACGAAGAGCCTAAAGAAAATTTCCGGTCAGGAGTTCCGTTTAAAATATGTTAATATCGTTTTCCAAAGTTATAATTTAATTAAATATATGACTGCCGCGGAGAACGTTGAAGTTGCCTCCGATTTTGATAATCGCAAAGCAGATCCGAATAAATATCTCGAAAAAGTCGGGATTACTGCCGAAGAGGGAAAAAGACTTGTTGGGAAACTTTCTGGCGGTCAGCAACAACGCGTTGCTATCGCTCGCGCTCTTGCCTCAAATTCGCCGATTATTATGGCAGACGAGCCAACTGGTAATCTCGATGAAGATACTGAAGAAAAGATTATCGAAATCTTCCGCGACCTTGCGCATAAAGATAATAAAATCGTTATTATCGTTACTCATTCCCGTCGCGTTGCCGACAAAGCTGATAAAGTTCTCACTCTCCGCCGCGGAAAACTAAATTAAAAAAATCCCGCACCATTCGCGGAATCTACAAAAACAAAATGGTGCGAGCGAAGAGACTCTAACTCTCGACCTCTTCCTTGGCAAGGAAGCGCTCTAAACAACTGAGCTACGCTCGCAAGTTTACGGGGATATTATATCAAACATCCCCGCCCTTTACAAGTCTATTCTTCTGCGTCCTCGACGTCTTCCGGTAGCTCATCCGGTTTTTCGCGCGGCTCGACTTTTGAGCTCGTATCGGCTTTTGGAGTTACTTTACAATCGTCGCATTTTACTAAAATAATTGTTAAAACAATTACCGAGATTAAAATTAGTCCAGATAAAACAGTTAAAATCTTTACGTGCGTCTGGAGACAATCGTATTTCGCGATTATCTCTTTTGGCGTCGCATCGGACTTTGCCGTTTTAGTAGTTTTCTTAGCTGGAGCCTTTTTTGTTGCCATATTTTTCCTTTAAGCTTATGGTTATTTTCTTTATTTTACCACAAAATAAAATTTATTGTTTATTTTCCTAAAACCATATATAATATATACGTATAAAAGGAGAAAAATTTAAAAATGACAGCTTTAATAATAATTTTAATCGTCTTAGTTTTAATTATTGGCGTCCTTTGGTCAACATATAACGGACTCGTTAAACTTGATGAACAAGTCAACGAAGCTTGGTCAGATATTACCGTCCAGCTAAAATATCGTGCTGACCTCATTCCGAATGTCATCGAAACCGTTAAGGGCTACGCTAAACATGAAAAAGAAGTTTTCGAGGGCGTTACCGCTGCTCGCTCTGCGATTATGGGTGCGAAATCCGTTAAATCCGCCGCTAAGGCCGAGAGCGAAATGACCGCTGCTCTTTCGCGTGTCTTTGCTGTCGCCGAGGCTTATCCTGAACTAAAAGCGAATACTAATTTCCAAAAACTCCAAGAACAGCTTCAAGACGTCGAAGATAAGATTCAGGCCGCTCGTCGCTTCTATAATGCTGGCGCGAAAGAACTTAATACAAAAATTAAAACTTTCCCAACTAATATAATCAATAATCTTATCGGCCATTTTAAAACTCGTGATTATTTTGAAGTTGCCGAGAGTGAGCGCGCAAAAATCGAGAACGCTCCTGAAGTTAAGTTCTAATTAAATTAAAATGTATAAACTAATTGCCGCCAATAAGAGAAATACCGTTATTATTATCTCCGGTTTTATTCTCCTTATTGGCGCGATTGGTTTAGGCTTTGCCTATGCTTATAATGATTGGAGTTTAGCAGTTGAAGTAATTATTATCGCCGGGGTTTATGCTCTTTTTCAGTATTTTGCCGCCTCGAAACTCGCTGTCGCGATGACTGGCGCGAAGAAGATTGAAAAAAAGGATAATAGAAGGCTTTATAATATCGTCGAGAATCTAAGTTTAACTGCCGGTCTTCCGACTCCAGAGATTTATATTATTGATGACCCTGCTCCGAACGCTTTTGCTTCTGGTCGCGACCCGAAGCACGCTCTCGTCGCCGCAACTACTGGATTGCTCGACATCATGGACGATAAAGAACTAACTGCCGTCATGGCGCACGAAATGTCTCATATTAAAAATTACGACATCCGCGTATCGACGATTGTTTTCGGTCTAGTCTGTATGGTTGGTTTGCTTGCCGATATTGGCTGGCGAATGGCGCGATATAGCTCTCGTCGCGATAGCGATGATAATAGCCCGATTGGTTTAATCATTATTTTAATTACTTCGATTCTTGCGCCGCTTGCTGCGAGTTTAGCTCAGATGGCAGTTTCTCGTGAACGTGAATATCTCGCCGACGCTTCCGCCGCGCATCTTACCCGCTATCCAGAGGGAATGATTGCTGCCTTGAAAAAACTCGAAACTCACTCCCGCCCGATGAAGACTCAAAATCCCGCGACCGAAGCGATGTTTATTTCTAGTCCGCTTAATAAAAAAAGTTTGAATAACCTTTTTTCTACTCATCCGCCAATCGAAAAACGCATTGAAAGACTCGAAAATGGTAAATATAAATTCTAAAAAGAAATCTGAAAAAAAGCCGCGTATTAAATTACACCAAAGTTTTAAACGCAGCTACCGCGAAGATTACGTCAGGGAATTAAACGTTCCGAATTTAACGACTCACGCCGTCGATACTTTCAAAATTCTTTTTAAGAACTGGAAACTTTTTTTGCCATTCCTTTTGATTATGACCGCGCTCAATATTTTGTTGGTTGGTCTAATGAACGAATCAACTTATGTTCAATTCCAAAACATTTTAGAGCAGAACAATGAAGCTCTCGCTAACGGGAAGCTTGGTAATTTTGCGAAGTCCGGTCTTCTTTTAATCTCGACCGTAACAAGCGGCGGACTTTCTTCTGGTCTTTCCGAGGCGCAACAAGTTTTTGCAATCATTATTTTTCTGTTAATTTGGCTCATTACTATTTATCTTTTACGCCACCTTCTTGCTGGCCATAAACTAAAACTTCGCGACGGTTTCTATAACGCTTTAACCCCGCTAGTTTCTACTTTTGTTGTTTTGATCGTTGCTTTTATCCAGGCTATTCCGATTCTCCTCGTCGTTATCGCCTACTCTGCCGCCATCTCGACCGATTTTCTCTCGACTCCGTTTTATGCTCTAATCTTTTTTCTTTTTGCGAGTCTAATGCTAATTTTATCGGGTTATCTTTTATCGAGTAGTTTAGTTGCGCTAGTTGCCGTGACCGCTCCAGGGCTTTACCCGCTTGAAGCGTTGCGAACCGCCAGTGATTTAATGGCGAGCCGTCGTATTAAATTCATCATTCGCCTGCTTTACTTAATTTTTGTTTTGGCAATCGTTTGGGTTGTCGTGATGATGCCGCTTATTATGCTTGACCTTTGGTTCAAGAGCTTGTTTGACTGGCTCGCTGGTTTTCCGTTTGTTCCGTTTTGCCTACTTCTGATGACTTGCTTTAGTTTTATCTATATTTCTGCTTACTTATATTTATTTTACAGGAGGATGTTGAACTATGATGAAAAATCTAACTAGGAAAGAAGCCGAAGCGCGAATTATAAAACTTCGCGACTTGATTAATGATTACCGTTATCATTATCACGTTCTTGATGAATCAATTATGTCTGAAGCTGCTGCCGATTCTCTAAAACATGAACTTTCCCAACTCGAAACGCAGTTTCCTGATTTAATAACTCCCGATTCCCCAACTCAACGCGTTGCTGGAAAACCGCTCGATAAATTTAAAAAAGTGACTCATAAAGAACGTATGATTTCTCTTGCTGATGTTTTTTCTGAAGAAGAAATTAAAGATTGGATTTCTCGCAACGAAAAGCTAATCCCTGGCGGAAAAATTGAAGAATTTTTTACTGATATTAAAATGGACGGACTTGCCTGCGCTTTGAAATATAAAGACGGGCTTTTTACTCAAGCCGTTACGCGTGGCGATGGTCTCGTTGGCGAAGATGTAACTATGAACGTTAAAACTATCGAGAATGTTCCTTTAAAAATCAGCGAGCTCGGCGATGTTGAAGTTCGTGGTGAAATTATTTTATTCAAAAAAGATTTCGAAAAAATTAACGCTCGTCAGAAAAAGCTCGGTGAAAAAGAATTTGCTAATCCGCGCAATCTTGCTGCCGGTAGTATTCGTCAACTCGACCCGAAAGTTGCCGCCTCGCGCAATCTAAAATTTATTGCTTACGATTTGGTCACGCCAAATCTCGAAAAACATAGTCTAGCTTATCAAAAACTCCGCGCTCTCGGTTTTCGAACGTCGAATGAAGATAAAGTTTTTAAATCTTCCGAAACAAAAGAACTATTTAATTACATAAAAAATCTCGACGACTATCGGAAAACTCTTCCGTTTAATACTGACGGAATGGTTATTAAAATTAACGACCGAAAAACTTATCAATCTCTCGGCATTATCGGAAAAACTCCTCGCGCTGCTGTTGCCTTTAAGTTTCCTGCCGAAGAGTCGACTACTAAAGTTAAAGATATTGTTATTTCTATCGGACGAACCGGTGCCGCAACTCCCGTCGCAATTTTCGATCCAGTCGAAATCGCCGGTTCCATAGTTCGTCACGCTTCGCTTCATAACGCCGACGAAATTGCGCGCCTCGACGTTCGAATTGGCGATACGGTTATAATTTATAAAGCCGGCGATATTATCCCCCAGATTAAAGAAGTTTTAACTTCTCTTCGTCCAGAGGGAACTAAACCTTTTAATTATGAATTAGCCCTCAAGGCTCAATATCCTGAACTTAAATTTGAGCGTCCTGTTGGCGAAGTTGTCTATCGCGTTAAAGGCGAAACCTCTGACTTTATTCTAAAACGTAGTATCGAATATTACGCCTCGAAATCTGCGCTTGATATTGAGGGACTTGGTGAGAAAAACGTCGAACTGCTCGTTTCGACTGGTCTCGTAAAATCTCTTCCTGATTTATACCGTCTAACAAAAGAAAAACTTTTAACCCTTGACCGTTTCGCCGAAATTTCCGCGAAAAAGCTTGTCGATAATATCGAAAAGTCAAAAACTCCTCCCCTCGCGAAATTTATTACTGCCCTCGGAATTCGTCACGTCGGAACTCAAACTGCGATTCTTCTCGCGAATAAGTTCCATTCTCTCGAAAATCTAAAAACTGCCGAAAAAGACACTCTTCTCGAAATTCCTGATATTGGCGAAGTTGTCGCCGAGTCAATCCTTGCCTTCTTTGCCGACGAAGATAACTTAAAAATGCTTGATGAGCTAACTTCTCTCGGTCTCGCCCCGACTTTTACCGACTCTTCTGCGCTTCCTCTTTCCGGAAAAAGTTACATCATCTCCGGAACGCTCGAAAACTTTTCTCGTGACGCCGCTGAGAATAAACTAAGAGAACTCGGCGCAACCGTCACTTCCTCGGTTACTAAATCAACTACCGCCCTCATCCTCGGCTCCAAGCCTGGCGCTTCTAAACTCGCTAAGGCTCAAAAATTAAAAATTCCGACCCTCTCGGAATCGGAATTTTTAGACTTAATTAAACAATCTTAATTGCTTGATAAACAAACTTGGCCCCCGTTAACTAATGCTCCATAAACAACATAATTGCGTTCGTTGTCCCCAGAAGCAACAACTCCAACAGACCCATCTGCAGTAGCACAAGTCGCTTTCGTCACGACATAAACGTCAGTTCCATTAGAATCTACTACGGGAACCTGATAACTAGAAAGTTTTTCTATCGGGAATAACACTGCTCTATACGGATTCCCGTCTGGATCTAATCCTGATGAGTTTATTGCCTTAGAGGCGTCCAATGTTCCTTCCGGAGGCACTTTCCCGTTATTATTGGCTATATAAGAAGTAATATATGCGCTTAACGCAGAATAATCGTTCTCTCTTTTGTCGACTGTTTCTACGACCGAAACGCAATTCGTCTCATCTTCCGAGTTGCAATCTGGATATGGATAATCGTAACTATAACTACTGACGAAAGCGCTTTGGATTAACTCTGTAACTTTATCAACTAATTCAGTTACGCTCTTTGCTCCCTCTGGCGCAGTCACAGTTTCTGTATTTTTCGAAAAACTAATATCTGCTTTTAAGTCTATTCCGACTGTATGGGTATAAGAATATCCCTCGTTCTCCTCTTCAATCTCTCTTTTTGAACCTTCAACATAAATCCCCGTCAGCTCCGCTCCCAAAAAATTATTTTTAACAATCAAGATAACTTCCGGGAAATTTTCCAAGTTTTTCTTAACAATATCGATGTCGACATTATCTTCAATTTCCTTCGAATTTTCTTCAATGTCTAAACATTTTATAATCCCAGAAACATTTGTCGATTTCGCGATCGCCTTAGCGTAACCTACCAACTTTTCCGCGTCTAATGAAACTTTATATGTGTCACCTCTTCCCGCGAAATTCTTGTCTCCCGTATATTTTTCTAGCTTGATAAACGGATTTTCTTTATAATAAGTCTTCAAATCATTATCTCGTAATTTATTGAATTCGTTAATCGCGCAATCGTATTTTTCTTTATATTCTTTTTTCTCACTTGAACTTAGTTCGTCAACCGAATCAATTAATTCTGGAACACTCAGTTTCCACCAATTTCCGTCAATGTCTTCAGCAAAATCCACCAACGAACTTCCGTAACTATAGTTAAGCGCGTCTCCGTAAGACTTAATAATCTTCTTTAATCCGTCCATCTTGAAATAAAGCGTATAATCCTTTAAAACTGTCGCACTCGCGCTAATATCAAAAGTTTTATCCTCGATTTTTGTTGTTGCCGTTGTCGAAGCTGAAGCCTGACTCTCTCCGTCGGTTTTAG
>CAYWPO010000017.1:0-10798 GCA_964460285.1 uncultured Candidatus Saccharibacteria bacterium
ACGACAATATCCGCCAACCCCGAAATCAACCTATTTCGCGCCAAAAACGACCCCTTATAATTCATTTTATCTCCCATCTTATACTCGCTCATTACCGCCCCGCCTAGCTCCACCATCTTCTCCGCCAACTCCGTATGCTTCTGGGGATACATTTTTTCAATCTCCGTCCCCAAAATCCCAATCGTTACTCCTCCCGCAGCTACTGCCCCTCTATGCGCAATCGAATCAATCCCTAACGCTAACCCCGAAACGATTATTACCCCCTTTTTCGCCAAATCATACGCCAATCGATACGCAATCTCCTCCCCATATTTCGTATTTTTCCTCGCCCCAACAATCGCGACTACCTTTTGCTCCTCTTTCGGCAGCTCTCCGTAATAATATAACATTTTAGGCTTAAGCGCAATAGAATCTAATCTCTGTAAAAAAATGTTGTCTTGGGGTAAAATTTGTTTGATTTTCATAAAAAATGTGAAAAAAGTGTTGACTTTTTTAAAATTGTGTGCTATAATGGAAACAAGTTAGGGTTTTTGACCCTAATCTGTACCTAAATAAATCAATATTTTTGTTATACTCTTAGTGTAACAAAAGTTGCGCGCTTTTGAAACCCCTCGGATTTATGATTTCTTCTTCTATGGTTATAAATCTTATAAGTATTACCTCCACTTTTGAGGGACTTTTTCGAAAGCGTAGCAACCCCTATAACCGGCGGGCCCCAATTTTGTGTGAGGTGGGTTACGCTTCCGGGGCTTCCCCGGTATATAAATCGAAGCGTTATAGGGCAAAATAGCCTCAGGTGATGCCCACCCTTACCTGAGGCTTTTTTGTTGTTTACTTTTATGCTACTATATATAATATGTCAAAAAATTTAGTTATCGTCGAGTCTCCCGCTAAAGCTAAAACAATTGAGAAATATCTCGGTCGTGATTTTCATGTCCTCGCCTCTGTTGGTCATATCCGCAAAGATACTAAAGTTGATGTCGAAAATAATTTTTCCGTTACCTACGAAATCGATCCTGGTCATAAAAAAATCGTCTCTGACCTCAAAAAGGCCGCTAAATCCGCCGATAAAATCTGGCTCGCGACCGATGAAGACCGCGAGGGAGAGTCGATTTCTTGGCATCTTCTCGAAGTCTTAAATCTCCCAAAAGAAACTAGCCGTATTACTTTTCATGAAATTACTAAACCCGCCCTCGAATACGCAATTAAAAATCCCCGAACCGTCGATATGGCGATGGTCTCGTCTCAGATGGCACGCCAAACTCTCGATATGCTCGTTGGTTTCGACCTCTCCGGCGTCGTCCGCCGAAAAGTCCCTGGCGCCGTCTCCGCCGGTCGCGTCCAAAGCCCTGCTCTTCGCCTCATCGTCGAAAAAGAGCGCGAAATCGAAAAATTCGGCGAAAAGTTTACCTTTAAAGTCTCTGGTCTATTCTTAAATCATCAAAATTCAACTTTTCCCGCCACTCTTGAGAAAAATACCCCTAAAACCCTCGATGAAGCAAAATCCCTCCTCGAATCGCTCAAAAACTCCGACTACCTCGTCTCCGCTATCGACCAAAGCGAGGGAATTAAAGCTAACCCAATTCCTTTTACGACCGCCGCGCTCCAAATCGAAGCAAACTCCCGTCTCGGTTTTTCCTCCCGAACGACTATGAACGCCGCCCAGGGTCTCTATCAAGCCGGTCATATCACCTACCATCGAACCGACTCTCTCAACCTCTCTAATCTCGCCCTGAAAAGTATCGCGGATTATATTAAAAATAACTACGGCGAGAACTATCTAAAAGTCCGTCATTTTAAAACTAAATCCGCCGAGGCTCAAGAGGCCCACGAAGCCATCCGCCCCACTCATATCGAAGTTGCTTCTGCTGGAAAAAACGAATACGAAAAGAAACTTTATCATCTCATCCGCTCTCGTACCCTCGCAACTCAAATGACCCCCGCTAAAATCGCTAAAACGACTGTCTTCCTTACCCCCTCTAAAAATGAGAAACTCAGCTTTATTGCCCGCGGCGAAGTCCTTCTCTTCGACGGTTTCTTAAAAGTCTATGGAAAATCGAAGGACATCGAACTTCCTACCCTTAAACAAGGCGAAAAAGTTACTGCCAAAGAACTCTCCGCGCGCCAAACTTTCTCAAAACCCCCTGCCCGTTATACCGAAGGCTCCCTCGTTAAAAAGCTCGAGGAACTCGGAATTGGTCGCCCGTCCACTTATGCCTCAATTATGACCGCCATCCAAGCCCGTAATTACGTTAAAAAAGGCGAATCCGAGGGAAAAGAACGCGAAGTTATCGAACTTAAACTCGAAAATAACGAGCTAAAAGAGGGAACTGCTCGCGAAAAAACTGGCGCAACCAAAGGAAAGCTCCTCCCGACCCCCGTCGGCGAGCTCGTTTCTGACTTCCTCCTCGAAAATTTTGACCAAATCGTCGATTATGGCTTTACCGCCGACGTCGAAAAGCGTCTCGACCTTATCGCCGAGCGAAAACTCGAACGCGTAAAAATGCTGAAAGATTTTTATACCCCGTTTTCCGAACTTGTCGGCAATTCCTCTTTCGTCGAACGTTATAACGCCGCCGTCGAACTCGGAACCGACCCGAAATCCGGCGAAAAAATCTACGCTAAAATCGGTAAAAACGGCGGTTTCATCCAAGTCGGCGATAACGAAAAAGAATCCGGAAAAAAGCCCCGCTTCGCCCCGCTCCCGAAAGGAATAACCGTAAAAACCGTAACGCTAGAGATGGCTTTAAAACAGCTCGAACTTCCCGAGCTTCCCCGTTCGCTCGGAAAAACTAAAGACGGAACCGAACTTATCGCTTCTTCCGGCCCTTTCGGTCCCTACCTAAAAGCCGGAAAATATAATATCCCCCTCAAAGGTGAAAATCCCTATAAAATTACCTTCGCGACCGCGAATAAGTTTTACGAAGAAAAATTAAGTTCCATTATCGCCGACTGGGGCGACGTCATGATTATCAACGGCGCTTACGGTCCCTATATTAAAGGTCCAGGTCGCCGAACTAACCTTAAAATCAGTAAAGACGAAGACCCGAAAAAAATTACTGAGAAAAAAGCTCGTAAGCTCCTCGAAGAAAAATTTGGCTCAAAAATTTCCGCTAAAGCTGCCTTAAAAGCTAAAAAATCTACTAAATCCGCTAAAAAGACAACTACTAAAAAATCTACTAAGAAAAAATAAACATTAGTATAATTTTCTTGCCACTTTTTAAAAATTTGTAGTATAATAAACGGAGGTTTTCATTCGACCTCGTTCTTTCGGAAAGTCCAACTATTTTTAGTTGACATTAGCGAATTTTTATGCTATTATATTTATAAGTTTCAATATCAATGGGGTGGAAATAAGGAAAAATATCACTAATGGATCAAAATGCGGAAATCATCGCTCAAGCGATAGAAAGTAGCCTAAACATCATCGATCAAGACCGCGAAAAGAAAATTATTTCGTGTCGTTTTGGGCTCTCCGGACATAAAGAGACTCTTGAACAAATCGGCGATTCTCTCTCGGTTACGCGCGAACGCGTCCGCCAACTCGAAAAAGTCATTCTAATTCGCCTCCGCATTAACGCGAAAGAGGGAAAAATTAAAAATCTCCCTGCCGCCGAAAAACTTATTATTCGTAACTTAACCGAAACTGGTCGCATCTCTAAAATCTCTGATCTCGCCGATAAAATTTACGGCCGTAAATCGACTAACGCCGAAAAAGCGGGCTTAAACTTTATTGGGGAGATTTCTTCCGTTTTAACGATTATCCCCGAAAACGATAGATATTTCCTCGGTCTCGGAATCGCCGAATACGGCGACGAAAAGGGAATTAAGGCTAAAGTCGACGAAATAGTTAAAGTTATTAAAGAAAATAAATCCCCGCTTTCTCTCGACGAGCTCGATTCTCGCCTCGATTATGAACATCCTTCTCATATCGCCGCCGTCGCTTCGCTCTCGAAAAATCTCTCTACCCTTAACGGACTTTGGGGGCTCTCGAAATGGCCGACTGTTAACCCTAAAAACATCCGTGATAAAATCTTCGTCATTCTCGAAAACGCTAAAAAACCGATGCATTTCAACGAAATCGCCGAAGCCATCGCCAGCTCTAATTTTAAGCGTAAAAACGTCACTGTCCAGGCCATTCATAACGAACTTATTAAAGATTCCCGTTTCGTTCTGATCGGTCGCGGAATCTACGCGCTCGATACTTGGGGCTATAAAAAGGGAACTGTTTCCGATATTATCGTTAATATTATTAAAAAAGCCAACCGCCCTCTCTCGCGTGAAGAAATTATTGCCGAAGTCCTCGCCTCCCGTAAGGTCAAGGAAACTACTATCCTCTTAAATCTCCAAAATAAATCCCTCTTTAAGAAAATCGATAAAAACCTCTACGATTTAGCGTAATCTTCTTAGACATTTTTAGCTAAATATGCTAAAATAAGTCTATCTATGCTCACGCAAATTATTAAGTTCATCTTAACCCCGATTATTTGGATTCCGATTGTCGGTATTTTTGCGTATCTAACTTATCTTAACTATAAAAAGGCTAACCGCCTAAAAGTTTTGAATGTCGATTCTGTCCTCCTGATGCTCGAAATCCCGCGAACAAACGATAAAAAGGAGCTTGCCGCCGAACAGCTTTTCGCTTCGCTTCACGGAATCCTTCGTGATAAAAACGAACTTCATGCCTCTGGCGGCGTTCAGGAGCATCTTTCCTTCGAAATCGTCTCCTCCGGCGGTCAAATCCGCTTCTATGTTTGGGTTCCGAAAATCCTCCAATCTTTCGTCGAGGGTCAAATTTACTCTCAATATCCTACCGTCCAAATCTATAAAATGAACGAAGATTACGTCGATAATCGCCGTAAACACGAACTCGTTTATTCTGCCGAACTAACCCTAAACGAAAACGAAGCTCTCCCGATAAAAACTTTCGAAAATTTCGAAGTCGATCCGCTCGCTGGGATTACCGGTACTCTCGCGAAGCTCGACCCCGATCATAACGAAGAACTTTGGATTCAAATTCTAACTCGTCCAATCGCCGACGATTGGCATAAAACAACAACCGATAAATGGATTTCTAAAATCAAGTCCGGCGTTAAGTCGAACGGCTTATTGAGTTCCCTTTTTGGCGTCGATATCGATTTTTCTTGGTTCATTCAAATCCTCGGCGCGCTTTGGACTCCCCCGACCGGTAGCGGCGAAAAAGTTACCGCCGACGGAAAAACCGTCAAGGTCGAAATCTCCGAACGTGATAAAACCCGAATCTCTAAAGCCGAAGAAAAAGCGACGAAGCTCGGTTATCAAGTTAAAATCCGCCTTGCTTATCTCGGTGCCGACGAGATTTCCGCGAAGCTTAATATGCAGGCCCTTATCGGAACCTTTAAACAATACAACTCAACTAATCTAAACGGATTTAAGATGCTCGGGAGTACTTTCGAGCCGGAAGCGTTAGATAGTTATAAGTTGCGACAGTTTACCGATGATGGTTTTATTCTCAACATCTCCGAACTTGCGAGCGTTTATCATCTCCCTCATACTTCCGTCGAAACTCCGAATATCGTCTGGGCAAATACCAAAACCGCTGAACCGCCTGCTAAGCTCCCGCTTATAACCGGCGATCCGACTAACGACGAAAATATCTCTGCTTTCGGTTTAACTAATTTCCGCGGAATCAATCACCAATTCGGATTACTCCGTCGAGATAGAAGTAGACATGTTTATATCATCGGCCAAACTGGCGCCGGTAAATCTGGTTTGCTCGAGCTGTTCGCTCTTTCCGACATCTTTTACAATCAAGGTTACTGTATTATCGACCCTCACGGTGACTTTGCCGTCGATAACTTAAAATTTATCCCCGAAAGCCGAATTAAAGACGTCGTTTATTTTAACCCTGCCGATACCGAATTCCCGGTTGCCTTTAACCCGTTGGAACTTTCCGACCCCGCGAGAAAGCCTAACGTCTCCTCTGAAGTTATTGGCGTTCTGAAGCGTATGTTCGGCGAGAGCTGGGGTCCGCGTCTTGAACATATTTTACGCTATACGCTATTAGCTTTATTGGACAGGCCAGAAACAACTTTACTCGACATTAGCCGAATGCTAACCGACCGCGAGTTTAGAAAAGAAACTTTGAGCTATTGTAAAGACGTAACCGTTCTTCAGTTCTGGAAACAAGAATTCGGAACTTGGAACGACAAACAAGTTACCGAAAGTATCGCCCCTGTTCTGAATAAGGTCGGCGCCTTTACCGCGAACCCGATCATCCGTAACATCATCGGTCAACCTAAGTCTAGTTTCGACGTTAGAAAAATCATGGACGAGGGGAAAATTCTTGTTGTTAATCTTTCTAAGGGTTTAATTGGCGAAGATAATGCTGGAATCTTAGGCGCATTTTTAGTAACTAAGGTTCAGCTTGCCGCTATGTCCCGCTCTGATATTCCCGACGTTAAGGATCGCCGACCGTTCTATCTTTACGTTGATGAGTTTCAGAATTTCGCAACCGATTCTTTCGCCGTTATTCTTTCCGAAGCGCGCAAATACGGGCTTAATCTAACCGTCGCGAACCAATATACCGCCCAAATGACCGACTCCGTTCGTGATGCCGTCTTTGGGAACGTCGGGACGACGATTAGCTTTCGCGTTAGCGCTGATGATGCTCCAGTTCTCGTTAAGCAATTCGAACCGACTTTCGACGAATCCGATTTAATTCAGATGAATAACCGTAATTTTATTATCTCTATGATTATCAACGGCGAAAAAGTCCCCGCTTTCTCTGCTACTACCCTCTCTATCCCCGAAGCCCCTAAAGATAACCTCGAAGAAATTATTACCTCCAGTCGCGAAAAATACTCTCGTCCTCGCGCGGTCGTCGAAGAAGAAATCCGCGAGACAATCGAAGCAAGCGAAAAGTATAAAAAAGAGCTTTCCGATTCCGGTCGTCTCGCCGGCGAAGAGGGAACTAAACGCGCTCCGCGCGAAATCCCTAATTTTCTCTTTAAATCTTCCGAAGTAGTAAAGTCCAAGTCCTACAACCCCAACTCCCGAACGAAAACCGAACTTAATACCCCCGCCGCTAATTTCAAAAAACTCAAACTCTCCCCGAATACCGCCGAAGAAAAAACCGATCGTCTAGGCTTAAAAGACCTCGGAAAACTTTTTGCCTCTAAAAAAGAGGAAATTAAAGTTACCGAAAAACCCGAGAAGACCGAAGAAATTACCCTTTCTCCGAAGAAGCCCGAACAGGGAAAAGCCAAGCGAAAAAGGGAACGAAAGAACAAAAAATCCCCTAATTCCCTCCAAACTCCCATTCTAAGCTCTATTACCCCCAAACCTGAACCTAACCCAGCTTCTTCTGAAAAGCCTCTAGAAACCCCTAAAATTCCCGAAAATCAACCCAAAGGCATTATTAAAGATATCTCTGGCGACGGCTTCTATTTCCTCGATAAAAATAACCCCTCAGAGGAACCGGAAACTTTCTTAACCTTTACTCACAACGAGAAAAAATAACCCTAGAATACAATTACGTCGCAACCACAACCAATTCTCCTCGCAGCTCAACCATCAAACCGCACTTCATACTCTCATCAATCCTTAAATACCGCCATCAGCAACTCGCGCCTCTCCTTTCACATTCAATGTCGCACAATAACTCTTTCGAGACATAAGCACTTTAAAAACCAGACGCATAAACACTCATAATACTATAACAATACGCTAAGAACAAATTATGTCCTTTTCGAAACATATTACATCAGCGCCGTTGGCGAATGTTTCTTTGAGGAAACTGTCGGAGGCTGCTGCCGAGACTGTAGAGAGCCGAGCCCCGTAAAGACGGGCGCGAGGACTCACGGTTCCGAAAAGGAACTTCGTCAAGCAAGGCGCGAGATAATAATCCCAAACAAATCCCGAACTTAACCCCAAATTTTTCCTCCGACCCCTGTAAACCCGCCAACCTCGCCTAAAATCCAAATTTTCCCCGTTTTTCCCTCTTTTCCCCACTAAAATCCTCAAAAACTCCAACCAAAAATTTTTTCCAAAAAATCTTTAATTCCGCCACCCTCAAAAAACCTCAAGAACAAAAACCGAACTTAGGGAACGATAATATACTTTTCCCGCTTAAATCGTCTCCTAACCCCTCTCCCAAACCCCTCCAGGCAACTATCTACCCCTCTTCATCTTCTCCGTAAATTCATATAACCCTTGTATCCCGTTTTCAAGATAATAATAATGCCGAACATACGCTACCGACAAAATCATCAAAATCAAATCCAATCCTGAAATCAATCCGAATAACAATCCATTCCCTCTTACCGCCAAAAACGCGAACAAAACCGCCGTTACCCCTAGAAAAACTACCGTAAAGAAAATAAAAAATAACATAATTAAAAGGTGAACCAATCTTTCATGCTGAAACTCCGCAATTTTCTGAACGTGTAACCGAAACAGCTCCTCGCTCCGATTCCCTTTCTTCATCTCCCTCTCTAAAAACTCCCGATATTTTTTAATTTCATTAACCATAACTATATTCTATCTCCAATATGCCTTTCGCTCAACCCTAACGTCAACATACTCAACCGTCTCAATCCCCCTCTCCCTTAAATACTTTATCATCCTCTCTATATCTTCCGCCGTTACCCCAATCCCCCGATCTAAACTAACCTTAAAAGTCCCCGTAAACTCCGCTAAACTCAAATCAACTTCTCGAAGCCTCCCAACCGGAATCCGCGCTTGCGTAACTGTCAGTCCTCTCTCTCTTAGCTCTGTCTCTAAATTCGCAATAAACTCTCTCATTCTCGCGCTCATTTTCGCCGTTACCCCCGTCGCCTCATCAATTACCTCAATCGTCGGATTAATCTCTACTTCCTCAACTTCCTCCTGCCGCGAAATTATCTTAATAAACTCCGCCCCCGCCCTTAAACTCATCCAAACTAAAATCCCCCCTAAAATTACGACAACTCCCGTCGCGATTAACTTCTTTTTTTGGTAATATTTTTTCGCCCGCGCTCGCTCCGAATCCGACTCCGGTTTTTCCCTTTTTCCGGCGATAGTTTGTCCGCTCCGAATCATGCTTTTTCCCCTGTTATTTCCGAAAATCTTGTCATTTTCCCTCCGCGCTCCAATCACTGCTCATCAAGTTCGGTTTTAGTTCGGTTCTTCCCTACCTCGACCAGTATCTCCGCCAATCTCTTCGCCGCCTCCCGCTTTGCCGTCGCGCCCAATTTCTTCGCGAGCTCTTCCCTCTTCTTCGGACTTCTAACTAATCCCCGAACCTCCTCTAATAATAACCCTGGCTGATTTAATAATTTTTCATCATAAATTACTCTTACCGCCCCCTCTTTTTCCAACTTCTCCGCGTTCTTAACTTGATGCCCTCCGGGTAGCCGCTCAAACGGAACTAAAATTACCGCCTTCTCTAGCGCCGCCAACTCCGCAATCGTCGTCGCCCCCGCCCTCGAAACTACTACGTCCGCCGCCCCCATCAACTCGTTCATCGTCGAATTAAACTCCCACATTCTAAAGTTCGACTTTAACTTCGCCCCCTCCCAATCCTCGTATTTTTTCAGCTCAACCAGCTCTTCGTAATGTTTTCTCCCCGCGACTAACCCTACGCTCGTAAACTTTAACATCTCCGGCAAGATTTCTTTTACCGCCTCATTCAAATTCCGCGCCCCCTGGCTCCCGCCAGTAATAACTACTAGCGGCTTCTCCGGTTCAAACGAAAACGCCCGCTTTAAACTTTTCTCCCGACTCAAACTAACTTTTTTGAATTCCTCCCCTACCGGCGTTCCGACCCACTCTACCTCTCCTCGAATCTTAAATTTCTTCCTTAATTCTTCCTCCTCGAACGAACTCCCCATCGCCACCACTCTCGCCCCTTTCATCAAGATTCGATTTGCTAACCCTGGAACCGTATCTGATTCATGAACCACATACGGAATCCTTAAAGTCTTCGCAGCCAATCCGACCGGTAACCCGACAAACCCACCCTTTAAAAAGATTACATCCGGCCTATCTTTAATCAACCGGAAAAAACTCTGACCCAGCCCCCCTAAAAATCCTAAAAATCCTAAAATATTCCCTAAAATTAAATCTTTTACCGTTAACGAAAAATGTTCAAAATAATCTTTCAGCTCCCACCCCGCATATCGCCTGAACTTCCCCGCTAAAACTTTCCGAACTTTAACTCGCTGAATCCTCTGTTTCCCTACTCCGGCTCGCCCAACTTCTCCGTGGAACTCATCTGCCGCCTCTCCTAATGTTGTAAGTTTTACAACATTCCTGTAATATTTCCTGTCTGTCCAAAACTCAATCTTCGCCCGCGGACTCAGCTTCAAAACTTCCCTAACCGTCGCTACCGCCGGCGTAATATGCCCCCCGCTTCCTCCCCCAACTACCAAAACTTTCATTCTTCTCTCCTCTCCCCTCTGGAACTATAACTCTTCTTCTGACTAGTTTTTACTCTTCTAGTATAACACGAAAGCTGCGCAACCAGCCCCAAGCTAATCGCGACGAACATCATACTCGTCCCCCCGTAGCTCATCAACGGCAACGTAATCCCTGTCAACGGAATCAGCCCCGTCATCGCCATAATATTAACCGCCATCTGAACCAAAATCCACGCAAATACCCCCGCTGCAATCAACCTATGCTCCTCGTCCTCCCCTCTCTCAACTACCCCTAAAATCCTCGCAAGTAATATCATAAAAATCATCACAATAATCGCCAACCCTAAAAATCCAAACGTCTCCCCCATAATCGCAAAAACCGAATCGTTAATCGACTCCGGAAGATACCCCGTCGCCTG
>CAYWPO010000018.1:0-10655 GCA_964460285.1 uncultured Candidatus Saccharibacteria bacterium
AATCATAACATTTTTTATGCTATAATAAAACCATGAGCGAAATTTTGATTGTTGGAAATGTATTAAAAGATGTTTATTTGAGGTTGGATGAGCGGAGAGATAGTTTTGAGGAAGACGAGAACGGCGTTTTTTGGATGAACTTAGGGTTTAACGGGGAGGGACATAATTTCTTCGGGCGAGTACCAGTGTTTTCCGGAGCGGTAGTGACCTTGGAAGTTCTGGGGAAATTTGGGATTGAGGCGAAAATCGCTGGTTCGAAAGCGGAGTTTTTAGAGGATGGGGAGCTGAAAAATACGGTTGAGACGGCGAACTATCGTTATGTACTCTGTAAGGGGGAGGAGATTGCGTATTTTGTTCCGAGCGAGCGAAAACGAACAGAGTTCGTTCCGGAGAAGGGGGTGAAGTGGATTTTTGTTGACCGGTCGGCGAATATTACGCGCGAGCTAAGCGAGAAAATTAAGGATTTTTTGAATAAAAATAAGTCGGTTCGACTGGCGGTTTATGCGCCGAAGAAGATGAATAAGAACGCGGCGGAGTTAGTGGTGCTAGCGGATTTTGTGTTCTCGGACGGGGATTTGGCTTGGGCGGAGCCGCGGGGGAAAGTTTGTCGGTTTTCGGAGACGGGGGCGAGTGTGGACGGAGTAGAGGTGGATTGGACGATTCCGAAGAAAGATTTGTTGACGCATCTTTCGGTTTATTCGATTGCGGCGGCGTCGTTTTTGGGGGCGAGCTTGAAGGGAAAGTCGGTTGAGGACGCGCTTTTGTATGCGAAAGAGAACGTTGAGAACTCGAAGCTGGATGAGACTTTGTCTTTTGAGACGCTAACGGAGCGGGTCGAGGAAGAAAAGGAAGAGGGGACAAATATTCGGCTGATTGCGGCGAGTTTGGTTGGAAACGGGAAAGGAATTTTGGCGGCGGACGAGTCGGGCGGGTCGATTCATAAGAAGTTCGAAGAAGCGGGGATTTTGGATGATTATGACCATAGACGAAATTATCGTAACATTTTCTTTACGACGGAGGGCTTGGAGAAATATGTCAACGGCGTGATTTTGTTTGACGAGACGGCGCGACAGCTCGCGGACGACGGGCGAAACTTTACGGAGTTCCTGACGGCGAAAGGGATTATTCCGGGGATTAAAGTTGATCAGGGGTTAGTAAATTTTCCAGGGTCGAGCGAGAAGTTTACGATTGGGCTGAAAGGATTATCGGAGAGGTTGGCGGAATATTATGAGATGGGGCTGAGATTTGCGAAATGGCGAGCGGCGTTTGAGATAACGCCCTCGACGCCAACGAAATTGGCGATTAGAAAAAACGCGGAGATTTTAGCGGATTACGCGCTTTTGTGTCAAAAGGCAAAAATTGTCCCGATTGTTGAGCCGGAAGTAGTACATGATGGGGATTATTCGATTGAAAAATGCGCGAAAGTAACGGGGGAGATTTTAGATGAGCTGTTTGAGCAGCTAAAAAAGAAGAAAGTGAGGCTTTCCGCGACGATTTTGAAGGTAAACATGGTTCTTTCTGGGAAGAAGTTCGCGACGCAATCGACGCCGGAAGAGGTCGGCGAGGCGACGGCGAAAGTTCTAAAGGCACACGTTCCGAAAGAGATTGCGGGGGTAGTTTTCTTATCGGGTGGGCAGGGAGTCCAACAGGCGACGGACAATTTACAACATGTAACGAACAATGGGCCGTTCCCGTTTCCCGTTACGTTCTCGTTTGCGCGGGCGTTGCAAGCGCCGGCATTGGAAGCGTGGCAAGGGAAGCCGGAAAATGTTCAGAAAGCGAGAGAGGCGTTTCATGAGCGCTTGGTTGCGAATTGTAAAGCGCTAAAACGCAATATTTAGGATTTATTTGCGTTATCAAAAAGCCCCGCTTGAGCGGGGCAGGGGTTAGGGGTTAATACTTGTCGTATTCGGACATGATATAGCTCAAGTCCTTGGAGATGGCTTTGATGCTGCCGCCGACGTAGAGAACGTAGTCGGAACCTTGCTGTTTGACCTCGACGAGACCGTAGCAAGTATTTTTACAGGTAACTCTTGCCATGTAATTCCCTCCCCTCAGAGAAATTTCCTAAGGTACGTCTAGTAAACTAGAATTAGGATTTTTCTAGTTTAGACGGAATATCGGAAAAAGTCAAAGTTAAGCGGTTTTAATAAAGCCCGCTGCCGATGATATAAAGAAGAATAAAAGCAATAGTGTTTTTAATAATATGAAGAATGATACCGGAATAAATCGTTCCGGTTACTTCGCGGAGACCGCAAAGAACGAGACTTATCGCGAAAACGTTGACGCCGACGTTCCATTGACCATGAAGAATCCCAAAAAGAAGCGAAACGAGGAAAATTGAGAGAAAAAGCGACCACTTTCCGGAGATTTTAGCGCGGAGTTTTCCATAGAGGAAACCGCGAAAGATAATTTCTTCAGCAACGGGGGCAACAACACAGAGCGCAAAGAAAGCGACGGCGCGATCGAAGCCGGAGGCGAGGAAGTTATAGCCGACGTCTTGAGCCTCTTTGAGGTCAAAAAATGGGAAATTAGAGAAGACGGCGGTGAAAATGACGGCGAGAATGAGATAAAGGATTAAGCCAACAGGAGCGAGACCGATATCAGTCCAGGTCGGGAGACCGCGGAGACCGAGTTGCTCGCGATTGGTGAGCCAGTTTTTATTAAGGGGGCTTTTGGGGGTTCTAAAGGGGCGTCGAAAGAGACGGGGAGGAATGAAAATAATTAAGAATAGGGCGAGAGAATAAACGAGGGCGTTCATGATGGTTGTCCAAACTGGGGTCGAAAGGGTTTCTTTTCCTAAGAGGAGATAAAGGAGGAAAACGATGGCGAATTGGCTGATAAGGATACCAAAGGCGACCCAGATTAACAAACCTAGGATAAAAAAGATGGTTTTCCAAAGAGGTTTCTTGACTTTTTTAGGGTTTTGTGGTATAATGGGGGGATTAGAGGGATTATTCTTGTGATTAAGGTTAGAGTTGGACGACGATTTTGGCATGGCTAAAATAACCTTATAATGTCCAAAATAGTTACGACAACCATTAAGCCGAGAAGAACGATAAAGGCTTTCGTAACGATCGCTTCTTCTTTTTCTTTGGTCAGCTTCTTTTTTCTTAGTTTATAGAGGGTAATTAAGAACCAACGACCGCCGTCGAGCGCGGGAATCGGGAGAACGTTCATACAAGCCAAGCTAACCGAAATTAAAGCGGCGAGAAAAGCGACGTCGGAGGCGGAGCCGACGAAGTTCGGGAAGATACCGCCGAGCATTCCGACGATTCCGGTAACGCCTTGTCCGGCTTCGGAAATTTGTTCGCGACCCTGTTCGCGAGTTTCGCTATCGAGGGAGACTTGGCGGGCGGCACCGGTAACTAAATTCCAGAGCATCTCTCCTAAACCTTTAAAGGTCTCGCTAGTGAGCTGGGCGGTTGTTCCGAGGCCGATGAGGGGCGCAGACCAAGTATATTTTTTAACGGAGCCGCCGCCGGACATCGTTACGCCGAGGAGATAGTTTGCATCGGAGGAATTAAGCGTCGCAGTAAGGGTTTCTTCGATTTCGGTATTTTCTAAATCGCAGGGACAAGGGGCTTGGATGCATACTGGACAATCGGGGTTAGAGCTAATTCGCTTAATTTTATATTCGACGGTTTCGCCGCCTTGAAAAGTTTCGCGACTGGCGATATCATAGGCGCTATAAATTTCTTCGCCGTTTTGAGTAATGATTTTGTCGCCAACTCGAAAGCCGGCGGCTTCAGCGGGACTACCCTCGGCGACGGTAACGACTTCGACGTAACTCGTTCGGGAAAGGCGTTCGTCGGAGGAGACGGTGAATTGGTTTTCTAGGAAAAGCGGCATCCCAGTCCACGCGAGGACGGTCAGGATAAGAAATGCCATGAGCCAGTTCATTAAAACGCCACCGAAGAGGATTTTGGTCTTCGACCAATAGGAAGCGGCGCCGAAAGTTCCTTTTCGAGTATCGGAGTCGGACTCGCCGTCCATCTGACAGAAGCCGCCGATAGGGAGCCAGTTAAGGCTCAAGATCAGAGGTTCGGGGGCTTCGGATTTTTTCTCGGACTTATCGTTTCCGACGGCTTTTAAGACTTCGTTCGGAGATTTCCATTCAGACTTCGGGTATTTAATCCATTTTCCCTTAATTCGACGCCAAGCGACGGCGCGAGGCGGGAAACCGATTCCGAATTCCTTGACGCGGACGCCGTTTTTCCGAGCGAGGAGAAAATGGCCAAATTCATGACCAACAATTAAAATCATTAAAACAAGGAGACCAATAATAATCCCGAGAACAGTATTCATAAAATTATTTTATCACGTTTAAGCTAAATTTGGCTAGATTTGCATAATTTCGGCTTCTTTGGCCTTAAATTCGGAGTCGATTTTATCGTTGAACTCCTTGGTTAAATCGTCGATTCCCTTTTCGGCGCGCTTTTTCGCGTCTTCGGGGAGCTCGGCGGCTTTCAAATCTTTTCGGGCATCTTCGCGAATGTTCCTGATTTTTACTTTCGACTCTTCGACGAATTTCGAGGCGGATTTAACGATTTCTTTACGGCGTTCCTCGGTTAGAGGCGGGATGGGGACGCGGACGACGCGGCCGTCGTCAGATGGGTTGAGACCGAGAGTGGAGTCGGAGCGGATAGAGTTGGAGATGTTGGGGATGGTCGAGGGGTCATAAGGGGTAACGAGGAGCATAGTCGCGCCAGAGACGGTTACGTTTGCGACTTGATTTAAAGGCATCCATTGACCATAAGCCTCGACTTTAACGCCGGCGAGCATATCGGGGTGCGCACGACCGGTTCTGACTTTTTTAAGCTCGTCGCGGAATTTTTCAAGAGCTTCGTTCATTAGTTTTTTATATTTATCAGTATCAAACATAAAAATCTCCTTTTATATGATTGTAGCATAATTTTTTATGTTATAATAGGGGGAGTATGGATTCAGAAAAAGGTGGGCTTTCATCTTCAGAGCGTCAGAGAAAAACCGCCGCGGAAATTGCGCGGAGGAAGGTATTAGAGGCGTATGAAAAAGCGGGGGTTGGGTTCGTTAAGGAGATTGTTGAGGAGAAAAAGGAGCCGACTAGCGCGACAAAATATAAGGAAAGTTTGGTTCGAGGAGTTTCGGCGGAAGATTGGAAAAAGTATCATACGGCTTGGCAAAATTATTATCAGAAATATTATTCAAATTATTATTCTCAGGCGGCGAGGGATTATGTCGCGAAAGAAAAGTTGAAATCTGAGCGGGAGCGGGCAGAGGCGGAAGAAGCGAAGAAGCTAACGGAAAAAATAGAGAAAAATGAGGAAAAACGGGGATTTTCGAGCGCGTTTAAGGAAAAGATGCGCGAGAGAGCGTCAGAGCGAGTAAAGCGGGAGAAGCGAAGAAAGAAGCTGACGCCGATTATTATGGGGGTGGCGGTAGTTTTATTGGTTTTATTCTTACAGTATAACCGGTTGATTTTTGCGCCGATTATGGCATATGTTTCGCCTGGGGAGGCGCCGATGAGTGAAATTTCCGCGGTTGACCCGACGGTGGTGGCGATGAATGTTTCGAGCGAGCCAAAGTTGATAATTCCGAAGTTGAACGTTGAGGTGCCGGTTGCGTTTGGGGTTTCGTTAGACGAGGTAATGAGCGCGATGGAAAACGGGGTAGCGCATTATCGAATTAACGGGGCGAGCGCATATCCGGGGGAGATTGGGAATTTCGTAATAACTGGTCATTCGGCGGGGGATATTTATAGTACGAACCAGTATAAATTTATTTTTTCGGGGTTAGAGAGGTTGGAAGACGGAGATGTGATTTATGTTCATTATAATTCCATTCGTTATACTTATAAGGTGACGAAAAAAGAGGTAATCGAGCCGACGGAGGTTTCGAAATTGGTTTATGAGACGAATAAGCCGATGATGACGTTGATAACTTGTACGCCGTTGGGGACGAGTAGATACCGTTTATTAGTAACAGCGGAGCAGGTTTCGCCGAGCTATGAGAAAGCGGAAGTGGCAGAAGAAGTGGTTGAGGAGACGGTTGAGGAAGAGTTGCCAGAGAATGAGAAGACGTTCTTTGAGAGAATTTGGGATTGGCTGACGGGAAATTAAATTTATGATATAATTTATGGGTATGGGCGACTGGCGGAACTGGTAGACGCGCTAGACTCAAAATCTGGTTCTCGCAAGAGAGTAAGGGTTCGATTCCCTTGTTGCCCACCACTGGGTTTGGGATTTTCTTTAGAAAAGAAAACCCCAACAAAAGAAATTTTAAGAATAAAAACGAGACGGAAGTGAATTCCGATCTCGTTTTTTGATTATGAATTGGAGAAAATATGTTAGGAAAGGTTAAAAAACGCGTGGCGGTTTACGCGCGTGTTTCGACAGAACTTGAGGCTCAGGCGAGTAGTTTCGAGGCGCAAGTTAGTTATTATAAAAGTTATGTGGCGTTAAATCCGGAGTGGGAGCTGGTTGGGATTTTTGCGGACGAGGGGGTTTCGGGGACAAGTTATCGCCGGCGAGCGGGGTTTAAGCGGATGTTGGAGGTGGCGGGGAGAGGAGAAATTGATTTAATTTTGACGAAGTCGATTTCGCGGTTCGCGCGGAATACGGTCGACGCTTTGACGGTAACGCGCGAGCTAAAGGCGGAAAATGTCGAGGTATTTTTTGAGAAAGAAAATATCAGTTCGTTTGATATGAAGTCGGAGTTGATTTTTACGATTCTTTCGTCGGTTGCGCAGGAAGAAAGCCGGTCGATTTCTGAAAATGTCCGTTGGGGGATTGAGCGGCGAATGGAAGCGGGGCGGATTGTCGTTCCCTATAAAAGTTTTCTTGGCTATGATAAAGGAAAAGATGGGCGTCCGGAAATTAATGAGAAAGAGGCGGAAATAGTCCGGCGGATTTTTCGGGAGTTTTTAGAAGGTGGGACTTTAAGGGGGATTGCGCGAGGGTTGACGGTCGAGAGGATTAAGACGCCGCGCGGAAAGGAAAAATGGTCGCCGGAGACGATTCGGGGGATTTTGACGAATGAGAAATATCAGGGCGATGCGATTTTAGGGAAAACTTATGTCGAAGATTTTTTGACGAAAAAGGTTAAGAAAAATCACGGCGAGCGGAAACAGGTTTATCTTAAAAATTCTCATCCGGCGATTATTTCGCGGGCGACGTTTAGGAAGACGCAGAGGGAGATGAAGAGCCGGACGGAAATGAGGCGAGAGAAAATTAGTTTTTCTTCTTCCCGCTGAGGATTTTGAAGATGATAAGGAAGATGATGGCGGCGACGATGAAGAGGAGCCAAAGCGGACAGACGATAACGTATTTATCGACTTTTTGTTCTACTCCCTCGAACTCAACATTATAGATGACGTGGAAGATGCCGATAGAAGGAGTGGCATCCCAAGAAGTTGACGCAAGAACGGTATTCCCCGGCATAATCCAAGTTGTTTTTGGGTTTTCTTCGTTAGTATAAACTTCCTCATCCGAGAAAAGCGGAAAAACCTGAAGTGTTTGCGTAGCTTGAGAGTGAACGTTGCCAGTATTAACAATCTCGGTGGTTCCTGCAATATTGCCAGAAAACAAGAATCCTGGAACGTTTATGCTATTAATGTTCCCTTTGCGAATAGTCTCTCCAGCTACTTCGGCATAGATAAGATGCGACGCTTCGTATCTTTCTCGAAGATCAACAGTCGAATTATCGAGGCGATATTCTTCGGAGGTAACCATGATCGCAGCATATTGCCCGCCTGCCGGCGCAGAATCCGGAACGTTTATAGTGAAGCGAACTTCTTGAGTTTCGTTTGGTGAGATAATTCCTTCTGTTCTCGAAAGTTCAACCCAATTAACAATTTGATTATAATTTTCTTTTTCGGTAAAACTTAAATCGTCTAAACCCTCAACAGAAAATGGCTTAATGCTTACTTCGTAACGAAAGTCAATCGTGTTATCTCCGGGGTTTATTACTTCGAAATTCCCTGTATAGGTTTCTCCGGGCGTTAGGGTAATTTGCTGATACATTGGCGAAATCGCAAATTGACCGATAGCGTAAGTTGAAGTGGTTGGCAGAAACGCAAAAACTGCCATAATAAAGATGGCGATTAGAGTTTTAATTTTATAATTTAGTTTTATCATAATATCTCCATTATTTTAGTTATCGAGTGATGATTTACAGGAAAAACCTTGAGACTCATAATTAGCTTTATATTCCGTCAATGTCGAGGGAAGTTCGCCATTTTTCTTATAATTAACTAGAAAATAGCTACGCGTAATATCGTCGAGTGATGATGACGAGGAAAGATTGAGTGTGATTACGAGTTCTTTATCGATAATTGAGAATTTATTATTGAATTTACTCGCATCGTAGCCAAGAGATTGAATCCCTAGATTAAATTGGGCGTGAGAAATTGCTTCGGCGCTATGAGATTCAGAATAAGAGGAAAATCGAAGCGTGTAACTTAGATTGGCTGAACTTAGGAAGTCTGCGCTGGCGAATACCATACTAATTTTAAGTTCTTTGTTATCTGAATTGACTTTATTAACTTTTTCATAAGTTATGTCTTTTGATTCGCAAACTAAAGATTCGTTACGAACGTTAGCTGGATATTGACCAGAAATAGTCTTTGAGCCTCTAAGGAGCCAAATAATGATTAAAATTATAATTAATAAAAATAGTAGGAAGAAAAACAATTTAAGAAATTTATGCTCTTTCTTATCTTTTTTCTTCGACGTTTCAGGTCTAAAATATATTTTTTCTCCCAAAAAACCTCCGAATTTCTCCACCCTAACTTAATAAATATCTGCTTAGAGCTCTAAAATAAAGAGCACTAAGAAGAAATTTATTTCTTGAGATAAGGCTCCCCACTCGGAGGAGCCCACCTCAATTTGGTTTTTAGACTAAATTAGCTGTTGATTTGTTGAACGAGAGTATAAACTACATCGCCAGTGTAGGTAGCAGCTTTGGTCCCCGGAGCAATGCCGATGCCATAAGTGAAGGTGTAGGTATCACCAGCGGCGTCAGAAGCTTGACCGAGAGTAACAGCAGCGGTCTTTGTCGTCGAAGTGACGTCCGCAGTGGTCGCGCCACGGTTATCAGTATCGGCAGTCGTAATATTATAGCCAGTTACGGTCGCAGATGGAGAAGCTTTGATGTCGATAGTTTCGCCACCAGTTTCTTCGAGGTTTTCGGCTTCAACATAGATTTTGTAACCAGCGTTTTGGTTGCAGACGACTTTGAGGATAGTTTCGCCCATGTTGGTGTCAGCAGTACCAGCATAGATGCTGTAAGCGGCAGAGTCGGCGGAAACGTGCTCAGTTTGACTAGCGGCATCCGGAGTCATACCGAGATTATCGTTAGCGGTGACGGTAGTCCAAGTAGCAGCGTTCGTGTTGTTATTGAGCGGAGTATTGCTCGCGGTGTTATGAGCGACACCGACAACCGGCGTAGCGGCAGCGGCACCGAAAGCACAGGTAGGAAGAACGGTAACGTTCAAAGTATCTGTGTGCTGATCAGAATTCCAAGCTGCGTCAGCAACGGTAGCGAATGATGCAACTGGAGCTAAAGCGACTGCGAGACCTGCGAGAACTCCCGCGCCGGCAATAATTTTTTTAGACATAAATTTTGTGTGTCCTTTTTAGTTGTCTAAACTGGACACCAAATCTTCTATCGCTATTATACCATACAAATCCTAAAGTAAATATATATAATATATATGTAAAATTTTATTTTTCTCCCTGTTTTTTCTTAAAATTAGCATAAAGACTATTGACTTTGAAAAATCATAAGCGTATAATCAAAAACACAAAGGTCAAATAATAACATCTTTTGTTTTATTAAATAATTGACCTTATTTTCTTAGGACATAATGATTAGTTTAAACTTAAGGCAATAAATCTTCCACATCGGTCTAAACTTCCAAAATACCGCCGATGTCTTATCTCCTCGGGACGCCGAGGAGATTTTTGTTTTTAAAAACTAAAATCTATAATATAATGAGGGAATGACAAAGACTGGAAAAATTATTCCAAATGGAGTTTCTCTCGAAAAACACGAATATGATACGATTTTATTCTTAACAAATCTAGGATATGATGTCGAGTTAATTCCTCCTTCCAATATTCCTAACGTTCGAACGCCAGATTTCAAGATGGATGGTTTAAAATGGGAAATGAAAAGCCCAAAAGGAAAGAGTCGCTCAACTTTGGAACACGCTTTTCAGACAGCAATCAAACAATCGACAAATATTGTTTTCGATTTAAGACGCATTCAGATACCCAATGATAAAGCCGTCGTAATTCTAAAACAATTATTCGATTATTCAAAAAGCATAAAACATCTTCTCATTATTACTAAAGACCAACGTCTAGTTGACTATAAAAAATAAACGTGATAGAATTAGAGTACTGAGGGCGACCTACTGCCGTAGTACAGTAGGCCAAGCCCTCATTTTTTGAACATCATTTAGATATTCATGCCGTCATCGGTCGCTTGTTGGAGAAGGGCGGGAAAATAGCCGTCGGTAAATTCGACGTCGCCGTTGAAGTCGAGAAAGTCGAACCAAGTGATGCCGAGGCGTTCCTCAAGGAGCTCCTCGGCGGCTTTTTTCGAGAGAGCGACATCTTTAAAGTCGAATTTTTTCCAAGAAAGACCTTGAAGTTCAAGAATTGCTTCCT
>CAYWPO010000019.1:0-10361 GCA_964460285.1 uncultured Candidatus Saccharibacteria bacterium
TTGAAAAATATAGCATAAGAAGTATTGACTTTTTTGGGGAAGTGTGCTATACTGATGACAGTTAGATAATAAAAATAAAAATCTAACAAGATAAATATAAAAATAAAAATAAACAAAAGTCAAAAAGGAAGCCAATATGAGCGAGAAAGGAATAAAAATTTTTAACCTCCCCAATAATGGAGAAGTTTATAACGCGAATTGGCGAGACGATATAGCGGAAGAAGTCGAAGAAGAGAAAAAACAAATCGATTTCGAGGCTTATGAAAATGAAGCGGGCTACGATTCTTCTAAAGTTAAAGAATCCGCAGAGGCGGATAGAAAGATAGAACTTTTTAGCAAGACTAGATTACGCGGAATTGGAAGTAAGACTTTACGCTTAGTAGAAGCGGCTTAGTTTAGAAAGAGAGGTAAGATATAAGAAAAAAGAGGGGGACGGAAAACCGAACTTAAAGTTCGGTTTTTTGATGGCTGAGATTTTTAGCATAAGAAAAATCTTTACTTTTGATTGCGGTTGTGGTAAATTAGAGGTAAAATGGGAGAAGAAAATTAAATGAAAATAAACAATGGAGAAGAACTTCTAGAGAAGTTCGCAAAAAAGCTCGTTTTAGACCGAGGGCGGGTTTTTGAGGTAAACGAAAAAGCGGTTGAAGTTGAGCGAATTTTAGACGAAGTTCAAGAGAAAATTTTAGATACAATTATTGGGAAGTTGCCGGATGCGCAGCTAGATAAGTTATATGAATTGACGCAGGGGGAGGAGCTGGCGCAAGATGAGTTAGAGGCGGTAATGGAAGAGGCGGGACTGGATTATGGTGAGGTTATTAGGGGAGTTTTAGAGGATTATAGAAAAGCCTACCTTGAGGAGGAGAAGTAATGGATTCGAGCGAATATGACCGAAAATTAAGTCGACCGCGACCCTTGATGACGACGACGCAGGAATATATTGATCGATTAAAAGACGGGGGGAAGTTAGAGAATATTGGGAAAGTGGTAAATCGATTGGCGGAAGAGGGACTAGACAGAAAAGAACAGATGAACTTTTTGTATCAAGAGCGAATGGCGCGAGCGGCGGCGTATGAATGGGGGGCGGGAGATAAAAAACGAGCGGAATATGAACGTCATCAAGCGGATATTTTAAGGAATTTTGAGAGATTTTTACAGAATGCGGAAAAAGAGAGGACAGAGCGAGCGAGAAAGGCGGGGGAAAGAAGTAACGAGCGAGAAGAAAAACCGGCGGAAGGTTTAGATGTAAGGAAACCTGAGGCAGAAAATCCGAATGAGAGGTTATTGGACGGCGTAGGCGGGAAGTCGCGAAGAGAACGTAGGTTAGAGCGCGAGAGGCGACGAGGGGGGATTACTCCGGACGAGACTGAAAGGTTCGATACAACAACAGGACGTCCGATTAGGAATTTTAACGGAGTTTATGGATTCGATACGACGCGCGAGAGAGCGGTGGAATCCGAAAGAGAAGGGGCGGAACCTGAGACGGAAGAGGAAGAGTCGGAGAGGACGCCGACGGGGAAGATAGATTTAGACGATTTCGAGAAAGAGATAGAATATTATGACGATGACGAGCCGGAAGACGAGGAACGACCGCGAGCGGCAGTGGGGGGCGGGGGCGGAGGAGAAGTCCCGCCGGAGACGCCGCCTGAAGCGTCGCCAGAAGATAGGGGAGGCGACACAGAGGGAGGGGGCGGAGCCGGTGGAACGGGGGAAGCTGAAGTTGATGAGTTTGATGAATATGATGAATATGAGGCGGAAGTAGATGCGGAAACGGAAAGAGCAGGTAAAGAGGCGAAAGTTAAGAAATCGCTCAAGGAAAGATTTAAGGCGAATTGGAAGAAATTTGTCGCAGGGGGATTATTACTAGCGATTTTGGGAGCGGGGGGCGTAGCCTTAAAGAATGAGATGAATGGGGGGAATGAAAATGGTGCGGCAGGAGCGGGAAGAACAGGAAGAGCGACGATTGAACAGGCTGGAGTTTATGTTAATCCGGCGGACGATTTAGAGACGAGGATGGGGGTTGAGAGAGTAACAGACATTAGCGACTATGAGATAGTTGAGGGAGATAATAACGAAGTCGAAACGCCGCCGAGGGCGAGTGAGTTGGTTGGGGAGACTGATTCGAAATATAACCGAGCGGACGACGTAACGTTTAATACGGAAGCGAAACAGGGGCATAATCGATACAATATTGGACAGAATCTTTGGGCGCAAATTAAACCTTATGCGGAAAATTACGCGGCGCAACATGGGATCAGCGTCGAGAAAGCGTATGAGAGTCAAGACGTAATTCAATTTGCGGCGAATCTTTATGCGGGAGATGTTGAGAAATCTTGGGACTTGGCGACGATTGCGGGGATTGGACTAGGAGTCGAGGGATTTGATAGGTTTGAACAGGGCGACGCGGAACGAATTTTGACGTATTTAGAGGAACATGACCGAACTGACGTATTGAAGAAAGTTGGCGCGAAGATTCGAGAAGAGGCGGCAGCGGGGAGAGTTTCGTTTATCTTCCCGACAAGCGGAACGTTTAAGTCGCAAAATTACGTTTATCATTCGAGCGGGGAGCGAGAGATTGTTGTACATGAGCGAGATATTGCGGCGACCGTAGAACAGAAAGGGGCGGATTATGAAGGTGGATATTTGAGGTTTAGTTTAAGCGGAGGAGGGAACTTTGATGTGAGGACGGCGTGCGAACAGGGAGATGAGGTAATTTTAGTAATAGATGAACCAGGGGGACCGGTTGAGGTAGTTGTTACACGGACTCCTGAGACGACTCCGGAAGCTACGCCGGAAACGACGCCAAGAACTACTCCGAGAACGACACCAGAGACAACGCCGGAAGCAACAGCGACGCCCGCGCCGACGGCAACTGCGACCCCAGAAGCAACGCCGACGGCAACTAAAACGCCAGAAGCGACACCGGAAGCTACTCCGGAAGCAACACCGACAGCTACGCCGGCGCCAACAGCAACAGAAACGCCAGTGCCAACGGCGACGCCGGCACCGACAGCGAGTCAGACTCCTGAGGTGACGCCGACAGCTACGCCAATTCCGGAAGCGACGAAAGATCCGGAAAATCTGAGGAGAATTGTAGAGGAAGCGCCGACGGAGGGGAGAGTCGAACAAACAGAAGATGTTGAAGAGGAGGAGGGGGAGGCGACAGAAGTGCCAGTAAGAATAGCGCAGGAGACGGTTGCGCCAGCGGCGACGACGCCGGCGGGAGCGAACGAAGAGCTAACGCGAGAAAATGACGGAGTTCCGACGACAGAGCGAGGAACGGAGGCGACAGATAGGCAAGCACAACGTGAAGCGACTGAAGAGGCTTCACAGAGACGAGAGGCATTAGACCGAGAAACGGATGCGCAAAGCGGAGGGGGAGAACAAGCGGAAAGAATTGAGGAGATTTTAAGGCAGACTGAGGCGAGAAATAGCGAGGAGGAAGAATAAAAATGAAAATAAAAAATAAAAAACTTTTAGGCGGGGTTCTAGGGATTTTAGCGGTAGTCTTAGGGGGAGGGCTATCGGTTGGGCGAGCTGCGGCGTGGGGTCCGGAGCGAACGACATATACGATGGCGAATCCGGCGGACTCGGCGACGTTTAACTCAATTACAGATAACGCGGCGGTAGGGGACGAGCGGGATTTTGTCAGAGTTGTTAAAGTTGGAACGGGGGGAGCTTATTCAAACGAAGTAACGCTAGAAGATGGGGGAGAATATGAAGTTTATATCTATTATCATAATGACGCGAGCTCGACATATAATACGAAAGATTACAATTATCGCGGGGTCGCGAGCAAGACGAAACTTTCGACGAGCTTTCCGGTTAATGTAAAGAGCGGAGCGAGAGAGGCGATTTCGGCGATAATTTCCTCTTCAACAACGACGCCGGAGAAAGTTTGGGATGAGGCATATCTAAAGGCAGAAGAGGGGAAAGAGTTTAACTTAGCGTATAAAGAGGGGTCGGCGAAGATCTATAACGATTGGGGAGCGAACGGGAAAGTTCTTTCGATTGATTTATTCTCGGAAGAGGGAACGTATTTAGGGTTAAATGAGTTAGATGGGTTAATTTTAGGGTGTGATGAATATTCGGGGCAGGTAGTTTATAGGTTGGTCGCGACGGAAGTTAGAACAGAAACGCCAGAGCCGGAGGAACCGGAGACGGTTAATCCAGAGTTTTACATTGAGAAAAAAGTCTCGAAAGACGGAGGGGTAACATGGGAAGATGAGGCGGAAGTAACGCCAGGGGCGATATTGGATTTTAAGTTGACGTTTAAGAATATTGGAAAAGTAGCCGTAGAAAAGACATTTGCGTTTGATACGTTAGAGATGGGGGAGGGGATGGAATATGTTCTTGGGAGTACGAAAGTAAAAGTTAAGGGAGGGGAGCTAGAGGGGGTTGAGGACGGACTGTTCGGGAACGGAATTAGCTTAGGGAAATTTGAAGCCGGAGAGACGGCAGAGATTTATTATAAAGTTAAGGTTAAAGACGAGGGCGAGTTTAAATGTGGAGATACGACGTTATTTAATGGCGCGGCGGTAAGTTTCGGAACGGAGAACTGGAAAGGAAGCGAGGGAGGGGAGAGCGAGGGGAGCGGGATGGCGACGCTATATGATAAAGTAAGGATTAAGGTAACGAAAGCGTGTGGAGCGGGAGAGGAAGAAGAGTTGCCGAATACGGGACCAGCGGAGATAATTTTAGCAATTATTGTTGTTTTAGGGATTGGCGCAGGCGTACTTTATTATCTTAGCTCGAGAAAGACGCTGAAGAAAATCGAAAAAGAAGTAAAGTAAGCGATTGAGACTTGTCGAAAATAGGGAAACGTGATAAAATATAGAGACTATTAAATTAAGGAAAAGCTATGAAAAAGGCAGTTATACTTGTTGGCGGGAAACAATATTTCGTTAGCGAGAAAGAGACCCTTAGGGTGGACCTCCTCCCTGAAGGAACGAAAGAGCTCGAAACTGAGGCTTTACTTGTTATTGACGGAGACAAGACCGAGGTAGGAACGCCGACGGTTAAGGGAGTCAAGGTCAAGGCGAAAGTTATCGAAGAGCGAGTTCTTGGGGAAAAAGTTAGAGTAATTCGATATCATTCGAAGAAACGTGTTCATAAAGAAAATGGACATCGACAGAAATATTCTTTAATCGAGATTATTTCGATTAAATAGTTCTTTATGCTCTTCTGAACAAAAAATATTTTCTTCACGTCCTCGCTTAACCCTATAAAAATAACAACATAGTTTCACTCAATTCTGCGCGAATGCGCTTCGGGTAGCACCGGCCATCGATTCGCTTGAATGAGGAAAATGTTGTTATTTTTAACGGGTAAACTGCGGGATGTTCGGAAAATATTTTTTTGTTCAGTCAAAACCATAACTAAAATCTTTCCAAAGGAAAGATTTTATGTTATCATAAGGCATATGGCTATTAAGATTTCGGTGACGAATCAAAAGGGAGGAGTTGGGAAGACGACGACGGCGGTTAATCTTGCATATTATCTTGCGAAAGACCGGTTTAGGACGCTAATCGTTGATTTTGACCCGCAGGGGAACGCGAGTTCGGGGCTTTCGGTGGATAAGGAAAATTTGAGAGCGTCGATGGTTGAGGTGATGAGCGGGAGAGTAGGGATGGAAGCGGTAATTTTAGCGACGAAAGTGAAAAATTTAGATATTGCGCCGACGGTTCCGGAACTGGCGAACGCGGAAGTTGAGCTAGTTAAGGTTAAAAATCGCTTTAGGTTATTAAAGGAGGCGATTAGGAGAGTTGAGGGGGATTATGATTACGTTATTATAGATTCGCCGCCGAGTTTATCGCTTTTAACGGTAAACGGAATGATTGCGTCGGATTATCTTTTATTACCGGTTCAGACGGAGTTTTACGCGCTAGAGGGAGTAGCGCAGTTATTAGAGTCGATGAAGTTAGTTCGGAAAGCGATGAATCCGAATTTACAACTTTTAGGAGTACTAGCGACGATGTATGATAAGAGGACGAGTTTATCGGGAGAAGTTTTGAACGAGATTAAGAAGTATTTTAAAGATAAGACTTTCCAGACGACGATTCCGCGAAACGTAAGGGTAGCCGAGGCGCCGAGCCACGGCGTTCCGGTCGGAGAATATGATAAATTTTCGCGAGGAGCGAAAGCCTATAAAGAGTTAGCGAAAGAGGTAGAAAGGAGGACGGGGAAGAGATGAGTTTAGGAAGAGGGTTCGAGAGCTTAATTCCGACTGAACTAATCGACGAGGAATTTGACCCGACGGCGAAAGAAGACAGGAAAGATTCGAAGTTGGTTGAGATTCCGATTGAGGAGATTATTCGAGACGAGGAGCAGCCGCGAAAAGATTTTTCGCAGAATAGCCTAGAAGAATTGGCGGAGTCAATAAAGGCGAACGGGATTTTACAGCCGATTGTCGTAACGCGAGAGGAAGAAAAATATAAAATCGTTGCGGGGGAGAGGAGATGGCGAGCGGCGAAATTAGCGGGGCTTGCGAAGATTCCGGCGATTATTCGGACGCTCGACGCGCAAAATCGGTTAGAGTTATCGATTATCGAGAATGCGCAGAGGGAAGATTTAAATGCGATCGAATTAGCGACAGCATACGCGAAGTTAAAAACGCAGTTTAACCTTTCGACGAAAGAAATTGGGAAACGAGTCGGAAAAAGCGAGCAGGCGATTGAGAATACGATGCGACTGTTAAGGCTACCGGAGTTCGCGAAGAGAGCGATGAGGGAGAATGACCTGTCGGAGGGGGTAATGAGACCGATGATTACGAAAGACGAAGAAGAGGTTCGGAAAGTTTTACCGAAGATTATTGAAGAGGGATGGACGGCGAGGAAAGTTGAAGAATATTTTTCTGATAAAAAGAAGAAAAATCAAAGTTCGGCGAACGCAATAAAATTATTGGAATACGAAAAACAGATTAAGAAGCTGACCGAGAAATATAAATTGAAAAAGGTGGCGATTGGGGCGCACAGTATTACGCTGACCTGTAAGACAAAAGCGGAGCTAGACGCTCTTCTTGAGCATTTGGTTTAGCTTTTGACGAGCGTGAGGGGTGATGATTTTATCAAACCACGAGGCTTTCGGGGTTTGGTTTTTAGAGGTAAGGATTTCGACGATATCGCCCTGTTCGAGTTTATGATTTAGGTTCGACATTTTTCCGTTAATTTTAACGCCGATGACATGACCACCGATTTCGGAATGGAGGCGGAAAGCGAAGTCGAGAGGGAGGGAACCTTTCGGGAGGTCGATAATATCGCCCTTTGGGGTATAGACGAAGATTTTATCGGCGAAAAGATTAAGACGGAGTTTTTTAAGGTCAACTTTTTTTCCGTCGCGAAGTTTAGCGGCGGCGTCTTGAAGCTCGGTAATCCAGAGGAGAGAAGTCGGGAGATGCTGGATTTTTCCCTGTTTATAATTTTCAGTAAGTTTTTGTTCATTATAATAAAAGCTGGCGGCGAGACCGCGCTCGGCGTATTCGTGCATCTCGCGGGTACGGATTTGGAACTCGATAATCTTTTTCGCGGGGGTAATAACGGTTGTATGGAGAGATTGGTAGCCGTTTTGTTTCGGGACGGAAATATAATCTTTAATACGACCGTTCATCGGAGTATAGAGGGAATGAATAAGGCCGAGGGTAAGATAACAGGAAACAATATCGGGGACGATAATTCGGAGGGCGGTTAAATCATAAATCTCACCCATGTTTTGGTTATGTTTCGCGAGTTTTTTGTGAAGAGAGTAAACGGACTTCACGCGACCAGAGATTTCGAAATCGAGTTTTTCGTTTTTAAGGGTAGCTGAGACTTCTTTTTTAATTTCGGAGAGAGTTTTTTCGGCGGATTTGTTGTATTTTTTAATTAAATTTTCGAGATATTCAAAACGGCGAGGATTAACATATTTAAAGGCGCGGTCGGCGAGTTCGACGCGGAGTTTTCCCATATTTAAGCGGTCGGCAAGGGGAGCGAAGACTTCGAGGGTTTCTTTCGCGATTTTGACTTGTTTATCGGGAGGGAGGGCGGAGAGGGTACGCATATTATGGAGCCGGTCGGCAAGTTTAATAATCAGGACGCGAATATCGGAGCCGAGGGCGACCATGAGGCGGAGGAAATTATCTTTGGTTTCGGGGAGATAAGTATCGAGGTCTTTCATATTTTTTCGGACATCGCCGAGTTTTGTCACGCCATCAACAAGGAAAGCGACAGTTTCGCCAAATTCGGATTTTATATTTTCTAACGTTAGGTCAGTATCTTCGACGGTATCATGGAGGAGACCGGCGATTAAAGTATCTTCGTCCATTCCCCATTCTTCGAGGATTTTTTTGACGGCAAGAGGGTGATTGATATAAGGTTCGCCGGATTTACGAAGCTGGGTTTTATGCGCAGAACGAGCAAGGGCTTCGGCTTTTTGAAGACGCTCGGAGGGTTCGGAAGAATCTTTAGGATTAGACGTAACGATTTTATCTTTGGCGACCATTATGATATAATTATACTAAAGTTAGGAAAAATATGACAAAGATTTTATGGACAGACGGTAGCGCGAACCCAAATCCGGGACCTGGGGGGTATGCGGTAATCGAGGACGGGAAACCGGTGCGCTTAGGGCGAGAAAAAGATTCGTCGAATATTCGGATGGAGGGGACGGCGCTGATTGAGGCGATGAAATATGCGGGAGCGGAGGGGGCAGAAATCCATACAGATTCGCAATTTTGGATTAATGTTTTAGAGAATTGGGCGAAAGGGTGGGAAAATCGAGGTTGGAAGAAAAAGCGAGGGGAAATAAAGAACCTTGATTTAGTGCAAGAAGCATATAGACTATACAATAAATATCCGATTGATTTGATGTGGACGAGGGGACACGTTGGAATAGAGATGAATGAGTTAGCAGACGCTTGGGCAAATAAAGCGCGAGAGGGAGCAGAAATAGAATGAAAAAAGTGATTATAAAAGTTCATTTAGGGAAAAGTCGAGAAAGTTTCGAGAGGAAGCTGAGCGATATTGAATTTGATTTTTCGCCGATATATTGGTTACATGACCGAGTTTATGTTCCGCGGGGATATAAAGAAAAAGCGAATTTTCCGAGGATGATAATGAGGACGGAGATGAAAGCGGTAGATCGTCCGCCGAAATATGAACTGATTTTAAAACGACATATTGAGGATTCGGGGTTAGATGTAGTTTATTCGACGCCGATTCGGGATTATGCGGAGGGGGTAGGGATTATTCAGCAACTAGGGTTTACGATGATGTCGGAGGTTTCGAGGAGGAGACAGGAGATTAAGATGGCGGAGGGGACGGTTTTATATCTTGATAAGTTAGACGGGGTAAATGGATTTTTTGCGAAAATCGAGACGGAAATTCGCGATAAAGATTCGATAGAGAGGACGAGAGAGGAAGTTGTCTCGACGTTTAAGAGTTTAGAGGAAACGAATTTTGTTGAAAAATCTTACGGAGAGATAGCGAAGCGAAGCTAATTCTTTCGAGAAAAGTAAACATAAAAATATTGACAGAAAAATTCTCCTTATGTATAATTGAGGATGAACCATAGGAGAATTTTATGAAGTTAAATAGAAGTAGGGGGGTATTTGGGGGAATAAAGGATACAGTTAGAATTAGCCGCGCTTTGAAGTCGTCTTGTTTGGCTTTTGCGGTTTTTTTGCTGGCGTTTGTTTTTGTACCGTATATCGTCAACGATGCGAACGCGCAGACTGCCCAAGTTAGCCTGACTTGGAGAAAGGTTTTTCTTTCTCTTGATACAGGTTCGAACAGCGGGAACGTTAACTATGGGACAGTTACGCCGACGGCATATCTAAACGATAACTACGGGACTTTAGCGGTTCAGAAAAAGACGCTAACAGTTGATACTTCGGGTAAAGATTTTAAGATTTATCTCTCTATGGATTCGACGGCAGGCGGAAGCGGAACGAAGCAAGCGCTTTGCTATGGTTTTAATAATTCAGCGGCTGAGGGAGTTGATCCGTGTGGCGCGGGGGCGGCAGGAATTAGTCCGGTTACGGAAAATAACGGGAACCCGGCGGCGTTACAGACGAACGGATGGGGGTATGCGATTCCGGGCGGAACAGGATTCAGTTCTGCGGCGAGCTATGATACGACGACGGGAATTAGCGCGGATTCGACTGGTTATACGAGTAATTATGGCGGAGCGAAAGCGGACGTTTTAGCGGAGACGTTATATGCTGCGAAGTGGGCGGCGGTTCCGGCTTATGGAACGACGGCGGATAATATCTGGACAGCGCATACGGAGAATTTGTATGGATTCGGGGATTATGAGTTGGACGGAGTAAGTTATTCTTCGACGAGCGGAGATGCGACGCAGACAGATGGCGATAATAGCATGGATGT
>CAYWPO010000020.1:0-10323 GCA_964460285.1 uncultured Candidatus Saccharibacteria bacterium
AAGACGGTCTGTTTGAACTCGAACCGATTTCGATTCGCAATCTCTGCTCCGAAGTTGAAGCGGAATTAAATTATCTTTATCGTTTTAATGAAAAAACTCTCGATTTAAAATTCTCAAACCGTTCTCGTCTCGTTGTTGCGAACCGCGAACTTCTTTTTTCTGTTCTTTATAATTTCGGCTTTAACGCTCTCCGCTATTCTAATAAAAACTCAAAATCTTTTTTCCGAGTTAGAGACGAAAAGGGAAAAGTAAAAGTCGAAGTTCGTGATTTTGGTCCCTCTCTCCCGCAAAAAATTTATGAAAAACTAAAATCAAACTCGCTCGAAGCCCCGACCGATATTTCTCTTCGTCCCGATTCTTCCGGTCTCGGACTTTTTATCGCGACTAAATTCGCGCGATTTATGAACGCCGATGTCGGCGCCATTCGTCACCGCGACGGAACTAGTTTTTATGTTTCGCTTCCTGTCTCGGCACAAACTTCTCTTTTTAATGAAAGCTAAACCTTAATGCGAAAACTAATTTATATCATTGACGACGACGAGTTGATGGCTAAATGTCTCGCCCGTTCGCTTTCTGTTGTAAAAAATACAACAACAAAAATCTTTCATAACATTCCCGAAGTAATATCTGCGCTCGACGATGAAAAACTTCCCGATTTAATTTTTCTCGATATTCTGCTTCCTGGTTTCGATGGTTTTTCTTTTCTCAACGAGATTGCTTCCTATCAAGATACGATGAAAATCCCCATCATTATCGTTTCTAGTCTCGATTTTAAGAAAAAAGACTTAAAAATTTATGGCGTTAAAGGTATACTTAAAAAAGAAGAGATGACCCCAAAGGAGATTATTGCCTATGCAAAACGATATACGAACTAAAGCCATCGTCCTGAGAAGAACTAATTACGGCGAATCTGATCGAATTTTGAATCTCTTGACCGAAAAAGGTTTAATTTCCTGTATCGCGAAAGGCGTTCGGAAAGAAAAGTCGAAACTCGCTGGCGGGATCGAAATGTTTTGTCTTTCTGAAGTAACGGTTCATGCTGGAATTAATAATAAGCTCGGAATCTTAACGAGTGCGAAGATGCTCGAAGCTTATCAAAATATTACAGTTAAGCTCGACGATCTCGAACTCGGCTCGCTCGTTCTGAAAAAAGTCGAAAAAGCCGCCGAGGCTGCTCCCGAAGCCGACTTTTTTAATCTAACGCGCCAAGTTCTAACCGCTCTTAACGTCGGCGTTAATCCTGAACTTGTCGAAACTTGGTTTTGGTTTAACTTCGCAAAAACCGCCGGCGAACAATTCAATCTCGTTAAAGACATCGACGGAAACGATTTGAATTCGTTTAAGTCTTATGTTTGGGATTCAACCGAACTTGCTCTCCGTGAACAAATCGGCGGAAATATTACCGCTTCGGAAATTAAACTCATGCGCCTCATTTTAAGCTCCGACCTAAAGACCGTCTCGCGCGTTAAAGATATCGTCCCTCGTCTCCCCTCAATCCTCTACGTCGCAAAATCTGTGAATAAAATTTAAAAATTATTATATAATATATATATGACTAAATTAGAAGATATTGTAAGTTTATGTAAACGTCGCGGATTTATTTTTCCCGGCTCCGATGTTTATGGCGGGTTCGCTGGGACATGGGACTTTGGTCCGCTCGGCGTCATGTTAAAGAAAAATATTTTAGACGAATGGTGGGAGTTTTGGGTTGAAAAGCGCGACGATATTTTCGGCGTTGATGCTGCGATTTTAATGAATCCAAAAACTTGGGTCGCTTCGGGACATACTTCTACTTTTGCCGATCCGCTCGTCGAATGTAAAAGTTGTCATGGTCGTTTCCGCGCTGATAAGCTCGTCGATGGCGCAACCGAGTCGATTTCTACCGAAGAGTTTTTGAAGCAAGCCCCGAAATGTCCGACTTGCGGAAAAACCGACTGGGGTCCGATCCGAAAGTTTAATATGATGTTTACGACTCATGTCGGCGCCGTTCTCCCCGAAGACGCGACCGGCTCTGAAGAATCGAAGGCTCTCCTCGAAAAATCCGTCGCCTATCTCCGCCCAGAAACTGCTCAGGGAATTTTTACGAACTATAAAAACGTTGTCGATTGTTTTTATCCCTCGCTTCCGTTCGGCCTCGCTCAACAGGGAAAGGCTTTCCGTAACGAAATCTCTCCCCGCGATTTCATTCTGCGCGACCGCGAATGTTCCCAGATGGAAATTGAATATTTCGTTGATCCGGAAACTTGGGAAACTGAATTTGAAAAAGTCTTAAAAGAATACCATATTTTCCTAGAAGAAAAATTTGGTCTTAAAAAAGCCAGTCTAAAAGACGTTGAAGTCGAGGCCTCTGACCGTGCTCATTATTCAAAGCGAACTGTCGATATTATGTTTAACTATCCTAACGGCGAAGAGGAGTTGATGGGAATCGCTTATCGAACTGATTTCGACCTTAAAAATATCGAACGCGAATCCGGTAAGTCGATGGAATATCGCGATAAAATTTCCGGAAAAACTTTCGTTCCCCATGTCATCGAGCCGTCGATTGGTGTCGAGCGTGTTTTCTTGGCGATTTTATCAAATGCTTATTCCGAAGAACCCGTCGAGGGGAAACCAGGTGAAACCCGAACCGTCCTAAAACTTCCAGAAAATCTTGCGCCATATAAATTCTGCGTTTCTCCGCTGCTTAAAAATAAATCCGAACTCGTCGAAAAAGCCCGCGAAGTTTATAAATTATTGAAAGAAAAATATACATTTGTAACGTGGGACGATTCCGGTAATATCGGAAAACGCTACCGAAAACAAGACGAAATCGGAACCCCGAAATGCGTCGTCGTTGATTTTGATACTTTAGCCGATGGAACCGTCACCGTCCGCGATCGCGACTCCGCAACCCAAGTTCGCACTAAAATCGAGGAGCTATAAAAATCCCCCTCGCGGGGGATTTTTATTTCTAAAGCTCTTCGACGGCTTTCTTGACTTTCTCAATTCCTTTTTCGAGCGTCTTTTTCGCTTTTAATTCTGGATGCGCTTCAATATATCGCTCGATTGAATCTTTAATCACTTTTTTCGCGGTTTTAACGTCGGCAAACTCTTTAACTTCCGTCGAACCCGCTTTCTTTAAATCTTTATAATGATTAAAATGGAATTCGATTTGCTTAATTAACTGTTCCGGTAAATCTTCGAGTTTCTGATATTTATCGCCATTATTCCTATCGTCCGCCGGGACGCAAATAATTTTATCATCAACCTCTCCGCCGTCAACAAATTTCATTACGCCTAAAATTCTCGCCTTGAGCCAAATTCCCGTCGTTAGCGGTTGGTCAGTAATAATCAACGCGTCGAGTTCGTCGCCATCTTCGTCAATTGTCTGTGGAATAAAACCATAATTACATGGTTTCGCAAACGCCATCGGCTCAACTCGGTCAAGCATAAAACAAGCGTGCTCTCTGTCCCATTCAATTTTATGATTCGAACCAGTCGGGATTTCAACGACAACGTTAATCTCCCCTTTTTCATATTCCCCAGGCGTTAAAACTTTATTAAAATCAGCCATAAAACTCCTTTTACTTATATATAATATATATTATATACTAAATTTTGGGATTTTTATCTTTTTGGATCATATTTATCCGGCGAATTATGAATAAAAATCTTCTCGTCTTTAATTTCGTCTGGTAAATAGTTTTTATCAAGATGGAATCCCGCTTCCCATTTTTGTCCCGCTCCGAATCCTAAATCTTTCATCAAATTCGTCGGCGCGTTTCTTAACCATGTCGGAACCGGTAGCCCCATCGATTTTCTCGCCAAATCTTGCGCCGCATACCACGCGTTCGCCGTATCGCGCGACTTTTTCGACTTCGCAAGCGCGGTCGTAACGTGCGCTAAAATTAGTCCCGACTCCGGCATCCCGACTCGTTCAACTGCCATAAAACAATTTAACGCCAACCCTAACGCTCCGTTTCCGGCTAGCCCGATATCTTCACTCGCAAAAATTACCATCCTCCGCGCAATAAATTTCGGGTCTTCTCCCGCCTCAACCATTCTCGCGAGATAATATAACGCCGCGTCAACATCACTTCCGCGCATCGATTTAATAAACGCGGAAATATTGTCATAATGCTTATCGCCTTTTTTATCATACCCAGGAACTTTTTTTCCTGCCGCTGTTTTTACCGTCTCGATTCCGACTTTTTCTGATAAGCTTAACGCTAGCTCTAAATCCCCTAACGCGCTTCTTGCATCTCCGCCTGAAAGCTCCGCTAAATAATCTATCGCGCCTTTTGTGATTCTCTTTTCCGCCCCCTCGGCTTTAACTGCTCGCTCTAAAACTTTTTTAATCGCTTCTTTTGATAACGGCGAAACAACTACGACTCGACTCCTAGATAAAAGCGGAGAAATAACTTCAAAACTCGGATTTTCTGTTGTCGCGCCGATTAAAATAATTAGCCCCGACTCAACGTGCGGTAAAAACGCGTCTTGCTGTGCCTTATTAAAACGATGGATCTCATCAACAAATAAAACTGTCCGAATTTTTAAATTCCAATTTTGTTTCGCGCGCTGAACGACCGCCTCAATATCTTTCTTTCCGCTCGTTACGGCGGAAATTTCGATAAAATCCGCGTTATATTCGCTCGCCAAGATTTTCGCCATCGTCGTTTTTCCCGTTCCAGGCGGTCCCCAAAAAATCAAATTAACCGGCTCACCCTTTTTTAAAATCTCGGTTAAAATTTTTCCCTCGCCAATAATTTCGTCTTGACCGACGACTTCGTCTAAACTTTTCGGACGCATTCTCTCCGCTAACGGCACTCTATTCATATACATATATATTATATACTATTTTTCCAAAAACTAAATAATTGACGAAACCTTAAACTTTTTGTAAAATTATCCATAAGGAGTGTTGGAGGAAAGTTAAATCTGAAATGAAAAATTTAAATAAAAAACTTTTTATTAGCTTCTTGTGTTTAACTTTAATTTCTGGTCTTGTTTTTCTACGCCCTAAAGTTGAAACCGTCGCTTCTGATAGTTATTACGAAACTCTAAGAATCGCTAGCTCCTCCTTAAACGGAAATACGATTTGGGGTGCTGGCGAAACTTTTGATACAGTTGCCGAAGCTGGCGGTCTTGACGATTGGGCGGCTTTCTATTCTTCCGCTAATAAATCCGACGGCGGCCTCGATTCTTCCGGTTCGTTGAGTGTTGATGGCGTTCCTTATAATTTTAACTGGAGCGGCGCGAACGCTTATGACGGAACCGATACAATTCGCCTCTATACCGGAAACGCCTCCGCAACAATGAACCTCGAAACTATCGGCGCATACGAACAAATCTACGTTCTTGGAACTGCTGGTGGCCCAGGCGAGGGGAATTATGCGAACTTTTCTGTTGTTTTGAATTATACTGATGGAACCTCCGACGCAACCAACTATAAACTTTACGATTGGTACGATGCGACTCCGGTCAACGGCGTCTATAAATATTCTAATGTTGCGCGTCGTCTCGTTGTTAAAAGTAGTTCTTCTTCGTCAAGTTGGGGTCATAGTTCCTCCTCAACTAATAATTATAATTACGAGGGGAGTGTTTCCGCCGCGCCCTATCTCCAGTCCGCAACGATTAATGCGAATCCAAAAAAGCTCCTAAAGTCAATTGATTTCAGAATGACCGGGAAAAATGGTAGTTCCGATACTTCAGGTTTATTCTGTGGGATTTATGCCGTTACCGGAATGGTAAATGTTGCCGCGCCTGACCCAGTCGAAAATATTTTCGTTTCTAATGTAACCGAATCGACTGCCATGATTAATTGGAACGAAGTTTTGGGCGCAACTAGCTATCGCCTTGATATCTCGACCGACCCGAATTTTTTGAATATTCTAGATAATTATAATAACCGGCTAGTTGACGGAACCGAATTATTAGCCGAGGGCCTGAGCCAAGATACCGTTTATTGTACTCGCGTAAGGGCTGAGAATGTTAATGGCCAAAGTATTAGTTCCGACGCGGTTCAGTTTAAAACGCTTCAGGAGTCTAATCCGCCCGAAGTCGAGCTCGACGCCCATCCCGGTTTAATTCAAATCAGCGATACGATTAAGATTACTGCTGAAGACGAAACTGGTGTTGGCGGAATTGAAGCGAGCTTAGATAACGGTGAGACTTGGGAAGAAATTAGCAATAACGATTACGCTGAATATGAAGCAACCGAAAATACAACTTACTGTTTCCGCGCTTATGACGTTTACGAAAACTATTCCGATAAAGAATGTTTAAGCTACGAACGTTTAGATAATCAAAAACCCGCGATTAAAGTTAATACGAACGGTTACGAAGAGGGGACTTGGACGAACGAAACTGTCGTTTTAACGCTTGAAGATTTAACTGTTAATCTCGGCGAAACTAAATATTATTACTCTACTGATAGCGAGAACTGGTTAGATTATAATAATGGCGTTATCGTAAATGAAGAAACCGATGATGCCGGTAGCGAATATTTCTTTAAGGCAGTTAGTGAGGCCGGTATTGAAAGCGACGTCGTTGTCGCGCTTGTCCGAATTGATAAAACCGCTCCGGACGGCTCGATTGAAAGCTCCGACGTTTCTTGGAATCAGTTTTTGAACGGAATTACTTTCGGTTTATTCTTTAACGAGACGAAAGAGTTTTCAATTATTGCGAATGATGAACTTTCCGGCGTTGAAAAAGTCGAATACTTAGTTACGAACGCCGAAATTGAGAGCGAGGAAGACGCGTTGAGCCTCGACGGTTGGGAAACTTATTCTTCCGCCGTTAAAATTGACCCTGAGGGAGATTTTGTTCTTTACTTTAAGTTGACTGATAATGCCGGAAATGTTAAAGTCGTTAATACCGAGGGAATCGTTTTAGACGCTACGAAAGCTTTGATTGAGGGCTATGCCGGAACTGGCGAAACTTATCCTCTCGAAAACGGAAAAACTTACTATCTTACTCAAAAAATTATTATTACCGATAATCGCGCTCTTGATAAAATCATTATTAACGGCGAAGAAGTTGCTTTGTCCGCGACGAATATTATCGAGTTAGCGGGAAATGCTGAAAAAGTTTACGAAATTAAAGCTATCGATAAAGCCGGAAATGTTACCGAGCTAACCGTTAATACTGGAAAAATCGAAGACTTAAAATTAGATATCGACGAAGAATATGTTAATTCCGACGATTTGGCTGATTTAACCGAAGCCGTCGAAAGGTTAAACGAATTGGAAGAGACCGAGGGAAAGAATGAAACCGCCGTTGAAAAAGAAATTATCGAAGATATAACTGATACTTATGAAGAATTAATTGAAAAAGTCGAAGCTATCGTCGAAGATTTAAATACTATCGAGGAAGAAGTTAATCAACTTCCCAGTATCGAAAACGTTACGAAAGATGATAAAGAAACAATCGAAGAGCTACTGGAGCGCGTAGAAACCGCCGAAGAAGATTATGAAAAAAATCTAACCAATAACGAAGCGAACCAACTCATCGAAGAAGAGAAAGAACTTAGAGAAAAGCTCGCGAGAATCGAAGAGATTGAGCGCGAAGAAGAAGAGGAACGGATTCGTCAGGAAGAGGAGGAGCGAATTAGGCGCGAAGAAGAAGAACGCCGCCAGCGTGAAGAGGAAGAACAACGTCAACGCGAGGAGCACGTCAAGGAATTTGAAGATAAAGTTCGCGACGAATATCCAACTCCGAGCGAGACCGAAGAAAATGATAAGGTAGTTATCGAAGAGGGAATCAATCTCTATGATAATCTAACCGACGAAGAAAAAGAGATGGTCGATCCCGAAGTTAAAGAAAAATATGATGAAGTTCTTGAAGAATTTTATCATGGTTTACCTAGTCTCGAAATTACTGCCGACACCGAAAACTGGAAAGCGAGTGACGTCGCCGAACTAGTCGCTCATGATGCCGCTGGAATCGAGGGGATTTATGTCTCGACCGATAACGGCGAAACTTGGGAAAAACTAACTGGCTATGATAGCGTTGCTTACGAGGCGACCGAAAACGGAATTTATAAATTTAAAGCCGTCGATAAAACCGAAAACGAAACTATCGAAAGCGTAATTTATGCGAATCTAGATCCGGTTAAACCTGTTCTTGAGTTAAACTCAAACGGTTATAACCCCGGAACATGGACGAATAAAAACGTAACGCTTTCCGTTCGCAATGTTGCGAATAATCTAAGTCCAGTTAAAATCTATGTCTCGACTGACGGCGAAACCTGGGAAGATTATAATGAAAGCATCATTCATACCGAAGATACTGATGAGTCGGGCGTAACTTATTATTTCAAGGCTAAATCTGCCGCCGGTTTAGAAAGTGATATTGTTGAGGGCAATGTTAAAAAAGATACTGTTGCCCCGACTGGTTCGATTTCCCTCGGCGATAATTCTTGGAATAGCTTTTTGAATACGATTACTTTCGGCTTGTTCTTTAACGAGACAAAAGAATTTACCTTTACTCCAGATTATGATATTTCCGGAATCGCTAAAGTCGAATACTTAATCCTCGAAGAAGATTTTAATGAACCGAGCGAGGCGCTCGACCGTTCAGATTGGATGGAAGCGGAAACCTCTGCCGCCGTCGAGCCTGAGCGCGATTTTGTTATCTATTTCCGCGTAACCGACGGAGCCGGAAATGTTAATTTAATAAATTCTGAGGGTGTCGTTCTCGACGTAACTCCCGCGACGATTGAGGGCTATGCTTCTGGCCGAACCTACGAGCTTGAAGAAGATAAAGTTTATTATCTAACCCAAAAACTTCTAATCTCCGACAACAAGGGAATTAAAACCGTTGAAATTAACGGCGAAAAAGTTGAGCTAAATAACGGGATTGTTGAGTTGGCGGGAAATGTCGACGCCGAAAATAAAATTGTCGTTATCGATAAGGCTGGCAATAAAACCGAGTTGACCGTAAAGACCGGCGCGATTATCTCCCCGACCGACTTAGATTTAGGTCATAGTAATAAAAACGATATTGACGAGCTTAACGAAGCGATTGAAAAACTCGAAGAAATTAAAAATAATGATGATTCTACTCCAACAGAAGAAGAATTAGAAATCATCAACGATTTTCTCGACGAATTAAACGATGCTCTCGAAAAAATTACCGAAGTCGAAGAAAAAGTTGATGAAACCGAAATAGATTATAATAATATTCCTAGTATCGAAACTATCACTTCCGACGATAAAGAAGCCGTCGAAGAGCTAATCGAAGAAATCGAGGAAATTCTCAACGAAGATAAAAATCATCTGACCGACGAAGAACTCGATGAACTTGAAAATATACTCGAAGAGTTAAACGAAAAACTTGAGTTAATTAAAGACCTCGAAGAAAAAGTTGAAGAAATTAATCGCGAAACCGACGAATATAATATCGATAAAGTCACCAGCGATGATAAAATTGACCTCGAAGAGTTAAAAGAGGAAATCGAGGAGCTGAAAGATAATCCTAACTTAACTCCTGAAGAAAAAGCCGAGCTCGAAGAAGATGAGAAAAAGATCGACGAATTACTTGAACGGCTTAATGAGGTTCAAGAGCGAATCGAGGAGGTCGTCGAAAATAATCCCGCAAAAGACATTACTAAAGATAACGTTACGAAAGAAGATCAAACTACCCTCGAAGATGCTCAGGCTGGCTACGCTGAAGCTTTAGGCGTCTTTGACGGAAACTTTAGCCTTTCCGAACTCTTTAACTTAAATAACTCCATCTCGATTATTAACTCCGCCCTCGATGTCCTTGATCAAGTTGCCGAATTTGAAGCAATGATCTCTCGTCTCCCGAACCCAGATGATGTTGATTACTCCTCGAAGACGCTGATTAAAGCCGCTCAACTCGCTTACTCCGAGCTCTCCGATTATGCGAAGACTCTCGTTGGGCCGAGTTTGATGTCGAAATATAAAGCCGTCATCGCCGCCTATAAGGCTTTGATCGAAGGCTCGCCGATTCTTTACGCTTTTGAAACGTTGGATGTTTTCTGGTGGGCAATGTCAACATTCTTCATCGCTGGCGTCTTCATTCTTATCGCCAAACGAACTCATAAACGCTACTCCGAAATCGAGAATGACGACGATTTCTAAACCGCTAAAGTTAAAATATTGACTTTTAAGATTAAGTATGATATAATAGAGAGACGGCCTTTGGGGAGGGAGGCTAAGTACATTAAAACCGATTTTGTTGAATTTTGGAGGTGGTTTAATTGTCTTTCGACTACGAACGACTGTTCAATGAAGCCTATATATGCTTAGGCGTTAATGATGAGCTTCTTTCGAACTACGGTATCGACCGCGCTGGTGTTTCGAACCGTGCGCGCGTGGA
>CAYWPO010000021.1:0-10183 GCA_964460285.1 uncultured Candidatus Saccharibacteria bacterium
CGTCTTGCATGAACTTAACGCGTTCTTTAATTTCTTTTAGAATCGGGTCGGCGATGAGCTTTTCTTCGGGGGAAAATTCTAAATCTTGACTAAGGACGGCTAGGGTTTGGTCGACGTCGAGAGAACACATATCCATAATATTTAAATCATGAATCGTAACGGCGAGAACGGCGGGTTTTAGGCGGGTACCATGACAGGTCTGACACTCTTTAACGCGCATGAAACGCTCGATATCTTTTTTGACAAATTCAGAAACGTCGGGATTATTATAACGGCGTTCGAGGTTCGGGATAACGCCATCATAGATAGTTTCATAAGTTGTTCCGGCGGAGAATTTTCCTTTTCCAGAGACGGTAACTTTATATTTTTCGCTACCGGTTCCGTAGAGGATTTTTTCGATTGCTTCGGGAGAGAGGTCGCGAATGGGGACGTGAATTGAGAAATTATGGCGTTCGGCGACGGTTGCGAGGCGTTTTAGCCAGTAAGAATCGTAAGAAATTCGGTTAAAGGGGCGAATTCCGCCCTCGGCGATAGTTAAATTCGGGTTTAAGACGAGGGCGGGGTCGATTTCCATTTTAATTCCGAGACCGGTACAAGTCGGACAGGCACCTTGAGGGGCGTTAAAGGAGAATAGACGCGGTTCGAGTTCGGGAATGAGTTCGTCGGGATGATTTGGGCAAGCGTAACGTTGGGAGAAAGTGAGGATTTCTGAAGCGGAACTACCCTTATCGGAAATTGAAGTTGAGTTGTCGTTGATTTTAAGGAGGTTAATAATTCCCTGTCCGAGCTCGAGAGCCTGTTCGATTGAGTTAGAGATTCGCGTTATTAAGTCGGGTGAGAGAATGAAGCGGTCAACGACAAGTTCGATATTATGACGCTCATTTTTTTCGAGGGCAGGAAATTCGTCGAGGGCGTAAATAATTCCATCGACGCGGACGCGAGAGAAGCCTTTTATAGCGAATTGGTCGGGAATATGAGCAAATTCGCCTTTTTTCTGCTGAACGATAGGCGCGAGGAGCATGAGTTTCGAGCCGAGAGGAAGTTTCATAACTTCATTCACGATATCTTCGACGGAACGGCGAGAGACGTGACTGTGGCAGATGGGGCAATGAGGAACGCCGACGCGAGCAAAAAGAAGACGGAGATAATCATAAACTTCGGTAACGGTCGCGACGGTTGAACGAGGGTTACGAGAGGTCGATTTTTGGTCGATAGAAATCGCGGGAGAAAGACCGGTAATCATATCGACATCGGGCTTATCCATGACGCCAAGAAACATTCGCGCATAAGAAGAGAGAGATTCGACATAACGACGTTGGCCCTCGGCATAAATCGTATCAAACGCGAGAGAGGACTTTCCAGAACCGGAGAGACCGGTAATAATAACGAGCTTATCGCGCGGAATATCGACGTCGATATTCTTTAAATTATGTTGGCGCGCGCCACGAATTTTGATATAGTTATCATCCATAAACTTTAGTATTATACACTAATAGTCGGATTCTTTCAAGGATTCATACCAGAGGAAGAGCTCTTCGAGAATAAAATCGTCAGCACCAGATTTTTTGAATTTTTCCAGTTCGGCGAGAAAAGGCGGAGCTTGGCGCGAAAGGCGGGCGCGACGGTAGTCCTCCCATTTTTTCGTTTCGGATTCGGAAAGGGAGGTCGGGAAGTTCTTAGCTTTATAATGAAGAAGAAGTTCGGGGAGGCGGGGGTCGGCGAAAACGGGATGAAAATCGGCGAGGTCGTTAGCGTTAGAGTTACGGACGGCGGAAAGGCGGAGTTTATCGGAGTCGGGAACGAAGCTAGAATAGAGCGAAGATTCGGGGTCAACGCCAGGTTTAATTCCCTCGTGAGAATGTTCCTCTTTTTGGAGCTGATTAAATAAGTCGAGGTGAGAGTTAAGAAGTTGGAGATTTTTTTCAACAGTTTTTCGATCGAGGGAAATTTTTTCCCAACCGTCATTTTTATCGAGGACGGAAAGTGGCGCAACGGCGGGACATTTATTAAAACAGAGTTCTTTGAGCTTCGGGAAGAGAGAATCGAGAGTCGGTTTTTTCTCTTTTAGAGAATTAAGTAGCTCATCGAGGTTATAGCGTAAGTCAAAAACGAGACAGTTACCGTTTTTGGTTAAGAAGAGCGGGTAAGCGACAGTTGTAAAATTAAATTCAGAACCGTAGCGACCGGAAGTATAGACGAAGGGCTGCGGATTCTGAAGATTGATTAAAGCTTTAACTTCGCGTTTATCGCGGAGCTTAAAGAGGAAGTTGAAAAGATTAGGCTGTTTTTCTTTAATTAAGCGCGTAACGTCGATAAGGGCGGTAACGTCGGAGAGGGCGTCGTGAGCAGATTCGTGGGAAATTCCGTTGAGCTTTGTAATTAGTTCGAGGCGGTTGGTTGGTTTTCCCTCTTCGGTAACGGGCCAGTTAATTTCCTCTGGGCGAAGTGCGCGGGTCATTCTAACGACGTCGAGCATGTCCCAACGAGAACGTCCGTCTTGCCATTGCCATTCGTAAGGGTCGTAAAAGTTGCGCCAGAAAAGATGTTGGATGAATTTATCATCGAAGCGGACGGAGTTAAAACCAAGGATGACTGTATTAGGGGTAAAAACTTCGTCTTTGAGGAATTTAGCGAGCTCGGGTTCTTTAATTCCCTCGCGTTGAGTGAATTGGGGGGTAATTTTGGTAGTTAGGATTGCGCCTGGACTAGGGAGAGTATCGTTATCGAGTTTAACGATTAAGTTGATAGGATCGCCGACTACTTCGAGGTTAAGATTAGTGCGTTGACCGGCGAATTGCATAATTCGATCGTCGGACGAACTAAGACCGGAAGTTTCGAGGTCATAGAAGAAGAAAGTCGGCGCGGACATTTTATTCCTCGGAGTCAGACTCTTCAAACTCTAGGTCTTCTGTATCTTCTAAATCTTCTTCGGTTGTCTCGACGGACATTGAGCTATAATAAGCTTCCATATAGCGGTCGGAGATTTCTTCAAGTTTCGCGTTAAGCTCGGAGAGTTTCGCGTCTTTTTCGACGGCCATAATAATAAATTTAAGCGGAGAAGAGTAGCCGCCGCAGATTTCGTAAGAGTCGCCATAGGCAAGGGAACCGGAAATTGAGACTTCGCGGACGCCGCCGACTTTCATTCCGTCAACGCCTAAATACCAACCTTCAATTAGGGAGTCGGGTTGAACTTCGAGCGGGGCGTTAAGAGAAGTTGGATTTTCGTAATCGTCGAACGAAGAATCGAAAACGGATTCGTCGGCGCAATAACCGATATAATAAGCGGCGTAGTTGGATGAAGAGGAAGTAATCGCTTCGCCAGTCCCCTCTTTAAGGTCAGTATGAGAGACGCCTTCGGCATTAACGGCTTCGGCGTTATAGGCTTTAACTTGAGAACGATAAGAGCTAAATTCGTCGTAATAAGTTGAAGAAAGTTCGAGGCCGCGAGCTTGAACCTCGGAATAGACAGAATTATATTCTTCTTCGATTTTGGCGAGGTCGGTTGAAGAGGAAGAGGAAGCATTTCCGCTATTAAGAACAATCATAACATAAACGGCGAGCGATGAGCCGAGCAAAACAGCGGCGACGAGTATGATAATAAGACGCTGTTTCCAGCTAGTTTTGAGCATATTTTCTTCCATAAACCTCCTTAGATAACTTTAGCCTCGATAGACTCGAGATGGACATTGATTTTTTTCATTATAGCAGAAATTTCGTCGGAGTTAAGAGTTTTATTTTCGTCGGAGAAAGTGAGATGGAAAGAAACATTTTTTTCTTCTCTGTTATTTTCGCTTTGATAAATAGAAATAGGCGAAAATTCGAAAATTAATTTTTCATTTTCTAAGGTTTCGTTAAGGTTTTTAGAAAGTTTTTCGTAAGGGAAGTCGGTTTTGACGCGGACGGTAACGTCGCGAGAGACGGACGGGAAGCGCGAGAGACGGACGGGTTTTTTAACGGATTTTTTAGTTTCGAGGAGGGTTAAAAGCGAGTCGAGATTAAGTTCGAGGCTTGAGACTGGCGCGGATAGTTTAAACTGTTTGAGAACGGAAGTTTTTAGCTCGCCGAAGTAGCCGAGCGAAGTAGAGCCGGATTTTAGTTCGACGGCGCGGAGCGGTTCGAGATAAGGATGAGACTCAATTTTTTCAAGAGTTAGGTCGAGACTAAAATCGGAGAGGAGGGAGAAAAGGAGGGATTTTAGAGTATAAAAATCATATGGCGAGACTAGGGCGAGCGAATTCTCCATTTTAGGAACATTTTCGGCGGTTAGACCGGAAGATTTTTCGGAAATTTGGTTAATTTCGAAGAGGGTAAAATCTTTATAACCGGATTTTAAGTTATCGTAGAATTTTTCGAGTAAGGACGGAACGAGCGAGGGGCGGAAACGCTGAAGTTCAGGCGAAAGAGAGTTAATGAGTTTATAAGAATTTTCGGGGTCAAGGTTGACTTTTTGGAGAAGCGCGTCAGAGATGAAAGAATAAGTTAAAACTTCGTTCGCGGAGAAATTATTAGCGAGGGAGTTACGAAGAACGGATTTTAACTTTAAGACAGGGTCGATTTTGATGTTTTTAAAGCTACGGGTTGGGAAAGTTAGGGGGAGATTATCGTAGCCGAGGAGACGACCGACTTCTTCAATAATATCTTCTTTGATTTTAATATCAGTTCGCCAAGAGGGGGCGATTATTTCTAAAGTTTCTTCGGCGGGATTTTCGACGAGAAAACCGACGTTTTCGAGAGTCTCAATAATAATGTTTTTAGAATAAGTTGAGCCGAGGAGGGCGTTAATCTCGTTTGTTGTAATTTTTACAACATTCTGTTTATAGTTGCCGTTTTCGTAAAGGGCGGGGTCGGAATCGAGCGCGTAGGAAGAAAGGGTTCCAGTTAAGTTCGGGAAAGATTCGAGAGAGAGCGCGGCGGCGGGGAGTAAATCGGTGGCAGGGCGACCTTTAGTAAAACGAGTGATGGCTTCAGAGAAGATACCATGAGCCATTTGAGTCTTGCGGAGATGATAAAGCGAGAAGCTGGCAATTTCGAGAATAATTCGTTTAGTATTTGCGTCGATTTCGGTAGATTTTCCGCCCATCGCCCCTGCGAGAGCGACTGGAATATCGTTGGAGGTAATCAAAATGTCGTTAGGAGTACAGATAATTTCTTTATCATCGAGAAGAGTGAGCCTTTCGCTAGCAGTCGCGAGACGGACGCTGATTTCTGGGGTTTCGGAGGGATTACCGGCGGAATTTCCGACGGAGACGAATTTATCGTAGTCGAAAGCATGGGACGGTTGACCGGTTTCGAGCATGATTCGATTAGTTAAATCGACGATAGGGGAGATTGGGCGCATACCGGCTTTATAAAGGAAAATATCATCTAAAGTTAAATAAGGGGATTTTTCTGGGAGAGAGTTAAAGTTAAAGACAAAGGCTTCGTAACGCGGGCAAAGCGAGTAATCTTTAATTTTAACGGAAAGATTTGGCGCGTCAGTAGTTTCCTTTTTGAGAGAGTCGAGAGCGGAGTTATAAGAATTTTCGAGGGAGGAATAATCATAAGTAAATTTTTCGCCGAGGATTCCAGCGACTTCGCGCGCAAAACCAATGAGTCCGAAACAATCAGGGCGGTGAGTTAAGGATTTATTCTCAACTTCGATAATTTTATCGTTCAGGTCGAACTTTTCAGCGAAAGAATCGCCGGCTTTCGCGAAAGAGGGGTCGATTTCGACAATACCGGAATGATCATCGCCGAGAGAAAGTTCATCGGCGCCGGCAAGCATTCCGTTTGAGTCGAAGCCGCGAAGTTTACGCGAAGAAATTTCGAACAGTTCAGCGGTCCCGAAAGTTGAGGGGACGACTGCGCCGGGGGCAATCCAAACGGCGAACATTCCCTTTCGGACGTTAGGAGCGCCACAAACGACTTGGATGAGGTCGGCGGATTTTTCGGGACAGGAAATTCGACAAAGGGAGAGATGAGTTCCGTCGATTTTTTCACATTTTTCGACTTTAACGATCCAGATGTTTTTATATTTTTTTGAGAGGTCTTCGACGGATTCGATTTCAACAAGGCGAGAACCGATAAGCTCGAAAAGCTTTTCGTCGGTTATTTTGATATCGACTAGTTTTTTGAGTTCGTTGAGAGAAATTAACATATATTATATATATCTCCGATTAAAATTCCTTTAAGAATTCGAGTTTTCCGGATTCGAAATAACGGACGTCGGTAATTCCGTATTTTAGCATAACGAGGCGATCGATTCCGCCGCCAAAGGCGAAACCTTTATAAACTTCGGGGTCGATTCCGGCGGTTTTTAAGACGTTAGGGTGAATCATACCGCAACCGCCCATTTCGAGCCAGCCATCACCTTTTCCGCCAAGGGATTTCGGCTTTTCGATAAGAAATTCGACGGACGGTTCGGTAAACGGGAAATAGCCAGGTTGGGTTTTTATGTTGAGTTTTTCGCCGTAATAAGTTTCGAAAAAGTTTTTCCAAGTCCCGAGGAGATCGCCGAGCGTCGCGTCTTTAGAAACGAAAATACCCTCACATTGATAGAAAGTATGTTCATGAGTCGCGTCAACGTCTTCGTTACGGAAAACGCGACCTGGGATAACGACGGCGATATTCTCGTCACGGTCAAGATTTTCTTTGAAAAGAGTAAGGGCGCGATACTGCATGGTTGAAGTATGAGCGGGGGGAATAAAACCCTCTTCGGTTCGGAAAGTGTCGTAGCCGTCGCGGGCGGGATGACCCTCAGGAAAGTTTAAGGATTCGAACATATGAAACTCGTCGTCGAGTTGGCGAGCTTCGATAACGTCGAAGCCCATGTTGGCATAAATTTCGGTAATTAAAGCGAGCTCGCGGGAGAGAGGATGAATTGAACCTTTTTTAAAGGAGGCGGGAGCGGAATTAATTCCGAAAGGAGCGGAAAAATCAATCGGCTCAAGCGCGGCGGATTCGAGCTTCGATTCTTCTTCGGCGATTTTTCGAAGAAGATCATTTTTTTTCGCGTTAATTTTTTCGCCGAAAGCTTTACGCTCGGAGGGTTCGAGAGTTTTAAGTTTAGCGTATTCTTTCCCGATATTTTTTAATTCGAGTTTTAGTTCGTCCAATTTTGACATAATATATATATTATATCACTTTCTGGGCTAGAGTAGAATAATAAAGATAACAGCGGCGATAGCGAGAGCGATAAGGATGAACCAAATCCAAGTAAACCGGCCAGTTGTTTTTAGCTCTTTTAAATATTCGGAATCTTCGGCGAAGTCGGGGCCGTCGCCCTCGATTTCAGCGGCGCGAGAAGCGCGTTCGCGGAGGTCAGCATTAATTCGCTCGGTTAAAGTAGTATTTTCATCCTCGTCTTTAGTTACAATCACGCCCATAAGTTTCCTCCTTAAAAATTTTCATGCTTACAATTATATCATACGTGTGATATAATTCGAGTAATATTATTTAAGGAGGTTTTGAAATGGCAAAATCCAAAAAGTCCTCGAAGAAGTCGAGTAAATCGACCTCGAAGGCTGAAAAAGTCGTAAAAGACGAAGCCGTTAAGACAGAAAAAGTCGAGAAGGCCGAAAAAACCGAAAAAGTTGAAAAGGTCGAGAAAACTGAGAAAGTTGAGAAAAAGGAAAAAGGTTTCTTCGGGAAGTTTTTTGAAAAGAAATGCGATCCGAACGAAAATATATTAACAATTTTCAAGTCAAAGAAAATTTACGCAGCTTTAGTTGGCGAAATTGTCGGAACGATGATTGTCGCGTTGCTGATTTTGACGATGGGCGCGAATCAGCCAGTTTGGAATCTATTCGTTATTTTAGTTGCGACGGTTGCGGTTTATTCGTTCTCTGGCGCGAACTTAAATCCGGTAATTACGGCTGGAATGATGGCGACGAGAAGAATGTCGGCGATTCGCGGCGTTTTATATCTTTTAGCTCAGATGGTCGGAGCGTGGTTCGCGCTTTTGATTATCGGTGCGTTTATTAACGCTGGCGGGACGGAATCCGAGTTGCCAAAAATGGCAGAAGTTGCGGAAGGTGCGTTCTGGATAACGACGATGCTCGAATTTTTAGGCGCGACGATTATCGGGTTTGCTTTTGCGCGAGCGTTACAATATAAACGAAGTGTCTTTACTTTTGCGATGGTAGTTGCGAGCGGCGTTTTTACGGCGACGGTAGTTTGTCTATTTATTTCATATTATTATATGGAAGCTTCTGGAAACTTTACGCTTAATCCGGCGATTTCGTTGATGTCGCAGATTTTACCAACGGGCGGGGAGAACGTAGGCGAAGTCTTAGGAAAAGTGATGTTGGCGTTATTAACATATGTAATTTTCCCGATGATTGGCGGAATAATTGGATTCTATGTAGCTGACGCGGCGGCAACTTTGAACGACGAAGACGTAAAGCTAGTAAAGTAAAAAATAAAGAAATTAAGGACCGCTCGAGTTATTGGGCGGTCTTTTTGCGTTCAAGTTGAAAAATGATATAATTAAATAATGAACAGAAAAATATTAAAACTGATTTTAAAGGTTTTAATAAATATTTTAATTTTAGTAGTAGTCGCGTTAGGATTGATGTATTTATTGACGTTTAGGCAATTTTTAGGCGACGCAGAAAAAACAGCGAAGTTTATTAACGAAAGACCGAGAGTTTTTTATTATACGGTGCTGATTATATTCGTGTGGTTGGGATTTTTGACCGGAATAGTAAGAACGGTAGTACGTGCAGGCGGGATAACTTTTATTGCGACAATAATTATTACATATATAAATATATGTAAGTTTAGGTTGAGGGGGACGCCGCTGCTACCGGAAGATTTTTTGATGGCGGGGGAGACGGGAAGCTTTTTAGATTTTATTGATATCGCGGAATTTATCCGACTAGTTATTGCGATAATTTTAACTATCGGTTTAATAATTATTTTACAGAAGATAATTAGGAAAGCGAAATTAGATTTATTTACGACGCGGCGTTCGACGATTGGAAGAATTGGGGTGATTTTAGTTGGGGCGATAATACTAGTTAATATAACGGGGTTTGTTAGGCATCATAACGGCGAAAGATATGAATATGTTGAGTTTTTAGATTCGACTTTTACGGCGTGGAATCAGACGCGAAATTATGATGAAAATGGGTTTTTAATTGGCTTTTTATATAATTTAGCGAAATTAGAAATTCCGGAACCGGAAAATTATACGCAAGAAAAAATTGCGGAAATTAAAAGTATGTACGAAACAAAAGAAGTAGAAGAAGTAGAAAAAGTAGAACCGAATATTGTAATTATTCTAAACGAGAGTTTTATTGACCCGGAAACGATTCGCGAGTTTTATCGATATACGGGAGGAGACGTAACGCCGGAACTACATAAAATTGAGGAGAAGGCAGAGTCAGGGAAAATGTTTAGTATTGATTATGGCGGCGGGACGGCGAACGTGGAGTTTGAGATGTTGACGGGATTATCGGATTATTGGCTAAATACAGTTCCCTATACGAATTTATTGTCGAAACGCGGAGAGATGGAGTCGATTGCGAGTTTAGCGAAAGAAGCGGGGTATGAAACGGTTGCGATTCATCCATATAACGGCGGGATGTATAAAAGAAATATAGTTTTAAAGAATATGGGATTTGAGAAGTTTATTACGGAAACGGAAATGAACTTTAACGAACATGAGGGGGATTCGGAGTACATTAACGATTGGTCGAGTTATCAGGAAATTTTGAAAGAGTTGAGGGGAGATGGCGAGGGGGAGAGAAAATTAATTTTTAATATTACGATGCAAAATCATACGCCTTATAAAGAATCGACGTATGAGAATTTAGAGTTTAGTTTAGAGAGCGAATACGGAGATAGGACGAAAGCGATCGAGGCGTATTTTCAGGCGCTACATGAAAGTGATCGGTATTTAGGGGAGCTAATAAACGAGATTGATGCGTTGGGCGAGGAGACAGTTGTTTTATTTTTCGGAGACCATAGTGCGGGGTTATTTGATGAACTGCGTGATTCGGAAAACTTAGAAGAGGCGAAACTGACGAGGATAACGCCATATTTTATTTATGCGAATTATGAAGTGGAGAATGAGGGCTTTAGGAAAGGCGGGGAGTTGGCGACGGTAACGCCGAATTGTTTAGTAACGGAGATGAGGAAAGTAATTCCGAATCTTACGTTGAAAGAAACGGAACTGAATCGGTTAACGCGAGAAGTTTGC
>CAYWPO010000022.1:0-10053 GCA_964460285.1 uncultured Candidatus Saccharibacteria bacterium
TTATTACCGTAGCGACGAAAAAGACTGCGGTAAGTTTTAATGTTGAAGAGTCGGAACTTTCTGGGAATTTAGGAGTTGGGGCGATAAAAGGACCAGGGGAGTTTGAGATTGGAGATTTGACGATTAGAGGGATTGCAGTTGAGGGAGGGAAGACGATTTACGATGTTGAGACGGGAGGGGTACATATTGGAATTATCGGGGGGATTGAACAGGGGTTAGATGATTTAGGGATTGCGGATGTACTATGTACTTCTTCGATAAGGGCAGTAAGGGAGATTGAGCCGAAGTTGGTAGTTGCGATGGGGAATGTGGATGGGATGGTTTCGGAACTTAAATTGACGGCGAGAACCGAGAAGAAGCTGAAAGTTAAAAATCGAGATGCGTTACCGGTTGCGCTCGAGGTAGTTATTTTAAACTAGAATTAAGATTATTGAGCTAAAATTTTAGGGAAGGGAATAAAAATGATAAATTTAGTGGGAATTTTAGTCGTTTTCGGAGTAATTTTAGTTTCGATGATGTTACATGAATTAGCGCATGGAGGAGTGGCTTATCTTTTAGGGGACACGACGGCGAAAGATGATGGAAGATTAACTTTGAACCCTTTAAAACATCTTGATCCGTTTATGTCGATAGTCTTACCGTTAATGTTATATGTAATGGGAGCGCCAGTATTTGGAGGAGCGAAGCCGGTTCCGGTAGATTCAAGAAATCTAAAAGGAGGAGTTTGGGGGATGGCGGCAGTAGCGATTGCGGGGCCGTTGGTAAATTTTTTACTCGCGCTAGTATCGTTTTTATTCATGAATTTAACAAATGTTGATTTAGATAGTATTTTAGGTTTAATTTTATACGAGGGATTATTCGTTAATTTAGGGTTTATGATTTTTAATCTTTTCCCGATTCCGCCGCTAGATGGATCGAGAGTTTTATATGCATTTGCACCGGATGGAGTGAGGAGGATAATGGAAAAATTGGAAGGGCCAGCGGGGATATTTTTAGTATATATATTAATACTCTTTTTTGGAGGAGTTTTTTATGGGTTGATGACAGGGGCGATGAACGGAGTTTTAGGATTCTTTTACTGGATTATTGGGAGGTAGTTTGATATAATAGAATTAGCCTCGGCGGCGGCATGATTTTCCTCTATAATCATGTTTTAGGGATTTCGTGGCAGATTTCCGTGGAAGTCGCGCATAAGATTTTACCCACCTTGTAGATATTACGGGGAAAATAGAGTCGTCGGGGTTATCTTGAATTATGATAGGTGGGCAATGAAACAGAGAATTAGAACAGCAGCAATCATTCGAAAGGAGGGGGAGGTTCTTTTGATGAAGAGAAGAAGTAGCCGGACGGATCAGCCGGTTTTTTGGGAACTTCCGACAGGAAAGATAAAGTTTGGAGAACAGCCAGAAGAGGCGATGACGCGGACGATTTTTGATTATTTAGGGGCCGAGGTAGTAAATATTGAGCTGAAAGATGTAGTGACATTTTTGGCGCTTGAAGGATCGAGCCAGTTAGCAAACTTATATATTATATATGATATTAACCTGAAAGGGGAAGCAAAAATCCATCCGACCGAGAGATATTCGGCGTATAAATATGTTGCGAAAGAGGAAATCGGTAAGTTAAGGTTGAACGAGGCGAGCTCGGCGGTTTTAGGGTTCGAGGGCGAGAAAGAGGGGGGAGCGAAAGAATATCGCGAAACGGCAAACGGGGCAACGGTTTATATCGACGGAGCGAGTCGGGGGAATCCTGGCCCGGCGGGAATTGGTTATTATATTATTTCGGAGAATGGGGAAGTATTAAAGAGGGGTGGAGAGTTTATTGGGTTTGCGTCGAGTAGGGTGGCGGAATATTATGCACTAAAAGAGGGGATTGAACAGGCAATTGAATTAGGATTAAAGTCGGTGAAGTTCGTTGGAGATAATTTAATGATGATAAATCAGATGAACGGAATTTATCGAATTAAGAATAGAGATTTAGTTCCGATTTATGATGACATTCAGAAATTGTTAAAGGAGAATTTTGAGACGGTAGCGTTTATTCATGTAAAGAGGGAATTAAATCAAGAGGCGGATAAAGAGGCAGGGCGAGCGATAGATAGACATTTTGATAGAGATGTGATAGAATAAGCAAGAGCTTGAAAGATAATCGCTTAGTTTTTTAAGAGGAAAGTCCGGACAACAAAGAGCAAAATAGTCGCTAACGGCGACCGAGAGTAATCTTAGGGAAAGTACCACAGAAACTTAAACTGCCTCGTTTGAGGTAAAGGTGAAAAGAGTGAGGTAAGAGCTCACAGCAGTAGGTGGTGACATTTACTGGAGGCAAACCCTATTTGTTGCAAGGAGCACTATTAAACTTCGGCTCGAAGATGTGCGTTTACCGCTTGAGTGTTGGAGCAATTCAGCACCTAGATAGATGATTATCGATATATATTATATATAACAAAATCCGGCTTATTGAGAGCTCAAAAAAATAACCCCTTTCGGGGTTATTTTTATAGGGGCTATTTAATTAAGCCTTTTTTCTTTAGAGTTCGGAGGGTGGAAGTAGAGACATTACATTTTACTTTTTCGCCGTTGATAACTAAAGTCTTTTTATGGACATTAGGCTTAAAAACCTTACGCGTCTTTCTTTGGGAGAAAGAAACGTTATGACCGTACATTTTTCCTTTACCGGTAATTTCGCAGATTGCCATATTTATTTCTCCTTTACCGTATTAACGATTGCTTCGAACGCCTTAGGGTTATTAACGGCGAGTTCGGAAAGGATTTTACGATCGACGGTAATTCCTTTTTTCTTCATTCCAGCAATAAGCTGAGAGTAGGAAAGACCGAGTTCACGAGAAGCGTTATTGATGCGCGTAATCCAGAGAGCGCGAAGATCGCGTTTTCGGTTTCTACGGTCGCGATAAGCGTAGCGGAGGGATTTAATGACTCCTTGCTTGGCGAGGCGGAAGCTACGGGTTCGGTAATGTTGCATACCCTTAGCAGCAGCTAGGGTCTTTTTGTGTTTAGAATGGGCAGAAACGCCACGTTTGACTCTCATCCGATTAAACTCCTAATGCTGTTTTAACGTTTTTCTTAATTTTGCCGTTGATAGAAGCGGCGGTCTTCATATTCCTTTTGCGAGCTTTGGACTTTTTCGCGAGGATATGATTCCCGAAAGCGCGTTCGCGGATTAGTTTTCCTGAGCCGGAAATTTTAATACGCTTCGCGGTACCTTTATGGGTTTTTAATTTAGGCATATAGGCTTTCCTTTAGTTAAAGTTAGTAAGATAAAATACGATCAGGGAACCGTTAAAGCAGGAAATTACTTTTTTCGTATTCCGACTGATAAGTTTCGTCCGTTAAATTGAGGCTTCCCCTCAACAATAATTCCGTCTCCGAGGAGAGTAAAAATTTTGTTCAAGAGTTCTTGACCGATTTCTTTATGAGCCATTTCGCGTCCGCGGAAAACAACCATGATTTTTACGCGGTCGCCATCTTCGAGGAATCCGTTAATTTTACGGAGTTTAATATTAAGGTCATTATCGCTGATTTTGAGGCCGATTTTCATCTGCTTGAGCTCGGATTGTTTCTCGCGGGCTTTTTTACGATTTTTCGCCTCTTCTTTCATCTTTTGGTATTGGAACTTTCCCCAATCGATTACTTTTACGACGGGAGGATTAGCGTTAGCGGCAATTTCAACCAAGTCAACGCCTTTTTCTCTCGCGAGAGAGAGGGCATCGCGGCTAGACATTAAGCCTAGCTGCTCACCATTAGAACCAATTACGCGAACTTCTGGATAACGAATTTCTCCGTTAAGTTTGGTACGTGAATTTCTGTTACTAATGGCTAGGGTCCTTTCTTTTAATAATAACCTAAGGGAATTATACTCAAAAAATGAGAAAAAAGCAAGAGTTTTCTAGGGGTATTAAGGTTAGATTAACGCTTGCGAAAGTTGAGGGCTTCGGAAAGTTGGGCTTCGGTAATTTCGTTAACGCCGTCGAGGTCGGCGATGGTTTGGGCGACTTTGATGACTTTAAAGTAGGAACGAGCGGAAAGATCTAATTTTTTAGATGCGTTATATAAAAATTGTTCGGCGGAAGGAGAAAGTTTAAGGAGGGTTGAGACTTGATGAGAAGAAAGGGAACTATTAAAAACGTCGTTTTTATGATAACGGGCACGTTGACGCTTGATTGCATCTGATATTTTATTTTTTACAACAGTATGTTCTTCGGTAGAATTTTTTAGGGGTTTTAAGAGGTCGGAATTATCAACTTTTTGGACGGAGATGTTCATATCAATTCGGTCAAAGAGGGGGCCAGAAAGCTTTTTGGTATAGGCGAGGATTTGGTTAGAAGTACAGGTACATTCATGAGTAGGGTCGCCATAATAACCGCAGGGACAGGGGTTCATGGTCGCGATAAGCATAAAGTCGGCAGGATAAGTGGTTTTTAAGTTAGCGCGAGAGATAGAGATGGTTTTGTCTTCGAGAGGTTGGCGGAGAGCTTCGAGGACACTACGGGGAAATTCGGGGATTTCGTCGAGGAAGAGAACGCCAAGATGAGCAAGGGAGATTTCACCTGGTTCAGCGTGAGAACCGCCGCCAATGATGGAGACGGAACTGGCGGTATGATGAGGCGAGCGGAAAGGACGAGATTCAATGACGTTGTTGGAGTTATTGGCGATAGAGTGGATTTTAGTAATGGCGATTTTTTCTTCGGGGGAGGGGTCGGGAAGAAGATTGGCGGCGGCGCGGGCAAGAAGAGTCTTTCCAGCGCCCGGAGGACCAGAGATTAGGATGTTATGATGTCCGGCGATAGCGATCGAGAGAGCGCGTTTGGCGGCAGCTTGGCCACGGATATGATCAAAAATCGGACCGGTTATATCTGTTTCTTTATTTTTAACAACGATTTTGGGGTTGATGATTTCTTTTTCTTTTTTAAGATGAAGAAAGAGGTCATGGAGATTATCGACGCCAATAACATTGAATCCAGAGAGGAGAGAAGCTTGTTCAAAATTTTTACTCGGAAGATATATTTCAGAGAAGCCGGCGGTCTTAGCGGCTTCGAGGATGTTGATGATACCACGAACGGGACGAATTTTTCCATCAAGGGAAAGCTCTCCGACGAAGAGACGATTTTCGACGTCGGCGGATAAGAGTTGATTGGAGAGGATTAGGATAGAGAGGGCGATTGGAAGGTCAAGATAAGAGCCGTCTTTAAGAAGGTCGGCAGGAGCGAGGTTAATAGTTACTTTTTTATCAGGGAAGGTGAAGCCAGAGTTAGTCAAGGCGCTACGGACGCGTTCCTTGGCCTCGTTGATGGTTTTATTTGCCATTCCGACGATATTAAAAGTAGGTAAGCCGCGGTTCATATCTCCTTCGACTTCGACAATACGACCCTCGTAGCCATAAGGAATAGCAGAGCAAACTTTAGAGATCATATAATTTAAAGATAAAGGAAAAGGAAGAGAAAATCAATCTAGATTTTTCTCTAGAGATATGATATACTTATGGCTAGTTGGGGCTGACAAAGCTTAGACGGATTATTAAAAAATATCAAGCGTGACGATTGATACCGTAAGTATTGAATAAGTGCTGAAAACACTGTTGCAAGGCGTGTAGCTTACATGCCTGCTTATGCCTAAGATAATTTTATAGGCTGGTTCTCTTTCGAGATTCCGTAGAATAGGGAATTATCAGATTACGGGATTAAGGTTAGAAAAGTAACGAAGTCTAACTCGAAAAAGATAGTTATGGCGTCTGATAGTTTGGTTTCTTGCAGCTATCAGGAGAAGCCGAGATAAAACAGGAAACTATGCACGTAGAATGATGTTTTAAGGTAGTTCGGACCCGGAGGCAGTATCCGGCAGCTCCACCAAGAAAAATGAATTGAATAAAAAAATTATTCAGAATGAAAAAATCCGCGAGAGCGGAATTTTTTAGGCGGATGAAACTGATTAACAGGGGTAGAAAAGAAAGACCGACAAGAAAAAAGACCAGTAACTGCGAGGAAAACTGGTCTTTTTGTGTAGAGTGTGGAGTTATTTTTGGCTAAGTATGTTTGTTTTTGGCTTTGAATAATTTTTTTATTCAAAAGCTAATACTATGATACGACACCAAAATGCTAATGTCAACACTTTTTTGCATAAATTTTTTATAATTTTTTGAAAAGTTTTCCACATGGTTAAATAGGGAATCAGGAGAGCGAATGTTAAAAATACAACATTTTTGAGTAATAAAATTAACTCTGTTAATGTGGATTTTGTTGTAATAAAAACATTAAAAAAGTTGAACAAAAGTATTGCTTAATTAAGGAACTTATGCTAATATGAAAGAGTCGAAAGACAAAATAAACACGAAAAATAAAAAGGGAATTAAAGAATGAAAGATAAATAATCAAGACTTGGTGGGCAAAAAGGTAATTTCTAGCCATAAATTACAAAATAGGAATTACCTAGAGCTCACCAAGTTGAGCGCGGTAGATTCCTCGACGTTAGTACCTTGAAAATAAATTAGAACGACGAGAGAAGATATCTAGGATTTGCTCTACATAGTAGAGCGATCAAGTAGCCGGAAGCGAAAAGGGAACTGCGGCCTATAGTAAGTTTATTTTGCCGGATAGTTCCTTCGCTTCGGCCCGCACTTTAGCCTTTTTCTTGTGGGAGAATGCGTAGCATATGATATAATACTTATGTTATGCGAAGCAAAATTATACCTTTTTTGAGTCTGGTAGCTCTTTTTATCTTGCTTTTTATGGTTAACTTTACTAGCCCGTTGGACGTGGGTGTCTTCGGAGTTTTAGTATTTTTTACAATGATTTTTATATTGATTTTTGGCATCGTTTTTATGGTTGTAAAAATCTTTCAGAAAATACTAAATCCAAAAAACTTCGTTGTAAATTCGAAGACTTTTTTATATTCGGGAATTATATCATTTGGACCGATTATTCTGTTATTAGTACAATCATTTCAGGCGATGAGCGTTTGGACGTTTTTATTGACGGGGTTATTCGTATTTTTAGGGTGTTTTTTAGTAAACAAAAGAGCATGAGTGTGATAAAATAAGCGTATGAATAATAATAGCGTGGGCATTTTCTCTAGTGTGGTTGAGGCTGGTTCAGTTGAGGAGCGCGAGGTTCAAGATGCGTTTATGGAAGCGCTTGAGAGAGATAATTCTTCAAGGAAGAAAGAAATTGACCGCGAGACTTATTTAGAAGTAAAAAAGATTCAAGATAAGTATAAAGACGACCCGTATATGCTAGCAGTTAAAGTTCAAGATATGAGAGATACGACGATTTTGAAGTTATTTGGGAGAGTTAGGGATAACGTGAGGGAGGGGAAAGCGTAATGGAATCTGTTTACTTAATTTTTACAATAGTCGGATTAATCTTGATTTTGATTGGGATAAGAGTAGTAAAGGTAAGGAAAAAACGCAGGATTAAAGAGTGTGAACGGGGACTGAAGATGATAGGGATGTTGATTCATTTACCTCCGAGTACGGCAGATATTCAAGGAGGAGGGAGAGACGAGCGAGATGTAACGGAAGAGGCGTTGTCGCAAGCGCAGACGATGTATTCGATTATCTCTTCAACTTTGACGAAAGGGAGAGAGGCGAGGATTTTTGGACAGAAACATATCTCTTTCGAGTTGATTGCGAAAGATGGATTTATTAAGTATTATGCGGTTGTTCCGGCAGTTTTGACAGAGACGGTTCGACAGGCAGTTATTTCGGCATATCCGACGGCAAGATTAGAGGAGACGGAATGTGAGAATATTTTTTCTAAGGAGGGAAAGATTCAAGGGGTTGCTGGAGGGGAATTAACTTTAAAGAAAGAATTTGTTTATCCGATAAATACGTATGAGGAAGCGAAGAGAGACGCGAGTTTGGCACTTCTAAACGCGATGTCGAATACGAAAGAGGGGGAGGGGATTGGAGTACAAATTTTGTTCAGGCCGCTAGAACAGGATTGGACAAAAAAATCGACGGAGTGGGTAAAAAATATACGAGAAGGGAACACAAAAATTAATAAAACGATTTCGGGAGGGGGATTATTTACGAATTTAGGAGATTATTTTGAATTGTTATGGAAGCCGCTAGATGTTAGAGAAAGAGAGAAAAAAGAAGAAACGACAGTGATTACGAATTTACAACAAGAGGAGATTACGGCGATTGAGAATAAAACGAGATATCCGGCGTTCGAGACGCTAGTGAGGATTGTCGCGAGTTCGAAAGATAAGGCGAGGTCGGAGGCGTTATTGTCTGGGGTAGTGACGGCGTTTTCGCAATTTGATTCGCCAGCGAATAATGGATTTAAATATGAGATTATTCATGATACGAGAAAGTTGGCGACGGATTTTATTTTTAGAAATTTTTCTCTGAAAAAACGAACAAATATTTTGAACAGTGTTGAGTTAGCAACGATTTATCATTTGCCGGAGCAGAGTGCGATTCCAACGAGTCAAGTGATGAGGCAGTTGACGAAGCAAGTTGAGGGACCGGCAAGGTTGGTTGAGGACGGAGTTCTAATCGGGATAAACGAGTTCAGAGGGGAACAGAAACAGATTAGGTTATCGGTCGAAGATAGGAGAAGACATGTTTACGTGATTGGTTCGACGGGGATGGGTAAGTCAGTTTTTATGAGGAATATTGCGTATCAAGATATGATGGATGGGAGGGGATTTGCGTTTATTGACCCGCATGGAGACGTAGTTGAGGAGTTGTTGTCGATGGTGCCACAAGAGAGGATTGATGATGTAATTTATTTTGACCCAGGAGATATTGAAAACCCGATTGGGATGAATATGTTTGAGTATCAGAGCGAGGAGCAGAAAGATTTTATCGTTCAAGAGGGGATAAATATGTTACAGTCGCTATATGACCCAGGGAATCAAGGGTTCTTTGGACCGAGAGGTCAGCATATGTTTAGGAATGCGGCGCTTCTGTTGATGTCGGATCCGAACGGAGCGACGTTTATAGATATTCCGAGATGTTTTATTGATCCGGAGTTTGTAAAAGAGAAGTTGCAGTATGTCAAAGATAGGCAAGTTTATGATTATTGGACAAAAGAATTTCCGGCGAGCCAAAAGAGTAATGACGCAGGGGAAGTAATTACATGGTTTGCGTCGAAATGGGGACCATTCATCTCGAATCAGATGATGAAGAATGTTTTAGGGCAGTTAAAGAGCGGATTTAATATTCGCGAGATTATGGATCAGAAGAAGATACTTTTGGTTAATTTGAGTAAGGGGAAAGTTGGGGAGTTAAACTCGAAGTTGCTTGGGATGATTTTTGTAATGAAATTTCAAGCGGCAGCGATGAGCAGGGTAGATGTTCCAGAGAATGAGAGAGAGGATTTTTGTTTGTTTGTGGATGAGTTCCAGAATTTTTCGACAGAGAGTTTTGAAAGTATTCTATCAGAGGCGAGAAAGTTTAGATTGAATCTAATCGTTGCGAACCAGTTTATGACTCAGTTGACAGATAAGATTAGGGAGGGGGTTTTAGGGAACGTTGGGACGATTATTGCTGGTAGGTTAGGGGTAACGGATGCGGAATTGATTGAGAAAGTATTTGCGCCGACGTTTACAGCGGAAGATTTACATAAAACGCCGAATCATAACGCAATTGCGACGGTAATGATGTATGGGATGCCGAGTTCGCCGTTTACGATGACTTGGCCGAAATTAGGAGAAGAGAGTCCAGAGGTTCTGAAGAGTTTAAAACAATATTCAGCGACGAGGTATGGGCGACCGAGGGCGGAAGTTGACCGAGAAATAAACGAAAGGTTAGCGAGCCGAGAAGCGAAAGAGGCGAGAGCAGAGGGGAATGGAAATACGCGAGAAGAGAACTTTTTAGAGGCGTGGATGAGGAAAAAGGCAGAAATTGAGAAAAATCGAGGGGCTTAGGAATAGAGTAAGAGGGGGGGTTGAAAAATAAGGGGAAATAGGTATAATAAAGAGGTAATTTATTAAGTTTGAGGTAAATTTAGATGCCAGAAGCTAAGGGTAAGGGGGAGAGTTATGATTCGTCAGAAATTCGGGTTCTTGAAGGGCTAGAGCCGGTCAGGTTAAG
>CAYWPO010000023.1:0-9748 GCA_964460285.1 uncultured Candidatus Saccharibacteria bacterium
ACGGAGACCGAGGAGATAAGCGAGGCCGAGACTAGATTCTTCAATAGGAATAGAGTCTTTAATTGAATCAGAAAAAGAATCGCGAGCGGAAAGAAGAAAGTTTTCTGATGGATGAGAGAGGTTCAAAAGTTCGGGACGAAAAAGCGAGGCAGAATAGGTTCCAAAACCGGAGGAAAGTTTTCCTTTTAAAGTTATTTTATCGCCACGTTTAACTTCGAGGGATTTCGGGACATAAACTTGAACATAAAGAGAGGAAGTTAAAGGAGGAGAGTCGGGAAAGGCGGAGAAAGTTAAAGACGTTAGTTTTAAAACAGTCATTGAGCCAGAAAGCGAGGGGTCGGCGGAGACTTCGCCAGTTAGCTCAAGAGTTTTTCCGACGAGAGTTTCGAGGGCAGAGTTATTACTAAGCTCAAAAGTAAAACGAAAGGCGAGGAGAAGACTACCGAGAAAGAGAAAAATGAGCGCAAGAAGAGAGGAGAAAGGAAGCTTTTTACGCACCGACGCGGTCTTTAGAATTTTTACGCGGGGCGTTATGTTCGATATATTCGATAATCTTTCCGCCGACGTTCTTTCCGGTTACTTTTTCGATTCCGAAGCCCGGAGAAGCATTAACTTCGAGGACGAGCGGGCCGCGAGAAGAGCGCATTAAATCGACGCCGCAGACATGAAGATTCATCGCTTTCGCGGCTTTTAAGGCGACTTTCTTTTCTTCGTCGGTTAGTTTAATCGGAGTGCCGGCGCCGCCTTGATGAAGATTAGAGCGGAAATCATCGTCGAGCGAGGCGCGTTGCATTGAGGCGACGACGCGACTACCGACAACGAAGGCACGGATATCGGTTCCGGCGGATTCTTTGATGTATTCCTGGAGAAGAATATTTGTTCCGTCTTCGTTATAGAGATAGAAAGCCTGAAGCGCGGACTTCGCGGCTTTTTTCGTATCGGCGAGAATGACGCCGTTGCCATGGGTTCCGGTCGCGAGCTTGATGATGACGGGGAGGCCGATTTGTTCAATCAAATCGTCGATGTCGGCGGTGTTGCGGGAGACGAGAGTTTTCGGGGTATCGACGCCGTATTTAGTTAAAATCTGGGCGGCGCGGAGTTTGTCGCGGGCGCGAGTAATCGAAACGGAGTTCGCGGAGGTCCAAATACCTTGCATCTCAAACTGGCGGACGATAGCGCAACCGTAGCGAGTCATATTATTTGAGATTCGGGGGAGAATCGCGTCAAAACCCTCGAGCTTCTTTCCCTTATAATAAACGTCAGGGTGTTTTTGGTCGAGAGCCATGTAACAGTTTTTGTATTTAATCACTTTGACTTTATGACCGCGTTTTTCCGCCTCTTCGACGAGGCGCTTGGTCGAGTAGTTGGCGTTACCATTTGAGAGAATAGCTAGATTCATAATTTTCTCCTTTAATTCCCCATAAAGTTATTTTATATATTTTTGATGAAATTTAAAGGGGTTTTCTTTAAGTTCTTTATTTAAGGCCGGGGTTTTCGGGTTTTGAGCCTTTTCGACGGCGCGGCGAGAGACATCAACAAGGAACTTATTTTTCAGGGTTCGGCGACCGATTAAAATCGGAAAATGATTCTTAGAACGGTCGGCGAGAGTAAACATAGCTTTAATTTTTCGCTTTCCGAGTTTTAAGGTCAACTCAGTTCGATAACGGATTTCTTCGTCGCCGTTAGAACTGCGGACAACGAGGGCGCGAAAATTATTGCGGGTAATTTTTTCGCCGGTATAGAATTTTGAACTCTTATCAAAGAGAACAAAACTCAAAACGCCAGCTTTATCGACGTTGATTTCTGATGCCCAGACAGAGGACGAATCGGCGCCGGTATCAATTTTCGCGGGAATGTTTGAAAAATTTTCAAGAGAAACTAGCTCGGTTGAGCCAATAATATCTAGATTATGTCTCTTTTGAAAATTCTTAAACATATGCTTCTATTATATCACGGTTAAGGTAAATAGTCAAGGGGGTTGAAATTTTAAGTTTTTCAAGTAAAATTAAGGAAATTTAGTAAACATAGGAGAAGAAAGTTCTAAAAAATGGAGTTCTTACAGCAGATGTTAGCTGAGGCGGGATATTTAAGAGGGGGGAGGATTTTAGACGACGCGCTGGTTCGAAATCAGGGGTTAATTAGGGACCGACGGGGGAAAGCGATTGCGCGACTAGAAAAAGCGGCGAACGGGGTAGATGTTTTAGTAACGGATTATAATTCGGGGAGAGTTTTAGGGAAATTGTATCTCTAGTTCCAAAAGCCGCGTTTTTTATTCTTCGGGTTTTTGAACTCTTCGAGAAGTTCTTTTTGCTTTCGGGAGAGGTTTTTAGGGGTTTCAACAATGATAGTAACGATATGTGGTCCACGATCGCCGTCGGCGCGAAACGGAACGCCATGGCCAGAGAGACGAAAAGGAGTTCCAGATTGGGTTCCGGCGGGAACTTTCATACGAACGGTTCCGTCAACGGTCTCGACATCGATTTCGGTACCAAGAGCAGCATCAACCATAGAGACGACTTCTTCGGAGAGGATAATGTTCCCCTCACGAGTAAGATTTTTATCGGGTTTAACGCGAATACGGACATAAAGGTCGCCACGAGTTCCACCCTGAGGAGCCTCACCACCTTTTCCGGCGAGACGAATAGCCATTCCATCGTCAATTCCGGCAGGGATTTTAATCTTTATCTCCTTATTAGAGGACGGATCGGAAACTTTTTTCGAGGTTCCGAAGACGGCTTCCTTGAAAGTGATGGTAGTTTGGGTTTCGTAATCGGCGCCACGGGAAGGACGACGAGAGCGAGCACCACCAAAACCGAAGAGATTTCCTAGAATGTCGTCAAGTCCGCCGCCACCAAAGTCAAAGTTAAAACTTTGACCATTAAAGTTAAAATTTCCACCCTCAAAAGGATTACCGCCTGAGAATGGATTGCCGCTACCGCCAACGCCGGCATGACCGAATTGATCGTAGCGAGAACGTTTCTGCTTGTCGCTTAAAACTTCATAAGCCTCGGAAACTTCTTTGAATTTTTCTTCGGCGGATTTATCGCCCGGGTTTTTATCGGGATGATATTTAATTGCTAACTTTCGGTAGGCTTTTTTAATTTCGTCATCAGAGGCGGTTTTAGAAACGCCTAAAACTTCATAATAATCGCGTTTTGACATATATAATTATTATATATAATTAGCACTCGAAAATCAAGAGTGCTAATTAAAAATCCCGCCATTAGCGGCGGGAGGAGGGCTTAATTCGATCGAAGATAGTAAGCAAGGGGACAAAAAGGCAAGACTCGAGCATTCCCATTAAGAATGCTTGAAGGAGGCGGAGAGGGAGGAGGGAGAGAAAGGGGACGCTATAAAGTTGAGAGATGAGCGCGGTATTGATAATTAGAGAAAGGAAAAATTGGTCGACTAAGACGAGGACACCGATTCCCCAAATATTCGTTTTTTCATGAATGAGGAGTCCGAAGACGAGTCCGGAGAGGGCGGCGGTGATAGTAAAGCCTGGAAAATAAACTCCGACAGGAAAGAGAATCGCGCCGAGGAAGTCGCCAGCGGCAGCAACGAAGACGGCGGGGAGAGTTCCACAGAAGTAGGCGGCGCCAGCCACAGCGAGAAAACCGAGGTTCAGCTTCAGATTCCAGAGGTTCAGAGAAAGAAGGCGAACGAGGACGATATCGAGAGCGAGAAAGAAAGCAGTCAAAAGGAGGAGGCGGAGGCGAGAACGAGAGAAGCTTTTCATCTAATCACTCCTATCTTGATGAACTAGAAAAGTACACGTCTGAGACGCTATAACCTTATTATATCACAGCTTACGCTTTTTGTCAATGTATGGTATAATATAATCCGTTATGAAAATCAAGTCAGAAACGGAATTAGTTAAACTGGGGCGAAAAATCGGGCGGGAGGTTTTAACGGGAGGGGAGTTTCCGGTAGTTTTTGAGCTGATTGGGGACGTCGGAGCGGGAAAAACGACGCTAACGAGAGGAATCGCCGAGGGGTTAGGAATTAGGGAGCCGGTAACGAGTCCGAGTTTTATGATTTCTAAACGATATTCGATTCCCTGTTCGGGGGGATTTCAGGGAGGGGAGCTAGTTCATTATGATTTTTACAGGTTAAACGAACCTGGGTTGATGAAAAATGAGCTAGAGGAGACGCTAGGGGAGAAAAACGCGGTCATTATTATCGAATGGGGGGAGAGCGTTCGAGGGGTTTTACCGAAAGAGACAAAAACAATAAAAATAAATTATCTAGAGGACGGGGGGAGGGAGGTTATTTTATGAAAATGTATTTAGATACGGCGAACTTTGAGGCGATACTGAGACTCGACGAGAAAGAATATCGGTTTAACGAGGGGAGGGAGATGGCGGAGAAGTTATTGGGGTTTATCCATGAAAAGTTAGAGGAAAACGGAAAAGAGTTTAAAGATATTTCTGAAATTACGTTTTTTTCGGGACCAGGGAGCTTTACGGGGTTGAGGATTGGGGCGGCAATCGTAAATACTTTAGCCGACCAGTTAGGGGTTCCGCTTTATAACCATAAAGGCGAGAGGAAAAAAATTATTATTCCAGATTATGGACGAGAGGCGAATATTTCTAGCCCTAAAAAATAGTTTTTATGGTAAAATAGAAATATATGAACGATAAACCGAGCTTTTTAGATTTTAAAAGAGACCAATCAATCGTCCCGCCGATGGAAAATAAGGTCGGGAACTCTTATGCGGAGACGCGAGCGGAGTTGGAGGCGAAAAAACGAGCGGAGGCGGAGTCTTTACGCCAACTCGAAATTCAGAGATTAGCCGAAGCGAGAGCGATGGAGATTTTAGCGGCGCAGAAGCCGAAGAAGAATACGGGATTAACAGTTTTAGCGATTTTAATGAGTTTTTTGGCGGTAGCGGGAATTGGGGCGGCGGCGGCGTTATATTTCTTATACCAAGAAGACGAGGGGATAATTAAAAATTTGACAGTTGAAGAAGCGGAAAGTTAGGATTTTTTAGGGGAGTTGTGATATAATTAAAGTGCGTTGTAAACGAATTTAATTATTAATTTTATTTTATTAAAACAGAAAGACATTTATGGACATTTTAGTTTTAGTGGTTGCCGCAATTGTTGGAATTGGGGTCGGGGGAGGGGGAGTAATAGCTTATAATAAAAAGAACGAAAAGGGCGGGAAAGATAAGGCGGACGATTTAGTCCGCAAGGCGAAGCGAGAAGCGAGCGATATTGTTCTTGAGGCGAAAAAAGAAGCGGCGGAAGTTTCTGAGAAGTCGCAGACGGAAGAAAATGAACGCAGGAAAGAGTGGAAGCGAACCGAAAACAGGTTAGCGGAGCGCGAAACGACGCTTGATAGGAAACTTGACCAGCTAGAGAAAAAATCGGAAAAAGTAACGCAACAAGAAAAAGAATTAGAAGAATTAAAGAACGAAATTCGCGAAATTCGAGTTAAACAGCACGAAAAGTTAGAAAAAATCGCGAGCTTAACAAAACAAGAAGCGCGCGAGAAGTTGATGATGATGACCGAAAACGATATTAAGCAGGATTTAGTCGGGTTAGTTGCCAAGGAACAGAAAGAAATTAAACATGATATTGACGAGACGGCGCAGGCGATTTTATTGACGGCGATGGAGAGGATGTCGAGCGAAGTAACGGCGGATAGGACGATTACGGCGTTGAAACTGCCGGACGACGAGATGAAAGGGAGGATTATCGGGAAAGAGGGGAGAAATATTCAGGCGTTACAGAGAGCGACGGGGGTAGATATTATGGTTGACGACACGCCAGGAATGGTAGTTTTATCGAGCTTTGACCCGATTAGACGACAAGTCGCGAGATACGCGCTAGAAAGGTTGATGAAAGACGGGAGAATTAACCCGTCGTCGATTGAGGAAGCGGTTGCGAAAGCGGAAAGAGAAATTGAGAAAGAGGTCGTTCGAGCCGGGGAAGACGCGGCAAGGGAAGTCGGGGTGGTTGGGATTCCGAGAGAATTGTTGCATTTATTAGGAGAGCTGAAGTTTAGGACGAGCTATGGGCAAAACGTACTCTTACACAGTATCGAGATGGCGCATATGGCGGGGATGATTGCGGAAGAGATTGGGGCGGACAAGCGAGTCGCGAAGACGGCGACGTTGCTGCACGATATTGGAAAAGCAGTCACCCATAAAATCGAGGGGAAACACGCGGAGATTGGGGCGGAGTTGGCGAAGAAATATGGTATGAACGACGCGGTAGTTCACGCAATGGCGGCGCATCATGATGATATTGAACCAACCACTTCAGAAGCAATTATCGTTAAAATCTGCGACGCGATTTCTGCGGCGCGTCCGGGGGCGAGAAATATCTCGGCGGAAAACTTCGCGGAGAGGATGCGCGATTTGGAGAATATTGCGACGAGCTTTAATGGAATTGAGAAAGCCTACGCGATTTCCGCGGGGCGAGAGATTAGGGTGATTGTTGAGCCGAAGCAGATTGATGATCTAACGGCGTTGAAACTGGCGCGAGATATTGCGAATAAAATTGAAGCGACGATGAGCTATCCAGGGGTGATTAAGGTTAACGTTATTCGAGAAACGAGAGCAGTCGAATACGCAAAGTAAAAAAGAGGCTCCGCGGGGGAGCCTTTTGGTAATTGGCGATTAGAATTCGTAAGAATGAGTACACCAATGGATGAGGCGAAGAAAAAAGGAGGAACGGTGGCGGATTTTATGGGCGTAAAAGCAGATGACTGCGAGTAGCTTACGTCCAGTACCGCGATACCAGAACGGGGTGAAGATGAACGGGTCGTTGTCCATGATATCAATCTGTCCGGAGAGAGACTGGGGGATTTCCGGAAGGTACCAGAAACCAGTATGGGCAAAAGCGAGCTTCTCAAGGGTCTCAATCTGGTCGGGAAACTCGATTTCGCTAAGGGCGTAGCAGCGATAAAACGCTGCGTGGTCGATTGTCTTGAGGGTCGAGGGAAGCTTAACGCTTCGCAACTTCGGGCAGTTCTCGAACGCGAATCGACCGATTTCTACGACACCTTCAGGAATTACCACCTCTCTGAGGTTCGGAAAATCCTTAAAGGCTTCGTCACCGATCTTTTCGAATCGGCGGGCAGGCCAATCTCGGGCGGTAATCTGAGTACACTTTCTTGCGTTGCCGCCGCATACATTATCAATGTAGCGATTGACGTTATCTCGGGTCAACGTTCTCAAATTCTCTTCTTCGATCACTTTAGACACCTCCCCTGTCTGTTGAGTGAAACTGAAATGTGCAAGGAAAATCCTTCTTTCTATTATATCATAGATTCGTTAAAAAATCAAGCTTTTTGAGGTTTTTTCGGGGTTTTCGGGGAAGTTTCAGGGGTATTTAAGGGTTTTAAAGAGGAAATTATCCAATCTTGTTTCCAATAAATAAAGCTGAGAAGGAGGATACTGAGGACGGTACAGATTCCGAGGGCGAGATAGTTCCCTTCGCTGAAACCCATACCGAAATAGTTATTAACGATAACGGCGGGGAGGCGACCGATGAAAAAGATAATCAGGAGGGTTCTTATCGGGACCTTCGTTAAGCCGCCAACGTAACAAATCGTATCGTCGGGGAGGCCAGGAATGAGAAAGAGGAGAAAGAGAATCAAGGTCGCGCGACGACCGAGGATAAAATCGAATTTATCGACGGCTTCTTTTTTAACGATTTTTTCGACGAGGCTGCGACCGTATTTTTTGGCGATATAAAAAACAATCCAAGCGCCGAGGGTCGCGCCGATTGAAGTCCAGAGAACGCCGAACCAGCCGAAGAGGAAACCACCAATCGGGGAGATAACGCCGCCAGGGATAGGAGCGACGACGGTCTGGAGAATCTGGAGGAGAATATAAGCGAGGGGACCGAAAACACCGACGGATTCGACGGTTTCGATTAGGGCTTCGCGGTTAGTCATGAAAGAAGTTAAGGGACCGGAAGTTGCGATGTCCCAGAAGACATAAGCGGTTAGGAGAAGAATAACAAAAATAATTAAGGAGAGAGTTAATTTAGTCTTTCGGGAAAGGTTTTGCTTAAAAATGGACATATTTAAGGTTATTATAACAGAAATTTTCGACAAGTTAGGGAGTTTATGATAAAATAGGAGAGGAAGGGTGGCCGAGTGGTTTAAGGCACCGGTCTTGAAAACCGGCAAGTGTAAAAAGCTTCGGAGGTTCGAATCCTCTCTCTTCCGCCAGAAATACTTATGAAAAATAAACGTGGATTTACGGTTTTAGAAATTATTGTCGTCGGGGCATTTTTAGGGTTGGCGTTGATATTATTTTTTGTACAGAAGTCGAACGTGGACGCGATGGATCGAGACGAAAAGAGGAAGACTGCGATAAATGCAATGTATTATGCGCTAGAGGAGGGGTTCTATCCGGCGAACGGGGCGTATCCAGAGGAGATTTCGGAGAAAGTTTTGACGGTAATTGACCCAGCGTTATTTACAGACCCGTTGGGATTTTATATGGGGACAGAGGGAAGTTCGTATACTTATGAGGCGACGAACTGTAAAGATGGATTATGTAAAGAATATACTTTAAGGGCGGGATTAGAGAAAGAAGACGATTACGTTAAGAAAAACCGAAACTAATTTCTTCGGTCTTTCGCGAGGTGGATGAGATGGGCGATAAAGTTAACTTCGTCGGTCGGAGTATCGACAAAGGGGAAAGTATAGGTCGTTTCGTCACCGACGGTTGACATTCTAATCGTTCCGATACGGAAGAGATAGTCGAAAATACCGGATTGTTTAAAGGAAACGTCTTCGATTCGATGAAGCTCGATAATATTGGTCGAGCGAGAGAAGAGGCTAGAGGTTCGATATTCAAAAACGCGGTTGTTGGTAATATAAAGATGATTATCTTTATAGACTTTTGAGCCAACAAAGGAAGCGACGAGGACAACGAGAATTAGAGAAACGATTAGAAGATAAAAATATGGAATAGCGGAGGACGGGACGGTTCCGATACGGAAAGAAAGAGAATTAGAGATGGCGATTCCGAGGGCAAGGATGCCAAGAATCGCAACGAGGCTACCACCCCAAATTAGGACGAGTCCGAGCTTCGAACGCTCAATTGAAAGCTCGACGTATTCACCCTCTTCGAGAGGAAGAAAGGGGAATTCTTGTTTACTTCTAGCGTGGCGGATGCGAGCGAGAGAAGTTTTCATTTAGACCTCCTATTCGGCGTTAGTATGGACGGCAGTAACGTCGTCGAGTTCGTCGATTGCGTCGAGAAGTTTTTCGAGCTTTTCGGCGGTTTCGCCGTCAACGGGAACGGTCGAGGTCGGGAGATATTTAAGCTCGGCAGATTCGACGTTAATTCCCTGTTCGACGAGTTTTCCACGGACTTTCATTAAATCGGAGGAAGAGGTAATAATTTCGAGACCGTCTTCGACTTCTTCAGCATCTTCGGCGCCAGCGTCAAGAGCGAGGAGGAGATTATCTTCGGATTTATCAGGGGTAAAAATGACGCCTTTTCGGGAGAATTGGAACATAACGGAGCCTGGATCTGCCATCCGACCACCGTTTTTATCGAGGGTATGGCGAACTTCGGGCATCGTTCGGTTTTTATTATCGGTCGCAACTTCGATAATAATGCCAGTTCCGCCAGGACCGTAGGCCTCGTAGGTTTCTTCGATGAGCGCGGCGGCGGACTTATCGGCGACGCGAGCAATCGCGCGTTCGATATTCGCTTTAGGCATATTCGCGAGGCGGGCTTTTTCGAGCACCATCGCGAGGCTAGGGTTCATAT
>CAYWPO010000024.1:0-9649 GCA_964460285.1 uncultured Candidatus Saccharibacteria bacterium
GCGGCGCTCTAAACAACTGAGCTATTACCCCGAGTTTACCCCAGTGAGGATTATTATATATGATTTTTAATTTGAAAGCAAGAGGAAAGGAAAAGAAAATCGCTCCAGAGAGAACTGGGGCGATTTTAGGTCAATCCTTTAAGTAACCTCGCAGTAGCTTACTCAAAGTTCCTCTATTTTATATCACGAAATGAATTAAGTCAATAGGGGAGGGACGGAGTTTTTCGCAGGGGTGTGGAAAACAGGGGTAAAGGTGTTCGGTAAATTATAAAATAATTTTAAGAAAAAGTATATTGACAAAACTAAAGCGGTATGATATAATGATGGTAATGTTAATTTAAAATTGGTGGGCAGAAGGAATTTTACAGATTATGGCTGGAACGAAAGCTGGTGGTCTCAAAGCTGCTGCGACCAATAAGGCTAAATATGGTAAAGAATTTTATGCTAAGATTGGACGCAAAGGTGGACAGAATGGTCATACCGGTGGATTCGCTGCGAATCCGGCATTAGCGAAAATTGCTGGTGCGAAAGGTGGACGAATTTCTCGTCGTGGACCGGCGAAAAAAGAGGCGTAAGAAGCGCTTTTAATCTAGTAATAAAGAAAAGTCACGCACATGTCGCGACTTTTCTTTTGTTTATGATATGATTATTACTGATAAGGAGGTAAAGATGGAGTTTAATGAATATCAAGAGTGGGCGAGGAAATATGATTTATTTAAGCCGACGGGGAATTATAATACGGTTTCGTTTATTGAGAAAGTTTTAGGCTTAACAGGGGAAGCGGGAGAGACGGCAGATAAAATAAAAAAGATTTTGAGAGATAAAGAGGGGAAGATTTCCGAGGAAGATAAGGGAGAAATAGTTAAAGAGTTGGGGGATGTTTTATGGTATCTGGCGGCGATTTCGACATATTTAGGGGTAGATTTAGAGGAAGTTGCGAAAGGGAATATCGGGAAACTGGAATCGAGACGACAGAGGAATTTACTACACGGAGAGGGAGATAATAGATAAGGTTAATTATATAAGAGGTCGCAATGAGGGCAGAGATAGCCCTCATTTTTGGTTTCGAAGCGGGTCATACCGCAGATTTTACAGATAGATTTTTTTTCTAACCAGTTGCGATAGGTATTTAGTTCGAGCTCAGCGAGCTCTTCGGAGAAAGGAAGATTGAATTTTTTACAGAGATTTTTCGTTTCTTCCCAAGCGGCGGATTCAATTTTTAGGCGTTCGAGGTCGGTAGAGTAGGAAAAATGGCCGAGTAGGGCGTGGGCGAGTTCATGACAGAGGAGAAGAGGGAAAGTTTCGAGGGAATCTTTCGGGGTTTCAAGCTCAAAGACTTCGGGAGGTATATAATATATGGTTTTTTGAGGACGGAATTTAAACTTTTTTCCGGCGCGAAAGGTAAAGTTAGGGTAGAGAGAGACGAGGCGATTGAGAAAGGCGAGGTCGGAAGAGGGGTCATTTATTTTTTTTGGCATAAAGATAGCCTCCGTAAATAACGGATTCTAAAGGACGGCGCGCAGGAACGATTTTAAGGCGGTTTAGACGGCTTAAAATTTCAGACGCCTCACTAACCGTCTTTTCGCCCAAAGCGGGCTTAGAACGCGAAATTTTAGCTTCTAGACCCATTTTAACGAGGGGGAGGAGTAGTTTTTTACACTTTTTGATGACGAAACCGCCGGCGCCGCCAACAACGACGACGTCAGGGTTAAATTCAAGAAGAATATCAGGGAAGCCGAGGGAAAAGCGGACGGAAATTTCGCGGAGAGCGGATTTATTGTGGCGGAGGTTTTGGAGCTGAGCTCCGTCATAGAGAGAACAAATAGCTTTTGCAGAAGCGAGATCTTCCCATTCTAGAGATTTTTTATTGTAAAGATATTTACGGTGACCGGGTTCAAAAGTTTTAGACTCTTCAAGAAGTTCGCGATTTTGAGCAATTCCGCCGCCGATTCCGGTTGAGAAAGTTAGATAAACGACTTTTTTATTTTTATAAAAAGAGGCTTCGTAAAAAGTTGCCAAATCGGCGTCGTTGATTAAGGAAATTTTACAGTTGAATAAATTTTTTATAGGGGCGAGGAGGTCGATTTTCTTCCAAGGGAGATTCCCGAATTTGATTGAATAAGAAATTTGTTCGGAAGATTTTTTTTCGGTAATTACGCCAGGAACAGCAACGACGATAGACTTAATTTTTTGACGTTTTTTAGGTTCGATGAAAGAATTAAGATTTTCGGAAAAATATTCGAGGAAGAGATCTTCGCTAGATTCGGTAGGGAATTTTTTGGATTTTAAGAGCTTTCCGCAGCGAGAAAAGAGGGCGAAAAGAGTTTTTGACGCGCCAATATCAATACAAAAATACATAAAATTACCTCCGTTTTAAATTTATTATACTTTACAAAACAGGGGGAGTAAAGTATAATCTTTTCTATATTTTAAGCTCAGAGGTCATCGAGCCAGAGTTTAAAGGAAGGAAAAATATAATAATTATGGCGGATGCCAAAAAATTAACGATGGACGAACTCCTAGCTTCAGGTAGCGAGTTCGCGAAAAAAACAGTAGTCGGAGATACGCTGAAAGGAAAAGTTATTTCCGTAAAGAAACACGAGATTTTGATTGATCTCGGTGCGCAAGGGGTTGGGTTAGTTTCGAGAAAAGAAGCTAGCTTTGCGCGAGACTTAAAAGTTGGGGACGAAGTTACGGCTTCGGTAATCGACGCGGAAATGAACGACGGAACGGTTCTCTTATCGCTCAGGAAAGCGGTTAAAGATAAGGGTTGGGACGAAATCCAAGTTAAGTTAGATAATGCGGAAATTGTAGAAGTAGTTCCGTTTGATGCGAATAGGGGCGGACTTTTGGTTGAATATGAGGGAATCCGAGGATTCTTACCGGTTTCTCAGCTTTCAGCAGAACATTATCCGAGAGTAGGATCGGCCGATAAAGATGAGATTTTACAGAAAATCAATTCGTTAGTCGGAAAGACGATTAAAGTTCGAATTTTGGACGCGAATAAGAAAGAGAATAAGCTGATTTTCTCTGAGAAAGAAGCAGTTAAAGATGGATTAGCGGCGAGATTCGCAGAACTCAAAGTCGGCGACGTTGTTAAGGGGGTTGTTACTGGGGTAGTTGACTTCGGCGTCTTTATGAATGTTGACGGGATTGAGGGACTAATTCATATTTCCGAGATTTCTTGGGAACGAGTTAATAATCCGGCGGATTACGTTAAAGTCGGAGATACAGTTGAAGCGAAGATTATCGCGATTGATAAGGAAAGATTATCGCTTTCGATGAAACAATTAGTCGAAGACCCTTGGCTACACGAAGTTGAGGGACTAAAGAAAGGGTCGAAGATTGAGGGAACGGTAACGCGAATTACGCCGTTTGGAGCGTTTGTCCAGATTTCTCCGGCGGTTGAGGCGTTGGTTCATGTTTCTGAACTGGGGGAAGGAAGTGATGTTGACCCAGAGAAAGTCTTTACGCTTAATGAGCGAAAAGAATTTAAGGTTCTTGATATCGATAAAGAGGGAAGAAAAATCTCCTTGTCGATTGCTGGGAAGAAATAACGCTAATAAAAATAGCCGAAAAGCCTCTTTACTGGGAGGCTTTTTTGGTATATAATTGGGGGAGTTTCCCGGGTAGCTCAATGGTGGAGCAAGAAGCTGTTAACTTCGAGGTTGCCGGTTCGAGCCCGGCCCCGGGAGCCATGAAAATTAAGGAATGCCCAAGAGGGCGTTTTTTGTTGAACAAAAAAGTGAGGATTTTAATGTATAATTTAGGTATGAGCGGAATTAGAGAGGTAAGAGCGAGGGGGAGGAGAGAGGGATTTTTTGCGCGATTTTTAGAGAGAGGAGGGAAGTTTAGGCTAGATTTTAGGCGGGAAGACGAGGCAAGGAGAAAGGAGATTAGGGAGAGATATGGGGTTCATTTTCAGATATTATTAAAGATTATTTTTCGAGGGCGAGGAGGGGGAGTCAGAGAGAAAATTGAGGCGATTTTAGCGACGTTGTATTTAGAGGGAAAATTAGAGGCGGGGGAGCGAATTTTAGTCGAGGAGGGGATGTTTGAGAAAAATCTAGAGGAAGAGAGGAAAATTTTTAGAGAAGCGATAGAGGAGCTTGAGGAGATTGAGAGGGATTTAGCAGAGATTTATGAGGAGGAAAGAGTAATTTCAGGGAATAGAGTTGAATTTTTCGCAAGAGAGAAAGAGAAGAGATTAGAACAGTTTTTTGACGGGGAGGGGCGAGAAGAGTTTCAGGGGAAGTCGGCAGAAGAGTATTTTTATTCGGAGTTTTTAGTTCCGGCGATTTTAGAGAAAGGCGGGCGAGAAGAAGATATAATTCCGCAACTTTTATTTTCGAGTTTGATTGAACGAGAAACAGATAAGAGGAGAGTGGACTTTTTCGTTTCGGACGGAAAGAAAGGATTGGTGATTGAGATTGACGATTCGACGCACGAGGGAAGCGAAGAGAAAGATATGGCGAGAAATCGGCTGTTGGGGTCGTATGGGATAAGGGTTTTAAGAATAAAAATAGGGGGATTAAAGAGGCGAGGGGTTTTAGAAAAACGGCTCAGGAAAGCGTTAGAGGGGTTTTATGAAACGGAGAGCCAAGAGAGGGCGGAAGAGGGGGAGAAGCCGCGAGAGGGGGCGAGAAAAGCGTCAGGGAGGATTTTGATTAAAAAAAAGGACGGAAAAGAAGAGGTTTTATACGAAGAAATACGTTTTTTATATGAGATTTTAAGTTTTAAGGTAAGAGTTTTTTCGGAAATGCCGGAAATTAAAATAACAGAGAAGAAGCGGGACTGTATAAAAAATTTGTTCAGAATCATCTTCGGTCACGCGGAATTTCGGGAGGGGCAGGAAGCGGCGATTTTGAGGACGTTAGAGGGGAAAGATTCGATAGTTTTATTGCCGACGGGGTCGGGAAAATCGGCGATTTATCAGTTTTTAGCATTGATTTTACCTGGAGTAGGAATGATTGTCGAGCCGTTAAGGTCGCTGATGGAAGATCAGGTAGAGAATCTAAAAAAGAGAGGAATAGAGGCGGCGGTCAATCTTTCAGAGGAGGGTGGGCGTAATTTGAAAGAGGAGAATTTTCGGCTATTAGAGAAAGGAGCGTTTTTTCTAGTTTATTCAACGCCAGAGCGGCTACAGATGAGTGAGTTCAGGAAAGTACTGAAAAAGGCGAAAAGCGAGGGAGTAATTTTTGGGTTGGTAGCGTTAGATGAGGCGCATTCGGTTTCGGAATGGGGACATGATTTTAGGGTTGCGTATCTTAATTTGGCGGAAACGGCGAGGGAGATATTGAGATTTAAGGAGAAGAAGCCGGTGATTTTGGCTTTGACGGGGACGGCATCAGATTCGGTTTTAAAAGATATGGTTTTAGACTTGAAAATTTCGGAGACGGGGGTCATTCAGCCGGAAACGTTTGATCGGCCGGAGATTCATTATCGAGTTCTAGAGGCGGTTGAGGGAGAGAAAAAGGAGAAATTAGAGGAGATTTTGGCGGAGGAGGAACGACCGGGGATTATTTTTTGCGTTTACAAGACAGAGAATACGGAGTATGGAGTCGATACGGTTTATCAAGAATTATTAGACGGAGGAGAAGAGGGGGTCGTTCGGTATTACGCGACGGATGGGGAACGGAGGAAAATGGAGGAGAATGCGGCGGCGTTTAGGGAAGATCGAGCGGGGTTGATGGTAGCGACGAAAGCGTTTGGGATGGGAATAGATAAGGAAAACGTTCGGTTTACGGTTCATTATGGGATTCCGAATTCGATTGAGGCGTATTATCAAGAGGCTGGGCGAGCGGGGCGAGACGGAAAGAGGGCGATGAGCTATATTATTTTGACGAATGATGCGCCGGAGAGAAATGTTGAGTTGATTTCGGGGGCGGATTTGGGTTTATTAAAACGGACGTTGAACCAGAAAAGTAAGCTGAATAATGATGATGTAAACCGAGTTTTATTTTTACACCAGAAAAGTTACGATAAACGGATGTTTTTGAGAGAGGCGAGGAGGGTTTTAGGGCTAATTCGGGAATTTAAGATAGGAGAGAAGAAAATTGCGGCGGAGACGAGATTGGAATTTGAATGGATACAAAAAGTTTTATATCGTTTGAAAATTTTGAGTGTAATTTCTGATTATACAATTTCGAATTATGCGAACAATGAATTTAATTTAGTTGGACAAAATTTTGACGCAAAGAGGATTGTTCTAGCCTATGGTGAATATGTCGCGAGATATCAGGAGGGGCAGGCGAAGTCAGAGATGAATAAAATTAAAAGGCAGGTTTATAGAGATAAAAAGGAGTTTATTTTAGCGGTTTTAGAGATTTTAGTAGATTTTACAGATGGGATTTTTGAGGCGAGCCGGAGAAGAGCGATTTTGAATATGTTACAGTTAGCGGCGGAGGGGGCGAAAATCAGAGATAAGGAAGAGCAAGATAGGGTAATTCGAACAAAAATTTTAGACTATCTCGGAAATACGCATCAAGAATTATTAGGGAAGATTTTAGCGGATAAAAAATTTATACAGGAGGCGGTTGAGGCGATTAAAAAAGTAAGACTACTTGAGCAAAATAAATTGTTCGGAGAAATTAAAAGAAGTCTTCAAGCGTATCCGGAGCATCCTGGACTTTTGATAGTTTCTGGATTTTTGGAAGCGGTTGGGACGGAGGGGGAGGCAAAACACGCGGCGAATGAGATTTTAGCGGCAAGGCAGAATGCGATAGAAAAATATGGAGTTTCGGAGGAGGAATTTTTAGCGGCGATTTTAGAGGCGGTTAAGGGGAGTTATATGAAAGCGGGAGAGGAGAAGAAATTTAGGGGATTTATAGAGGAATTGGGAAAGGGGTTATTTAGAGAGAAGAAAGCAGGGGAGGAGGAGTTTAGGTTAGAGTTGATGGAGATTTTACCAGAGAGGTTTACTTATTTATTTGGGGCGGAATTTTTGGTTGAAAATCTTGTAAAAACGCTTTCAAGAGTTAAAATAGAAAGAAGAAATTTATGGACAGGGAAGAATTAGACAAAATTAGGCTACTTTCAGATAATGTAACCGAGGAGATTCAGAAACTTCAAGAGGAGATTTCGAATTATAAGAGTGGAGCGGAGAGTTTTCAGGAAGCAACGGAGGCGATTCAGGTAATTAGTCGGGAGCAGGAAAAAATAGTCAAGAAACAGGGAGAGCTAGTTGAGAAAATTGCTAAGTATATAGGGAAGATTGAGGAGATTTCGGGGAAGATGAAAGAATTTCCAGAGGTAGAAAAGGAATTGAAGCGGGAAGTTTGGCGGGCGAAAGCGGAGATATTGGAGAAAATAGAGGAAAAGAAGAAGTTTAGGATTTTTCGGCGGGGGTAGATTTTTGAAGATTTTTATGATAAAATTAGAGGAAGTTTTTATTTTTGTTGGTAAAAGAAAGGAGCGCTGAAGATGACAGAAGTTCAAGAGAAAGTGATTCAGATCGCAGGGGCGATTACGGTTGATGAGCTGGCAAAAGCGCTAGGACTTTCTGTTACGCATCTAATCGGGGAGTTGTTTAAACAGGGGATTGTCGCGACGATTAACCAGAGGCTTGATTTTGATACAGCGACGTTGATTATTGAGGAATTGGGGATTAAAGGAGTTCGTTTAGAGAAGAAAAATACTTCAACGAGAACTTCGGGCTTCCATCGAGAACTATCAGATAAGGCAGTTGAACGACCGCCAGTAGTAGCGGTGATGGGGCACGTTGACCACGGAAAAACGACGTTGCTCGATACTTTACTCCATAAAAAGACCGTTGAGGGGGAGGCGGGGGGAATTACGCAGCATATTTCCGCCTATCAGCTTGAACATGACGGGCGAAAGATTACGTTTCTAGATACGCCTGGACATGAGGCGTTTGCGGCGATTCGTCAGCACGGGGCAATGTTAACAGATATAGTCGTGATTGTAGTAGCGGCGGATGACGGGGTTAAGCCTCAGACGGTTGAGGCGATTAAATTTGCGCAGGGGGCGAATGCGAAGATTATTGTTGCCATAAATAAGATTGACCGAGAGGGGGCAGATATTCCGCGAACGATGGCGGATTTGGCGCAACACGGTTTACAACCGGAAGAATGGGGCGGGGAAGTAACGATGGTGCCGATTTCGGCGAAAAGAGGTGATAATCTCGATAAACTTTTAGATATGATTCTTTTGACAGCGGATATTGAGGAGCTGAAAGCGGACGTTGAGATTCCGAGCGAGGGGTTGGTAATTGAAAGTCATATGGAAACAGGGAAAGGGAGCGTGGTAAATCTTTTGGTTACGGGAGGGGAACTGAAAGTAGGAGAGTTTATCGTCGCGGGGAATGCGTATGGGAAAATAAGAACGATGTTGGATTTTCGGGCGAAACCGAAAGGGAAAGCGACGCCGTCGACGCCAGTCACTGTAACTGGGTTTAAGGAGTTACCGAATTTTGGAGATAGATTTGTAGAGGTAAAAGATGAAAAAACAGCGAGGAAAATGGCGCTGTTGAACGCGCAGGCGAGTGCGGATGAATCGGCAAACTCGAATATTACCTCGACAGATTTATTGAGAATGATGAATACGGCAGATAACTCAAAAGTCTTTAATGTGATTATTAAAGGGGATGTTTTAGGGTCGGTGACTTCGGTAGTCGATTCGTTAAAGATGATTGATACGAACGGAGAAATTACGTTGAACATTGTGGCGACGGGGGTCGGAGATATAACAGAAAATGACGTATATATGGCTGAGGGGGGAGGGACGGTAATTTATGGGTTTAATATTTCCGTTCCGACGAATATTGCGAAGATGGCGGCGAGAGACGGGGTAGCGATTCGGACGTATAAGGTAATTTATGAATTATTAGACGACGCTAAGGGAGAGATGGAGAAATTATTGCCGGCGGAAGTAGTCGAAACTGAGATGGGGGAGATGAAGATTAAAGGGGTATTTAGAACCGAAAAGACAGCGATTATTGCGGGTGGGGAAGTTCTTAAAGGGGAAGTTAAGCCGCAATGCCTCGCGCGGGTTTTTAGAGGTAAGACTGAGATTGGAGAAGTTGAGGTAGAGAGCGTTCAAAAAGAGAAGATGGCGGTGGAGAATTTAGTAGCGGGAGAGACTGGGGGAATTGCGTTAAAGCTAGAGAAGAAGTTGGTAATTGAGCTAGACGATAGATTAAAGTTCTTTACGCGAGAGATTAAAAAGCGAAAATTATAAGGGGAATTAGGAGGTAAAGATGGAATTTAACGAAGAGTTTTTGAAAGAAGTAGGGTTGGCGGCGATGCCGGAGGAAGAGAAGAGGGCGTTCGTAGAGTATGCGCAAGAGGAGCTAGAGGTGAGAATTGGGGAGGAGATTGCGAAAGGGATTGAGCCGGAGAAAATGAGGGAATTTGAAGAGGCGGACGATGAGACGGCGCTGAGGTGGTTAAAGGAAAATAAGCCGGATTATAAAGAGATAGTTAAGAAGACGGTTTCGGAGTTAAAAGACGAAATTTCGCGAAATAAAGACCGGATTTTAGGGTAAAATAAGGAATTAAAAAAGGCCGAGAAATCGGCTTTTTTTGGTTGGTAGTACCGACTGGGATCGAACCAGTGACCTTGGGCTTATGAGTCCCACGCTCTAACCATCTGAGCTACGGTACCAGCCATATTGGGTTTACCATAATAT
>CAYWPO010000025.1:0-8858 GCA_964460285.1 uncultured Candidatus Saccharibacteria bacterium
AACATTCATTTATACAATATATTATATAATAGCTATATGGCGTTTTTATCTAAAACTATTAGTCAATATATTGGGACGAATTTGGCGACATATTTTTCTTTTTTAGTTCTTAGTATTTTTATATTAGAGCAGAAAATGTTATAAAATAGTTTTATGATTATTGCCGTAAAAGTTAAACCTGGATCGAAGCGGGGAGATAAGTTAGAAAAAATCAACGAGAATGAATATGTTGCGTTTTTACGCGCGCGGGCGCACGACGGCGAGGCAAACGCGGCGTTGATTAAATTACTTTCTGAAAGTTTTTCTGTTCCGAAAACTTTGATAAAAATTAAGTCCGGCGCGGGAGCGAGGAATAAGATTATTAGCTTTTAACTTAGTATGTTATATTATATATATGGATAGTGATTTAGCGCAGAAAATTTTAGCGATTAAAAATTGGTTGGGGACGGGGTCTATCAATGTATTTGGACTGCCGATGTCGGGAAAAGATACGGTTGGAGTAAAGTTGGCAGAAGCGATTGGGGGGAAGTTTTTATCGAGCGGGCTAATCATTCGTTCGATGGAGGCGTTAGAAAATAAAGATTTAACGGGCGGAGGGAAGTTAATCGACTCGGACATTTTTTATAAATGGATTTTACCTTATTTTTCTAAGCCGGAACTTGGTGAATTTCCGTTAGTTTTGTCGTCGATTGGAAGATGGAGCGGGGAGGAAGAAACAGTAATTGAGACCGCGAAAAAAGCAGGTCATGAAATTAAAGCAGCAATTATTTTGAACGTTTCCGAGGCAGACGTTACGCAGAGGTTTCAGGCAGTTTCGCTTAATAATGACCGCGGGGAAAGAAAAGATGATTCGAGTTTAGAAATTTTCCAAACGCGAATTGAAGAGTTTAGAAATAAAACTTTACCGGTTCTTTTAACTTACCGAAAATTGGGGCTTTTAGTTGAAGTCAAGGCAGATATGGAACGAGAAGAAGTTTTTAAAGAATTAATAAATCGATTATATGATTTTTCACAAAGGAAAATCATGGAAGCAAGAAACTTAGGTTACGAAGAAAGATTTTTCTAAAGTTAGTCGCGTTTTAGCATAACCGTAAAAGCTTCGGACGGAATATCAATTTTACCAAAACGTTTCATACGCGCTTTACCGCGTTTTTGTTTTTCGAGGAGTTTTGCTTTACGGTCGCGGTCGCCGGTATGAATTTTTACGGTAACATCTTTTCGGTAAGCACCGATAGTTTCGCGGGCAAGGATTCGAGAACCAATAGCGGCTTGGAGCGCGACCTCGAAATTTTGACGCGGAATAACTTCTTTTAACTTTTTCGTTACGGTTCGACCGATTGCGTCAGCTTCGGAACGATGACACATAATCGCGAGCGCGTCGATTTTTTGACCCGAAACAAGAAAATCAACTCGAACGAGATCTTCGGCGCGATAATCCGCGAGTTCGTAATTAAAGGAAGCGTAGCCGGAAGTAATGGATTTTAGTTGGTCATAAAAATCAGTAAGAAGATTTGCCATTGGCGCTTCAAAATCAATAACGGCGCGGTCTTCGATATAACTCAAATTTTTTTGAACGCCGCGTTTTTCGACAATTAAATTTAAAACTCCACCAATCATGGTTTTTGGTAAAATAATTTCGCCTTTAACCCAAGGTTCGCGAATTTCTAAAACTTCGCTCATATCTGGAAGGTCGGCAGCGGATTTAATTTCTAATTTTTCGCCAGAATTTAGAGTAACTTGGTAATTAGTCGATGGATTCGTAATAACCAAGTCGAGGTCGAATTCGCGTTCTAGTCTCTCGCGAATAATGTCCATATGGAGCAGACCGAGGAAACCGATTCTTAAACCAAAACCGAGGACGGGAGAATTTTCCGGTTCAAAAGCAAGCGCGGAATCGGAGAGGGCAAGTTTTTCGATTGCGTCTTTGAGGGTTTTATATTGGTCATTAGAAACGGGAAAGAAACCAGCATAGACAAAAGGGAGGACGTTTTTATAACCTGGAAGCGGGGAAGTCGCGGGAGATTTTTTTAGCGTAACCGTATCGCCGACTTTGGCTTCGCGAGTTGTTTTTAAGTTTGTAACGATATAGCCGATTTCGCCTTCGCTTAAAGAATCTTTTGGGGACATTTTTGGGGTGAGTTTTCCGACTTCGAGCGCGAGACCGTTGGAGTTGTTGGCGAGCATATGGATTTCGGAATTTTTAGGGAGGTTACCATTAAAGACGCGGACGTAAAGGACGACACCGCGGTAGTCGTCGAAATAGCTGTCGAAAATTAAAGCTCGGAGAGGAGGAGTCTCAACATCCGTTCTCGGCGAGGGGGAGCGTTCGATGATTGCGTCGAGGACTTTTTCAACATTAAGGCCGGTTTTAGCGGAGACGCCGATAATATCTTCTCTTTTACAGCCGAGGAGATTAATAATTTCGTTTTCGACTTTTTCGACATCGGCGGCGGGGAGGTCGATTTTATTGATGACGGGAATAATATATAGATCTTGTTCAAGGGCGAGATAGACGTTGGCGAGAGTTTGGGCCTGAATCCCTTGAGTCGCATCAACGACAAGAACGGCAGTTTCGACAGCTTGAAGCGAACGAGAGACTTCATAAGAAAAGTCAACATGACCTGGAGTATCAATTAAGTTAAGTTCGTAACCTTTATATGACATTTGGACAGGAGCGAGTTTAATCGTAATTCCCTTTTCGCGTTCTAAATCCATTGAATCGAGAAGCTGGGCTTTCATTTCGCGTTTTGAGACAGTTCCAGTAATTTCCATCATGCGGTCAGCAAGAGTGGATTTTCCGTGATCGATATGCGCAATAATACAAAAATTACGAATTTTCGAGAGATCCATAATAAAAATTATTATAACATATTATAATAGATATGCATCTACCTTTAGAAAATCGTTTTTAGCTATTAGGGTGAGAAAAACGCTACTTCCGAAGGCAGAATGACAAGAATCGCGGAGTACTCTTTTTAACATAAAAGAATAAATTATATATTTATCTTACGAGAAAAATATTGCTAAAGATACTCCTAGGGCTATACTTCGTCGCATTTATCCGCAGCGGCAACTACAACTGGAATAACGGTGGTCTCAACAATCGCACGAACAACGGCAACTTCTGGTCTTCGTATGCTTCTTCCGTAACGAACTCTCGCAACTTGAACTTCAACGGCAGGAACCTCAACCCCCAGAACAACAACAATAAGGGCAACGGGTTCGCGGTTCGGTGCGTGGCGCGCTAGTTAGCCTCCTAGTTAGGGAGAGGGTTCTCGCCAGGTTCCCCCTCCCCCCGATTCTTAGAGCAGTCTGGGACTTTCTTAGAAAGAAAGTCCCAACGAAAGAACTTTAGGATTAAAATCAAAACCGAAGTGAATTCGGATTTTGATTTTTGATTATGAGTTAGAAGTTATAGCAAATTCCGACCTTGTTTTTGGATTATGAAAATTATAAATTATAATAATATATATTATATATGGTGAAAAAAGTTTTAGCAGTGAGTGGGGGGGTAGATTCGATGGTGATGCTCGATATGATGTTGGGCGAAGTTTTGATGGGGAAAATTAAGCGCGACGAGTTAGTTGTCGCGACATTCGATCACGGAACGCGAGAAAGCGCGAAGACGGACGCGGAATTCGTTTTGAAAAAAGCGAAAGAAAACGGAATTAAAAGTTATTATGGCGAGGCGAAGTTGGGCGCGGGGGTTTCGGAAGAAAAGGCGCGAGAGGAGCGTTATAAATTCTTACGCGAAGTCGCGTTTAAGGAGCGCGGAGAAATTTTTACGGCGCATCATTTAGACGATTTAATCGAAACGATTGCAATAAATTTTTTACGCGGAACGGGTTGGCGAGGGCTAGCGTCTTTTTCTAGCTTCGGGATTCGACGACCGTTGATCGACGGATTTTTTAAGCCTGAAGATTTTGGATTTAAATTTTTTGATAAAAAGGCAATTTTAAAATATGCGGCGGAGAAGAAAATTATTTTTCGGGAAGACCCGACGAACTCCTCGGATGATTATCTGCGCAATCGACTGCGTGAAAAAACACGAAGTCTAGATTTTAAAACTAAAGGTCAAGTTTTTCAACTTTGGGTTCAAGAAAAAGAAATTAAACGAGAAGTCGAAAAAATTTTAGAAAGCATTTTACCAGAAAATCGAATTTATGAAAGAGAGTGGTTTCTGAGGCTAGATGAAAAAGTTAGTTTAGAAATTTTAAAAGAGGGTTTAGCGCGCGCGGGAATCTCGGCGACACGACCACAACTGTTAGATTTTTTAAATGCGATTAAAACTTATCAGAACGGAAAAAAATTTAACTTACCGGAAGACAAATTAGTTAAACTTAATAAAAATGAATTTAGATTATAATTAGTCTTTTTCACGCTTAAAACGCGAGGCGGAAAAGTCAGGCTCGCGGAAAGGATTGACGAAATTCGGGACGAAATCTTCTTTTAAGGCGCGCTGTTTAATTTTTTCTTCTTCGTCTTTAACGATGATTTTATAATCGTTGACTTCAACGATTTCTTTTCGGGAAATGACGAGTTCGGGGTCGAGAAAGGCTTTCATCGCAGGACGTTTAACGACGAATTGGAGGACGGAAAAATTATCGGTATTAACGACATAATCAACAACTTTTCCGAGTTTAGTTCCTTTTTTCGTTTCGACTTTAAGACCGATTAAGTCGAAGTTAAGGTCGAGGATTTTATCAAGTTTAAGAACGTCGCCATGGTTAATAAAAACGTCGCCAGAATCGACAATCATTCCGACGTTAGCAAATTCGCGAACGTCGCGAGTTTCGAGGATATCGCCAGCTTCTTCATCGAGAAGATCGGTCGGGAGAATTTCGTAGGCAATTATTTTTAGATTCGCGGGGTCAATAACGGCGCGAGCGGTTCGCGCGATAGGTCCGCCAACGTGAAGACTGAGAATTGGAAAATTAAGCAAATTCGAGCCATTCATTAGCATAATTTCATTATATAATAAAATTATGATTTTTAATATAGATGTTCAGAGTTTTATCGCCGACGCGACGAGCGAAGTGATAGAAATTCCAGTTCCGGAAAGATTTGTTGAAAAAGTTTCAGTTATTGTTAATCCCGGCGCGCAAAATCCAAACGGGACAAATACGCTTTCGACCGGAACGGCAAAGGCGCATGAAGTTAACGGCGAAAAAGTGATTTATTATAAGACGCTAACTTGGGGGACGGTAGTAGCGGATTTTATGGATTTCAGAGGAAAAGTTAGCGAGACATTAAACGACGCGAGAGGGTGGAAACGAGCAGGGCTAAAATTTATTGAAGTTAAATCGGGGCAAGATTTAAACATTATCCTTTCGGACGCGGCGTCGCTCGACGCGACGGCGGGATGTTCGGGAGAGTTATCTTGTACGACCTGGAATAACGAAGTAATTATCAACGACGAAAGGTGGCGCGAGGGGACGGAAGCGAGTCGAAGCGCGGGAATGGGACAAAGAGATTATCAACATATGGTCATCAATCACGAAGTTGGACATTGGCTCGGACATTATAATCACGAAACGAGTTGTGAGAACGGCGGGCCGGCGCCAATCATGCTTCAACAATCGACGGGGCTGAGAGGGTGCGACGCGTTTAATGCGTGGCCGCTAGATTTTGAACTTTGGACATTAAGATAAAGGAGGAAAAATGAGAAAACGCGAGAAAAAAGAAAACGGAAAAATTAAAAACATTATTATCATAATTTTATTATTAGTTGTTTTAATTATCGGCGGATTTTATGGAACTAAATTTATTTATCATCAAGGCGTCGAGGACGGACGGGAAAATTTTAAAGCCGAAACCGAAGAAAAATTAACGGCTCTCGGCGCGGCAGTTTTAGAAAAAACGGAATTTTTAAAATTAGTTGCGGAAAATTTAAGTGAAATTCCCGAAGAAGCGGACGAAGAAGGTTTTAATAATTATATCGGAAAGTTAGAAAGTTTAATTAGTAAAACCGAAAATGAAAAAGTTAAAAATGAATTAGAAAATTTCAAAAATAAATTCGCAGAATTTTTAGAATTTTATAAAACGAGCGAGGATAATGATAAAATTAGCGAAAAATATAATGAAATAAAAATTCAAGCGAACGCGACGGCGGAAAAAATTACAGAAATTTTTAACGAAAAAATTAAAGCTGCGACGGAAGATTTAGTTCGTCAACCTTAGATTTTACGAGGTCGTAAGGAAAACCTTGACGAAGAAGATAGGCGAGGAGTTTTTCGGGGGTTTTATATTTGGTTTGTTTTTTTTGGATGATTTTTTCAATTTCTATTTCTGGATTACGAGGGGAAGATTTGAGAACGGAGTTAATAATTTCAGGAACGATTCCCTTTTTTCTTAATTCTTCGCGAAGACGACGAACGGAAATACCTTTTTTCAAATTACGATTTTCGACATAAAACTTGGCGAATTTTTCATCGTTAAGATAATTTTTTTCGGTTAGTTTTTTAATTACGCTTTCGATATCAGCTTCAGAAAAAAGTTCAAACGGAGAAAGATTTTCGCGCTCGCGTTTTTTATTAAGCGTAAGACGACGAAAAAGTTTACGATGAAGATAATCACGAGTTTCTTTTACGGAATGAGGACGAGTTAAAACCCATTCGAGAATCGAAGTATAAAGTTTACCAAAAGTCGAAGCGCGTTTTAGTTTTTCGATTTCGGCGGGAGCTAAAGTTCTTCCGACTTTTAAGCTAAAATCGACGACTTGAGTAAGGTCGAGAGAAAAAGAAAATTTATCGTCAATAAAAACGTTGACACGATTTTCGGTTTTTACGGCGGGTTTTAGGGCGGTAATTTTCCCCATTTAATTTTCTTCGGAAGCAGCTTTGGCTTTTTCGCGAACTTTCGCTTCGATTTCGTTCATGAGTTCTGGTTTTTCGCGGAAAAGTTTTTTTACGTTTTCGCGACCTTGACCCAAAGTTTCGCCGTTATATTTGAGGAATGCGCCAGCTTTTTCGACGATACCGAATTGGACGCCGAGGTCGAGAACGTCGCCGACTTTCGAGATTCCCTCGTTATACATAATATCAAACTCGGCGGTTCGGAACGGAGCGGCGATTTTATTTTTAACGACTTTAACTTTCGTTCGGTTACCGGCAATATTATCGCCGTCTTTAATCTGACCAATACGACGAATATCGAGGCGGACGGAAGCATAGAACTTTAGAGCGTTACCGCCGGTCGTCGTTTCGGGATTCCCGAACATGACGCCGATTTTCATACGGATTTGGTTGATGAAAATTACGGTCGCTTTCGACTTTGAGATGATTCCGGTTAGTTTACGCATCGCCTGGGACATAAGGCGAGCTTGAAGACCCATTTGAGAGTCGCCCATATCGCCGTCAATTTCGGCCTGAGGGACGAGGGCGGCGACAGAGTCGACGACGATTAAGTCAACGGCACCAGAACGGACGAGAGTTTCGCAAATTTCGAGAGCCTGCTCGCCGTTATCGGGCTGAGAGATGAGCAGGTTTTTCGTATCGACGCCGATCCGCTTCGCGTAAGCGGGATCGAGAGCGTGTTCCGCGTCGATAAAAGCAGCGGTTCCGCCGGATTTTTGCATCTCGGCGATAGCGTGGAGAGTTAAAGTTGTTTTCCCGGAAGATTCGGGACCGTAAATTTCGATGATACGACCTTTTGGATAGCCACCACCAAGAGCGAGGTCGAGCGAAAGCGAGCCGGAGGGGAGAAGAGCGACGTCGATTTTTTTGGTATCGCCAAGTTTCATGATTGAACCGTCGCCGAATTGTTTGGTAATTTGGGCGATAGCGAGACTGAGAGCCTGAGCCTTTCCGTCGGCTTGAGCATCTTTCTCGGATTTAGCATTTTTTTCCACCGGTTTTTTCGTCGTCATATAAATATTACCTCTTAAATAATCTAAAACTATAATAACAGGATTTTTTCGGTTTTTAAAGAGGGATTTTTAAGAGGCAAAATAGCGAGGATGATGCTTTTCGGTAAAGCGCGGAGAAGATTTTTGGAATTTTTGATAAAAAGAAACTAGAAAAAGGAGGAGAAGCGGGAGGTAGAGGAGAAAAACGAGAGGATTTTGCGCAGGAAAAGTAATCAAGAAGAGTTTTTGAGAACCAAAAAGGCGGATAATAAGGAGATGATAATCGAGAACGAACGTTGTAATTTTTACAACAATAAATTTGAACGGGGAGAGGAGCGTATTAAAAAGTCCGGCAGAGGGGAGAAAGCCGAAAAGCCCAGTCAAGAAAGTTAAACCCATCGCGAACGGAATTGTCGGGAGGATTAAGAGGTTCGCGAGGAGGGAAATGAGCGAGAGACTACCGAAATAATATAACAAAATTGGAGCGGTCATTAAAGTCGCCGAGAGCGTCGCGAGGAGAATCTCTGCGACGAGATGAGGCTTTTTCTTTCCGTAGAAAAATCGAGTTAAAATCGGGGCGAGGATTAAAATTCCGGAAAAACTAGCGAACGAAAGAAGCCAACCGAGATTAGTTAAGTTCATTGGGTCGACAAGAAGAGTCAAGAACATCGCAAAAAGAATGACGCGGAGAGGGCTAACTTTACGACCGAAATACCAAGCGAGGAGCGAAACAAGCGAGACAATCGCGGCGCGGGTAATTGAGGCAGTCCAACCGATTAACTCGGCAAAAAGCAAAATGAATAAAATCGAAAATAATAGACCGGCGAAACGAGAGATTTTCCCGAAAATTTTACGCATAAATTCGATGATAATCGAAAGGTGAGTACCGGAAGCAACAACGATATGAGTTAAGCCGACAATGGAAAGGACTTCGACGAGCTCTTCGGAGAGTCCGTTACGGAGACCGAGGAGATAAGCGAGGCCGAGACTAGATTCTTCAATAGGAATAGAG
>CAYWPO010000026.1:0-7984 GCA_964460285.1 uncultured Candidatus Saccharibacteria bacterium
ACGCTTTTCAGATAAAAGGTCATGATACTTTTTTCTGAAAAAAGTATCCCCTAGAACTCTAGGGGACTTTTTATGGCTAGGATTTATACCTAAAGGTTAACCACTTCGCCGTAAGAGTCGGGAGTTAAGCTCGCGGCGTTACCCTCGTCGGTATCAATATGCATAGACAAAACATATTTTTCGTCTATACGAACAAGAACATCTTTAAAGATGATTGGGCGGAGACATTTTTTCGCCTCGATAGAAATAAAATCGCCGTTTTCGACGCCAAGTTTTTTAGCTTGGGAGGGGTTAATGTGGAGATGGCGGCGAGCGATGATGACGCCAGTTTTTAGTTCGAGTTCTCCAGCGGGGCCGATAAGTTTACAGGCACCGGAATTTTCTAAATCTCCAGAAATGCGAATTGGCGGAGTTAAGCCGAGTTTTCTAGCGTCGGTTAGAGAAATTTCAACTTGAGAATTTTTGCGAAGAGGCCCAAGGATGGCAACACCATCAATTTTCCCCTTTTCCCCCACAATAGTCAGACGAGAAGTTGAAAGAAATTCGTTAGGTTGAGAAAGATTGCGAACTTTATCTAGCTGAAAATCTTTTCCAAATAAGACTTCTAAATCTGATTGAGAGAGATGAACATGACGAGCGGAGACCTCAATAGGAATTTTACAATTTTCCATATTATACTCTAATCTCTTTTTAGAGAACTTTTCCGAGTTTTCCGGCGAGGTCGGTCGGGAGAAGAACGACGGTTTTTTGGGACGGGTCGGTCGAGATTTTTTCGAGAGTTTGGAGGGTACGAATGTTAAGACCGCCCGGAGTATTTGCGAGAAGATGAGCGGCTTCAGCGACAGCTTTCGCGGCGGACTTTTCACCCTCGGCGGAGATAATCGCGGCTCTTCTTTCGCGTTCGGCTTCAGCTTGTTTTGCCATGGCGCGTTTCATATCGGCGGGAAGTTCGATATTTTGGAGCTTTACGGATTCAATATCAATTCCCCATTTATCAGTCTGGACATCAACGATTTCGCGAATTTTCTCGGAGATTTCATCGCGCTTAGAAAGAATTTCGTCTAGGTCAAAGTTTCCGGTCACGTCGCGGAGAGCGGTTTGGGCGAAAGTCGAAGTCGCGTAGGAATAGTTAGTCGTTTCGAGAATCGCTTTTTGAGGGTTAATCACGCGCGCGTAAACTACCGCATCGACATTCACGGTAACGTTATCTTTCGTGATGACTTCTTGTTTTGGGATATCCATTGCGCGAGTTCGGACGTCGACTTTCGTTACTTTATCGAAAAACGGGTTGATGATATTAACGCCTGGATTTAAGGTTTTAGTATATTTTCCGAGACGGAGAACAATTCCACGTTCGTATTGGTTGATAATTCTAATTCCGCTAATTATCACACAAACTACGACAAAGATTAGAAAAACAATTAAGCCTTCCATAAATAACTCCTTAAGTTTATATAATATATTATATCATAAAAAATATCGTTTTTATGCGATATTTAGACACATTTTTTCGTTTTATCAAGGATTAGGGTGAATTGTTCGGGAGGAACCAGATGACTTTAGTTTTAACTCATAACCCCAAATTCATGAGTCTGTTCATGCTATAATATATATTATATACGGAGAAAAATATGGAAAGTATTTATAAATATAAGATTAAAAATCGCAAAGGAGAGATAATCTCGCTTGATAATTATAAAGGTAAGGTATTATTAATCGTTAACACGGCGACTGGGTGTGGATTTACGCCACAATATGAAGGGTTAGAAAAGCTGTATTCGAAGTATCATAATAAAGGTTTAGAAATTCTAGATTTTCCATGTAATCAATTTGGTCATCAGGCTCCAGGTACAGACGCTGAGATTCATGAGTTTTGTACAGCGAAATATAAAACTACTTTTGACCAATTATCTAAAATAGAAGTAAATGGCGGCAGTGCGGAACCGTTGTGGACATATTTAAAATCAGAAATCCCCGAAGATCCAGAGCCGAAAGGAATGAAAAATAAGCTCGCGATGAAAGCGATTTCTAAAATGCCTGGGGTAAGCAAGGAAAAAGGTTTTATAAAATGGAACTTTACTAAGTTTCTAGTAGATCGCGAAGGCAAGGTAATCGAGAGGTTTGGACCGACGGATGAACCGTTAGAATTCGAAGAGAAGATTAAGGAGATTTTATAATGGAGCTTTTGGATTTTTATGCGGATTGGTGTGGACCTTGCCAAATGTTAAAACCGACAATAGAAGAGTTCGAGAAATTACATCCAGAAGTAACGGTAACACGGGTAAATATCGACGAAGAGGAAGAGTTGGCAGAAAAATACAGCGTAGAGGGGATTCCTTGCTTAGTTGTTTTAAAGGACGGAGAAGAAGTTGCGAGAGAAGTCGGAGTATTACCGTTAAGAAAAATTGAGAAGTTGGCGAGGGTTAGATGAAAAAATACGATGTAATAATTATAGGCGCCGGAATAGCGGGAATGACGGCGGGGATTTATTGCAAGCGCGCCGGAAAAGATACTTTAATTTTAGAGGAAAAAATTGAGGGCGGGCAGATTATAAATACTATAAATATCGAGAACTGGCCGGGAGAGTTAGGGATTTCTGGAGTAGAACTGACTAAAAAAATAAAGTCTCACGCGGAAAAACTAGGCGTAGAGTTTGAGCATGTTGATATTGAAAAAATCAAGAAAGACGGAGAGGAGTGGAAAATAGTAGATGACGACGGAGGGGAGTTTAGGGCGAGGGCGCTGATTATTGCGGTCGGGACTGAACCGAGAAAAATGAGCGAGAAGCAAACGGCAGACGCAGGAAAACGCCCGATTTCTTATTGCGCAACTTGCGACGGCGCGCTTTATAAGGGGAGGTCGGTTGTTGTGGTTGGGAGCGGAAATACCGCAAAGCACGAAATAGCATATTTGAAAAATATCGCATCTAAAGTTTATCACATTCATCACGACGACCCGATTCCGAAAGATGCGGAGGCGGTATTTGTGGCGATTGGGCGAGTCCCGAACACTAAGTTTTTTAGTGATTTAGTAGAATTAGACGAAAACGGATATATCATCGCCGGAGAGGACTGCAAAACTTCGACGCTGGGGATTTTCGTGGCGGGAGACTGCCGAACGAAAAGTTTAAGACAGTTAGTAACCGCAGCTTCTGATGGTGCGATTGCCGCAACCGAAGCGATAAGATTTTTAGGGTAAAATAATAACGATCTATAATAACGCAATAGTTCAGAACATTAACAGATGTTTGCTACTAAAAAAATCGGCGAAAATGCCGAGTTAGATAAAATCTGGTGGCTCCGACTGGAAGCTCCTCGCTTCGCTCGGAGAAATCGCTTTGCGATTGTGAACCGGTTCAAGTCCAGCGCTCGCTATGCTCGCAAAATAAAAATAAATCCCAAAATGGGATTTCTTTTTATTTTTGGTGGCTCCGACTGGACTTGAACCAGTGACACAAGGCTCTTCAGGCCTCTGCTCTACCAACTGAGCTACAGAGCCAACCTTGGTTCATTATATCACAAGATATGGTATAATAAAAGCATGAAAAAACTCAACACTTCTCCAATTTCTGGAATGCTCGAACTTTTACCGAATGAGCAGGCCACGTTTAATAAAATTAAACATAATATCGGGGAAGTTTTTAGGAAACATGGGTTTTTAAATATCGAAACGCCGATGATTGACCGAACAGAGATTCTGCTCGCGAAAGCAGGCGGAGAAACTGAGAAACAAATTTATAAAGTTATAAAAACCGAAGAGACCGAAGCTGACGCCGACCAAGCGTTGAGATTCGACCATACGGTTCCGCTCGCGAGATATGTCGTTGAACACGAAAATGAGCTGACTTTTCCATTTAAAGTTTCTCAAATCGGAAGAAACTATCGCGGAGAAAAGGCGCAAAGAGGGAGGTTTAGGGAATTTTATCAACTCGACATTGATGTTATTGGACGAAATAAACTTTCAGTAAATTACGACGCGGAAGTTATCGCGACGTTATTTTCCGCACTAGAAGAGTTAAACTTACCAAAGAAAGTTGTTCGGATTTCTAATCGAAAAATCTTATCGGGATTTTTAGAAGAACTTAATCTAAATCATTTATCCGCGGAAATTTTTAATATTATCGACCACGCGGAGAAAGTTCCCGAAAACGTAACGAAAGAAAAGCTAGAAAACTTAGGATTAGGCGAGGAGAATGTTGTAAAAATTACAACATTTATAGAGATTAGCGGAAGTTTAGACGAGGCACTCTTCAAACTAAACGAATTTAACTTCCGCAATGAAAAATTTAATACTGGAATCGAAGAGCTAAGTTTAGTTTTTAAGAGACTCGAGGAAAAGGGATTAGGGGAAGCGGCGAAAGTTGATATGAAAATCGTCCGCGGGTTAGACTATTATACTGGAACGGTTTTTGAGACGTTCTTGCCGGATTATAAGGAAATTGGGTCGATTTGTTCGGGAGGGAGATATGAAAACCTCGCGGGACATTATACTGACCAAGTTTTACCTGGGGTCGGAGGATCGATTGGATTAACGAGGTTGTTTTTCGTCTTAAAAGAAACTGGACTTTTAAATGAGGCGGTTGAGAAGCCAGTTGATTTAGCTTTAATTCCATTTTCGGAAAACGAAATTGAATTTTCTTATAAGCTAGCAGAAGAGTTAAGAAAAGACGGAAAAAGCGTGGATTTAGTTTTGAGCGAGAAAAAACTCGGCGATAAATTTAGCTACGCGGGAAAGTTGGCGAAATTTGCGGCGGTGATTGGAGAAAATGAAATTAGTTCGGGAGAAATTTCCGTAAAGAACCTAGAGACGGGTAAAGAAACGCCGTTAGATGAGTTTAGAAAACTTTAGAAGATGCGCAAGTTTTTATTATCGCAACATTTTTTACGAAGCCCACGACTCGCGTTGTTTTTAATTGGACATTCTAATATTAAAAAGCGCGATTTGGTTTTAGAAATTGGCGCGGGGAGCGGAGTTATTACGAGCGCGCTTGCGAAACGAGCGAAGAAAGTTTTAGCGTTTGAACCAGATGCGGAAACCGCGAAAAAATTGCGCGAAAATTTAGCGAAGCGAGAAATTAAAAACGTCGAGATTTTTGAGCAGGATTTTTTAGAGTTTGATTTAGATTCTTTAGATGAGACATATAAAGTTTTTTCTAATCCGCCGTTTTCGATTTCGTCGAAAATTATTCATAAATTTTTAGAAACGAAAAATCCGCCGAAAAGTTTTTATTTAATTCTTCAAAAACAATTTGCGCTTAAACTTCTGAATACCGACCGACATTATACTTCTCAACTTGGACACGAGCTAATTAAAAAATATCAAACCAAAATTAAATATCCGTTAAAACGAGAAGATTTTACGCCGCCGCCAGCGGTTCCGACGGTTTTATTTGAAGCAAAAGAGGTTCCGGAATTTTACAAACCAGCAGCAAACATTTCTTTAATCGTATCGAAGTCCCAAGTTGGATCGAAGCCAGAAGTTTCATAATCATTAAATTTAAAAGTCGGAAGACCGTAAGAGACGCTAGCGGCTTTTGCGGTTTTTTCTTCGACTTCGGAAATTACTTCGTGATTAGTAAAACAAGTTTCAAAAGAATCGCCGAGGTCGACTTTTTTACCGAGATTCAGCCAATAGTCACGAGTCATGTCTTCGATTTTAGGAGCAGTTTTTGAGTTTCCAATTCCCCGTTTATAGTAATCTTCCTCAAGAGCAACAAGAGCGGCATGATAAAAGTCCCAGAACTTTCCCTCGCGATTAGCACAATAAGCTGCTTCGGCGGAAGTTCGAGAATGCTCAATTCCATTCGACTCATAAAGCATATCGGTCACGCGGACTTCATAAAGAATATCATTTTCTTCGAGATATTTTTCGAACTCGGATTCATTATGATAGACTTCTTGAGCGTAAAGATTACAATATGGACACATTAAATCGGTATAAACAATAAAATAGTTTTTTGCGTCCATATTTCCAAGCGTCATTCCCTCGCTCCAAACTTTTTCGGAAAGCGGAGTCTTTTTAGTTGTACTAGTTATCATCGCAAAAACTAAAAGTCCGCCAATCAAAACTAAAATTAAGATTCTAGTTAACTTTTTCATTTTCTTCTATTTTCTTCCTCTTCTCATATTTTTCACTTTTTATTATAGCATAGGTCTCGAAGCCAACCTTCTTAAACGCGAGAATCGCAACGAAATAAGCGAGAAAAGTGAGAATCCCAGAAACTGTTCCAGCGACAGCGAAGCTGGAGCCGGAAAAAATTGTTCCGATAACGGGAGCGAGGAGAGTTGTCCCGCAAGTCGGACAACCACTACCGAGAACAGCAAGTCCAGCAACAATTCCAGCGGTTTCGGCCGTCGAGCTGGCTTTTTCTTTATTCTTTTTATAGACAAAGAAAACTAATCCGATTAGAATCCCCTGAAGAAGAGAGATGAAAAAATTCAAAATCCAATCGAGAAAATTTTTATTGACGCCAAAAACACCGAGAAAAGCATTCCCGATAATTTTCAATCCGTTAAGAAAGCTGCTCGCGGCAATCAATTTAAATGAACCGAGACTGCCAGCTAATAAATTCAATAAAGTTCCGAAAACTAAGAAAGAAATTAGCGCGGGGAGATAAAAACTTTTATAGCGGGAAGCAAGTAGAACGCCGCGGCCGGCTAAACTAAGCTCGTCGAACCAGCGTGCGAGTTTTCTTTTCAAGGTTTTCATTCGACGGTTCCGGTTCCAATAACCTCGTTATCGACAAGAAGTTCATAGTTACCGACGGTAAGGTCTTTTGCGCTATAAATAATTGACTCAAAATCAATTTCAGCATTATCGAGTTCACGGGAAGCACCGGTCGAAGTTGAGCGAATAACTAGATTACTTCCTTTTTTAACGAGCCTAGAGAAAGAAGCAGCTAGAGATTTTTGACCTGAAGAAACGAGGGGCTTTTCTAATTCTTTCTCGCCAAGAATGACGATAGTTCCGCCATTTATTTCTAAACCGTCGCCAGTCTTAACGGAAGTTTTATTGTCTTTTCCGTCGAGATAGATTAAACCACTTTCAAGCGTCAGTTTTTTCTCGGTCGTTAAATTAGACGCGAGGAGACGGCCATTAGAGGCTCCAGAATTTTTAACTATGAGGTCGCCAGAGGAGGAGACAGAAGTTAGGGAATTTATTTTATTCTCGACAAGGGAGAGAGTCAAAGAGTTCTCGGATTCGTTAGAAATCGAAAGGGCTTTCGAGAAAGTTACGCCGGAAAGAGTTAGATTGACTTCGCCGGTAGAGTTAATGTAAACGGAATAGTCAAAAGTTCCCTTTAAGGTATAGTCGCCAGCTTCGGAGAGAAGAATGTCGGAATCGTATTCGACTAAATTAAGCTCATGCTCAGAGACGGGGAGCGGGGCATTTTTATTCTCGCTAGATTCGGATTCTTTTCCTGTTAAGGACGCGAGATTCTCGCCATGAATTTTTTGGTCGGAACGACCAGAAAAAATCGCCCAAACGACAGCGCCAATCGAAGCAAGAACGACGAAAGCAAGGACAGCAATCCAAAGTATCCTAGGAGTTTCCTTTTCTTCCTCTTTTTTTTCATTAAATTCTGGAGAAGACTCTTCTTCTTTTTTTAATTTCGGGAAATCTTTAGTTTTATTCATATAGTTTTATTATAACATTATTTATATTACTTATCTTTATTTTATTAAAACACTTTTTGGGAAGATTACAAGAGGAGCTTGTTCGGTTTTTCTTTTTAGATTAAACCATAAAGATTTATAAAATCAATATTGACTTCGAAAGCCCTAGTGGTAAAATGGAAGTAAGGAATTCGGACGAGTCCGACGTTGAGAGCCGTCTGAATTCTCGGAGGTGGGAGTCTGCCTAGAAATTTAGCGTCGAAAAATAAACAGTTTAAAAAACTTCCCGTAGGGGAAGTTTTTATTTTAGCTATATCTAGAGATTAGAAATTCTTATAACGAAGACCCCACATGAAGTATTTAGTTCT
>CAYWPO010000027.1:0-7936 GCA_964460285.1 uncultured Candidatus Saccharibacteria bacterium
GCGCAATAGTTTTTATTTATGGGTGGGGTTTATGCTATAATAGGGGGAGATGAGTGATTTGAAGAAGAAGTTAAAGGAGAAGCTCGAAGGGGGGAAAGCGTATAATTCTTTAGTTAAACCGTATCATTTTTTACAGGCAGTAATAGCAGGGGTCAAATATGGGTTTCCGGCGAAGAAATTAAAGGTGATTGGGGTTACGGGGACGAATGGGAAGACGACGACGTGTTTTATGATCTGGAAGATGTTGAATGAGGCAGGATATAAGACGGGGTTGATGACGACAGTAGGTTGGGGTGGCGTGGGAAAATTGAAGTTAAATTCTGAACTGAACCATATGACAACGGTAGATTGTAAGACGTTGAACCAGAGAATAAAGGAGATTCGAGACGCGGGAGCGGAGTTTTTAGTTCTAGAGACGACGAGCCATGCGTTAGCGCAGTTTAGGACGCTAGGGGTACCGATTGAGATTGCGGTTTTTACGAATCTGACGCATGAACATTTAGATTATCATAAGACGATGGAAAAATATCGCGATGCGAAGCTAAAATTGGTTAAAAAAGCGAAATTTTCGGTCATTAACGCGGACGATAAAAACGGGAAATACTTCGTTAAAGCGGCGAAAAAATATATCACGTATGGAATTAAAAACGGGTCAAAAAGAGCGAAAAAGGTCGAAGATGGGGTTTTTGGGGTTAGATATGAGACGGAAAACTCATCTCATGATATAAAAATTCAGACGAAGATTCCAGGGGAGTTTAACGTTTATAACTCGTTAGCGGCGGTATGCGTCGGGGAGAAATTAGGGTTGACGGATGAACAAATTGAAAAAGGGATTTTAAGTTTAGAGTCGGTTGAGGGGAGAATGAACCGGATTTATTTAGGGGAGGAACAGGATTTTTCGGTAATTGTAGATTATGCGCATACGCCAGACGCGCTAGAGAAAGTTTTTAAGGCAGTCGAAGACAATCCAGGGAGAATAATTTCGGTTCACGGAGGGGCGGGGAGGAGAGACGAATCAACGCGGTTTTCTCGCGGGAAAATTCTTGGGGAGAATAGTGATATTGTAATTATTACGGAAGATGATTCGAGGGATGAGAATCCGGAGAAAATCGCGGAGGAGTTTAAGCGGGGGGCGGAGAGAGCGGGTAAAGTTGAGGGGAAGAATTTAGTGGTTGAGTTAGATAGAGAAAAGGCGATTCGGGCGGCAGTGAGGCTAGCGAAGAAAAATGACTTAGTTTTAATTCTCGGAAAGGGACACGAGAAGACGATTTTAAGGGCGGAGGGAGCGATTCCGTTTGAAGATATTAAAGTTGCGGAGAAAGCGGTAAAACAGAAGTTAGAGGAGAGGCGAATTAGAGAAGATAAGATGAGAAAGATGAAAGAAGAGGCGGAGAGGAAGAAGAAAGAGGAAGAAGAAAAGAAGAAGAGGAAAAAAGAGGAAGAGTGGGGGAATGTGGTTTAAGGCTATTCTTCGGGGGAGTAATTAGCGAGTCCGTCGGAGATGACTTCGGGGGAGATTTTAAGGGCGGTCGCAACGGCGGCGGCACAGGCCATATAAGAGACGATTGGTTCGCCGGTTAAGAAGCTGGCGACGGTAAAGCGGGCAGAACCGAGAGAAAGGGAGGCTTCAGTTCCCTTTTTATAGAGTTTCGCGGAGTCGATTCGGAGAGTTGAGCCGCGGGTTTTCCCGTAAGTTAAGGTCTCTTTAGTTCCGGAGAATTTAGAGAATTCTGGGAAATTCGCATCGTCTTCGTTTAAGACGACGATTTCAGGGGACATTTTAAAGAGGGTAGATTCGGATTCGAGATATTCGTCAACGGAGAGCGCGTCGAGAGAAGCGGGGACAAAATCGGTTAGAGCGGCGACAGAGACGGGGAGATTATAAAAAACGTTATTTTTAAGGGAGGAGGCAGGGGCAGTAACGACGACATAAGAGGAGCCGGCTTTCCAGGCGTTCGAGAAGAATTTATGAAGGACGGCGGTTTTAATTTCACTATCAGAGGCGAAAATGGCAACGTGCGCACCAGAGGCACGAAGGATTTCATGGATAAAATGCGCGACGGTAGATTTTCCGGTCGTTCCAGTTACGCAGATGAGTTTCATATCGCGAATTGGATTTCCGTAATAAGAGGAGAGGAGCTTCGCACGGGCGCGCTGGGACTTAACTTTTAGAGAAACTTTTTCAGGGGATTTACTCTTTTTTACCATATTAACGTAATTATAACACAAAAATAGTCTCTTTCGAGACTATTTTTAATTTCTAGAGTTGGTACGCCCGACAGGATTTGAACCTACGACCTTTTGCTCCGCAAGCAAACGCTCTATCCAGCTGAGCTACGGGCGCAAATGTGGATGTTTTTGAAGACATCCACCTAGAAATTAAATGAGCATTACGTTGAAACGTAACACTTATATTATATCACTAAATGGAGAAAAAATAAAGGTAGATTTTTAGAAAAGGGTTATGGTATAATCGGGGTAATATGGCTAGCGAAAGAATGAATCAATTTTCGGGGGAGGACTTAGGGGGAGTTTCGGGGGAGAGTGAGGCTGCTCGAAACGGAGAGGCGGGGGTAGGTAGAAAAGTTTTGAGAGCGGAGAAATCTTCGGAGAGAGGTGAAGTGAGAGAGTCAGAGGAGATGGAACAGTTAAGGGAGGAATTTGATAAGATTGTTCCAGAGAAGAGACGAATGCGCCGAGAGTTTAAGAATCTTGAGGCTAGGACAAGGGCGGAGATGATTGAGGCGGATATGATGGTCGCGGTAATGACGGGAGATGCGACAAAGTTGGCGACGACGGGGAGTTATAGGATTCCAAATTCGCTAGAGAAGAGAGCTTTCGCGGCGTTAGGGGAGATGGAACAGACGGAAATTGATGAGCGGGGACATAAGATACTTGAACAGATTAAAACGCCGGTTGAGAAAGAGGGGATGGAAGCGATTGCAGATAAAATCATGAAAGATGAGAAGCTTCTGACGCGGCTTTATAATTTGACTGAGGGGTGGAAAGAGAAATATAACGACGATTCGCGAGATTATAGCGACGAAGAACAGAAGCAAGCGTGTCTTGAAGCGTTAGAGGAGCTGGTTGGGACAGATAAAGACGGATTAGATTTTATTTTGGACGTTCGAGACAAAGAGAGCCGCTACGAGGGGACGGTTGATGAGGAGAATAGCGGGAGAGACGCGGATGATGAGTGGAACGGAAAGATGAAGGAGGCGAGAGAGTGGGCAGAAGGGGCGATGGAGCTGGGGAAAGTAATTTACGGGCATCAGTTTGAGTATGCGGAGGGGTTTGAACGAAGAATTACGGCGCGAGTTCAGAAAGATAAATTTGACAGGAAAGCCGAAGCGGCGTTTGGGCCGAGAGTAGAGGTATCGGAGGAAGAGGAACCAGAGGAAGAAAAACCGGTTGAGCCGGTTGAGCCAGAGGGGAGAGTGGGGTATCAGGAGAATGGGTTAATAGAGGGGATAACGAAGTTAAAACCGACTGATGCGGGAGCGTTACATATTGTTGATAGAATGACGGCAGAGGCGGGAAAGCCTTTGAATCAAAGGATAAGAGATATATTTAAGACGATTAAATTAGCACCGAGTTTTAGATATACGCCGAAAGGCGGAGGGGTTCATTATGAGTTTTCGAGGCCGTTTCTGTTGGATGGGGATAGAGCGTTAATCTATTATCATTCGTATGGAGTTAAACAGGGGGAGGGGGCGTTAAAAGTTTATTATGATCCGGTAGTTTTAGTCGAGGGAGAAAAAGAGGGGGAGATGAAAGCGGTTGAGAAAGTCGAGTTAGCGATAGATGGGATTGATGTAGAGCCGAAATTAAAGACGAGAACTTTGAGTCGAGATACGGACTTAGAGGCGGTTTCGAGGAGTATTATAGATAGTCAAGATGCGGTTAATTTAGCGACGGAATATGGGCAGAGAGAGGGCTTCCCGATGGAGGTAGTAAGGACGATTTGCCGGCAGACGGGCGGAAAAGATAAGGTCGCTTTCAAAAGTTCGCGTAAAGTGGTAGAATAGATAGCGGAAGCGTGGCCGAGTGGTTGAAGGCGCACGACTCGAAATCGTGTGGGCAGAAATGTCTCGGAGGTTCGAATCCTCTCGCTTCCGCCAAGACTATAAGTAATGATGAATAGAGATGAAAGAAGATAACGTTTTTTCTAAGATAGTTCGAGGGGAGATTCCATGTTATAAGATTTATGAAGATGAGAAAAATTTAGCGTTTTTAGATATTGCGCCAGAGACGAAGGGGCATACGCTAGTGATCCCGAAAGTAGATGTTGATAAGGTTTATGAGTTAGAGGACGAAGATTATAGTTCCCTGTTCTTTGCGGTAAAGAAGGTCGCGAAACGGATAGAGGAAGTTTTCGGGGAGAGGGTGATTATGAAGGTCATGGGGACGGACGTACCGCACGCGCATGTACATTTGATGCCGCTAGATAAGAGTTGGAAATATGGGAGGGAGCTAAAATTGACAGAGGAAGAGTTTAGGGAGATACAGGAAAAACTGGCTTTTTAACATGTGACAAACGTATGACAAACGTATGACAAACGTATGACATGTCATACGTTTTTTATTGTTCGAAAATTCGTCTAGTTTTTTCGGTAGCTTTATAGATGACATTTTTTCCGTTTTGTTCGGAATAAACCAATTTGGATGATAAAAGTTCTTTGAGGTCGCGGTAAGCTGTTCTTAGGGCGATGCCATGCATAATTCTATAAGATGTTCCAGATGTAAAAGTATCGGGAGAGCTTGTGAGGTATTTTAGAGTATGGATTTGGCGCTTGTTTAGAGTGGGCAGATTTTTATGGATTGTTGAGTCGATTAGCTCGTTTTCTTTTATTTTTTTAGAGAGATGAGATTGGAAAATATCGATTGATTTTAGGATTCGGCGCATATTATAGTCATAGAAATATGTGAAATCTAAATCGTCTTGTTCGGAATAAATATAAGAGTATGCGTAATCGTGTTGGGAGCGTTTGAGTGTTGCGGAGATTGGGAGATAGCCCATTGCCCAGTAATCGTGTTTGAAGAGATACCAATAGAAAATCGATCTTGCGAGACGACCGTTTCCATCTGGGAAAGGGTGGAGATAGCCGAGCCAAAAATGTAGCTCGATGGCTTTTATGACTGGATGAATAAAATCGGAATCGTTGTTTGCGTATTCAATTAGCCTATTGAGTTCTGTTTTGACGAAATCGGCTTTAGGCGGGATGTGGGCGATTTTCCTATCGTAGTAGACGACGATATCATCAGAGTCTTTTCTGAATTCGCCTGGATTATAACAATTTTTGAGGGTTTTATCGGTAAGCTGACTTTGGAGCGTTTGGAGAAGATAGGAAGAGAGTTTTTCGTTCTTATAGTCGTTTTCGATTTTTTGGAGGACGCGATAGTTATTAACGATCATTTGTTCACTTTTGGTTCTAGGTTTGATATGTTCGGTAATCATTTTTTTTGCGTATTTGCTAGAAGTGTCTGCTCCTTCGAGCTGGCTAGAGGCGATGGACTCTTCGACTATGCCGCGAGTGAGATATTTTTGGCGAGTTGTTTCTTGAGCGGTTTTGGAGTTTTCTGTTAGGAAGGTTCCGCCGGCATGCATATCTATTTCTCGCAGGAATTTATCGGTATAGAGCGGACGGTACCAAGAAAAAAACTTTTCTGATTCGGATTTTATAGGGGTTTCAATAGAGGAGACTTTTCTGATTTGTTTGGCTATGTACCATGATTCTAAGCTCGATAGACCTTGGATTTCAGGGAGATATTTAGCTTTATCCCAATAAAGATATTTTTCGTTAGACATTTTGTTAAAGTAGGTTTCTATTTTTTGGTTTTTGTTATCCAAGAGATAGTTAAAAAAGAGATTAGTGGCTTTTTCTTTTGTAATTTTTTCGGGTTTTTTAAGATAAATTCTTTCGTCCATGTGATAAGTATATAACGTATGTATGACATTTGTCAATTATGTCATATGACAAACATATGACAAACGTATGACATGTCATATTAAATTCGGTTGAGGACGATTAGGTTTTCGATATGGGGGGTTCGGGGGAAGAAGTTAAAGGGCTTTATGGAGGAGGTTTTATAGTTCCCTTTCAAGAGGAGGGCGGCGACGTCGCGGGCTTGGGTCGAGGGGTTACAAGAGAGGTAGATGATTTTTTCGGGCAAAACTTCGAGGAGGCGGTCGAGGAGTTTTTTATCGCAGCCGGCGCGAGGAGGGTCGAGAATGACAATTTGGTTGGGTTCGATAAAGTTTAGGGCATCTTCGGATTTAGAGAGAATTGGGCGGGCGGCGGAATTTTGACAGTTATTAACTAATTCTTTATAGGCGTTTTTATCGACTTCGACGAGGGTTAGGTTGCGGTCGGGGGCGACGGAGAGGCCGATGGTCCCGACGCCGGAATAGAGGTCGAGGACGTTTTTGCAAGAGGAGGCGTCGATTTCTTGTTTAATTTCTTTCAGGGCGAGTTCGTAAACGGGGAGGTTGATTTGGAAAAAGCCGTTCGGAGAGTAAGAATATTCATGACCGAGGATTTTATCGGTTAGGTTTTCAAAGATAGGATGGGGGCGATTTTTTTCGAATAAGCCACCGGAAACGATTCCCTTTTGGTTCGTGCGGAGGAGGAGGGATTGGTAATCGCGAGCAGAAGCATGAGCGTTATTTAGCTCCTCGACGATTTTAAGGGCTTTCTCAGCGATTTCAGGGCGTTCCAGGCTACTTCCGGCGGTTTCGGGCGAGAAAGGGCTTAGCGGCGATTCTAGAGGGTTTAGAGCGAAATTCGGATTTTTAAGGTAGAGGGGGACTTTTCGGTGAGAGCCGCGGGCATGAAAACTTAAATAAATTTTTTCGGTTTCGTTATTCCAATAGAGAGAATATTCCATTTTATTACGATAGAAAAAATCTTTTCCGTCGGTCGCGACAGGGGTGATTTCGAGGTTATCGAGGGGGATTTTCATTTCTTTCAGGGATTCTTCGACGAGAGCGCGTTTTTCTTTGAGTTCGGAGGAAAAATCGAGAATCTGCCAAGGAGAGGTCGAGAGGAAACAGGAGTCTTTCGGGGGAATACGGTTCGGGGAGGGGGATTTAATTTTAGTCGCGATAGCTTCGAGATAAGAGGATTTTCGTTTAGTAATTTCGAAATCTTCGACGAGCTCGCCGGGGAGGGCGTTTAAGAGAAAAACCTTTTTCCCGTTTTCGGGAGAGGAGAGGTCGGCGAGAGTTCCGAGGGCGAAGCCGCCAGGGACAAATTTTTCGACTTGAATCATTTTCCGAAAGCCTCGAGGGAGAGTTCGTTAGAGATGGAGTAGATTTGGGCAAAGGTATCGTCGTCGGTAACGCGGATGCGTTCGTAGAACGGGCGGGATTTTTTCTCTAAAGTTTCGGCGCGAAAAGCGGAGCGGGATTCGTTTAAGAGAGAGGCGAGGGACTTTTCGGGGTTTTCGAGAGAGGAGAAAGATTTTTCGAGGAGAGAATCGAGCGCTGAGAGAGAAGCGTAAATTTCAGGGGAGGAAGTTTCGAGGGAGAAGCTCGCAAGGAAGAAGTTGAGCTCGGCGGAAAGCTCGAAGAGAAGGCGGTTTTTAAATTTTTTTGAAGTAAGAGAAGAGGAAGTTTCAGGGAGGCGTTCGACGTCGAAATCGGAAAGTCCGAGGAGAAAAGTTAAAGTCGAGGTCGAGGGGTCGAGGGTTTTATCTCTTACGGAGAGGAGGGCGGATTTAATTTCGGAGCGGTTATTCGAGAGAGTAGTTTCGAAGTTAAGATTAAAAGAGAAAACGAGAGGCTCGACGGTTAAGCCGGATTCTGGGTCGGAAAAAGGCTCTTCGAGAGAGAAAAGGCTCGGAAAATTGAGGGTTTTAAAGATAAAGGAGTCGAGACGCTGTTTCATTAAAGATATTTTAGAGGATTTTTAGAGAATAGTCAATTTTTTAGGGT
>CAYWPO010000028.1:0-7801 GCA_964460285.1 uncultured Candidatus Saccharibacteria bacterium
ACAGCTCGGCTCAGCCGACCTCCCGCCCGAAGAAATCATCGCTCAAGCTAAAGAGACTATTTCCGACTATCTTAAAACCCTCCGCCACGAAAAAATGATAGAAGAAACCCTCGCCTCCCTTTCTAACCCCTCTAACCCCGCTCCCTAGCGGGGTTATTTTCTCTAACATCACCCCTGTGATATAATCTCTTTATGAAAACTAAAAAATTCCGCAAATCCTCTAAGACAAGGCTAGGAAAGATAGAAACAAACAACGTCATTCTAGAGGAAGCCGAAAGAAAAACTATTCTTCTTTTAAAGGAATTCGGATTTAATATCGAAGTAATCCGTCCAGTCAACACGCCAAAAACTGAAAATCCGGACGTCCTCATTTCTGGCACAATCTGGGAAATTAAAACACCAACCACCCACAATCTCAAGACCATCAAAAAGAGACTTCATAAAGCCTCGCTACAATCCTCCTGCATAATTTTCGATTTAAGGTTTGTTAAGAAAAATCAACAAGAGATAAAAACGTATATTCTTAAACAATTTTCCAACAAGCCAAGAATTAGAAAAATAATCCTGATTACCTCAGACAACGACCTAGTTGAATTTTCCAAATAACTATGCTACAATAAAAAAAGAGGGCGACCCCGTGATTAAGTTCGCGAGGCCAAGCCCTCTTTTTTATGATCCAAACTCTTACCTATTTTAGCGAACTTCAACTCGAACGCGCGGAACGTTCTTGCCGCTAAAATGACCCTTCTTCGTCTTTACGAACGTAACTACCCCGTCTTTTTTCGCATGAATCGTAAAGTTTCGGCTCATATATGTCCCCTCGCCGGCTAACTTCGTTGAGCCAGTTTGGCGAACGAGAACTTCTCCCGCTTTAACTTTTTGCCCGCCAAAGCGCTTAACTCCGAGCCTCTGACCAGCGTTATTATGGACATTCTTCGCGGTACCGCCCGCTTTAACGTGTGACATCTTATTTCTTCCTTAAACTTATTATTTCTCTAGCGACGACCTGACCCTCTCGATAATAAATTAGGTCTCTCTGACTCGCAGATTTAAACTTTACTAGATTATACCCCAGCTTTTCGATTTCGTCAAGAATCTTTAACCTTGAATATTCCCCCGTTTCCCTTAGCCACGCTGGAATCGCCAAGGTTACCGGCGTCCCTGTTTCGACCTGTCCGGAGAGATTTTTCAAAAACCCCAAAATAATCGCTCGGCAGTTTTCCTTTTCCTCTCTTAACTTTATCTCGACCGGCGGCTTCGACATCGGCGACCCCAAAAACACCTCTGCCGCTACCGCGCCAATCTTCCCCCCGTTCAAAATCCCCCGCCAATCTACCTCTCTCGCGTCCCCCGCTAAGAAACTAGCTTCGCTATATCTTTCTATTATATCAAATTTTTCTTCTTTTGTCAAGTTTCTCTCTATTGAACCTAAAAATCCCTTGTCCAAAACTAGCCACTCTAAATTCCGCTTCGTATAATCGACCATCTTTTCACTCAAATCCGACCCTAAAACTCGATAGCCGTTGAGCAACGCTTCCTGTAAAACGACCCCTGTTCCACAAAACGGGTCTAAAACTCTCGCTCCCGCCGAAAGCTCCCCGTTTAAATTCAATAAAATCTGCGCCAACTTCGGCGGCAACATCCCCACTTTCGCATCTCGCGCCGGCCGCGCCTGATCCCGCTTCGCGTACTCGGAAATATTCTGCACCCCCGTAACTAGATAATATTCTTTCCCGAATTTTATTATTTCAACATGATTTTTCTTTTCCGCAACCTGATTATGGTGCGAAACTGCTGTTGACAAAACCGCTTCTTTATTAGGTATTACCCGAACGCTTCTTCCTAACCGCGCGAGAATCTTCTTCAGCTTCAACGCCTCCGCCAAAGCCTTCCGCGCCGACGCTCCTCTCGAATAGTCCGAAACCCCCAACGTAATTTTCCCCTCCGGGAGGTTTTTCAAAAACTCTAGCGGCGTTTCCTCGAGCTTCTTCGCAAACTTCAAACTCCCCCCAAACCGCCGAATCTCTGGCAAATCCCCCTCAACTCGCGGAGAGAAAACCGCCAGTTTCCTCGCTAAAATTTCTTGAACTTCCGAAAAATTCGCCTCTAATTCCGCCAACGAAATCTTCGGAAGTCTCCCTAAAACCGCTAAATATTTCATTAAACCCATTTTACCATATATGTTATAATTTTCCTATGACCGATTTAACGAATCCGACCCCTAAATTTACCGTTTCCGAATTTCTTACGATCATGAACCAGACTTTCGATTATGCCTTCCCAAAAGTCGAAATCGAGGGCGAAGTTGCCAATTTTAAGGTTTCGAAAGGGAAGTGGGTCTTTTTCGACTTAAAAGATACCGAATCGACCGTCTCCTGTTTCATGACCGTTTTTAACCTCCGTCAACCTATCAAAGACGGAATGAAGATCCTTGTCTCTGGCGCGCCGAAAGTAACGAATTTCGGCAAATTCTCCTTTATCGTCTCGAATCTAAAACCCGTCGGCGAGGGAAATATCAAGAAAAGTTTTGACCTCTTAAAGACCAAGCTCGAAAAAGAGGGTCTTTTCTCTCCCGACAGAAAGCGAGAAATTAAGAAAAATCCCGAAAAACTTGGTATCATCTCCTCTATTACCGCCGCCGGCTACAAAGATTTTCTCAAAATCCTCGACGCTCGCTGGGGCGGGATTAAAATAATTGTCGCCAATACCGGCGTCCAAGGTCTCGGCGCCAGCGACGAAATTATTCGCGCTCTCCGTTTTTTCAACGAAAAATCTGACGTCGAAGTTATCGCGATTCTTCGCGGTGGCGGTTCCGCCGACGATCTCGCTCTCTTTAATGACGAAAGTTTAACTCGCGAAATCGCCCGCTCAAAAATCCCCGTTATTACCGGAATTGGTCATGAAATCGACGTCTCGCTCGCCGACCTCGCCGCCGACGTCCGCGCCTCGACCCCCTCAAACGCCGCCGAACTCTTAACTTCTGACCGCTCCGCCGAAATCCTCACCCTCCAAAAATCCCTCGTCTCTGTTCAAAATCTCCTCCTCTTAAAAATCTCCGCTCTCTCTCGCGAAACTCAGCTCAGTCTTAAAGAAGTCCGCTCAAAAATCCTCCTTAAACTTAATCAAACTCTCGAATTAGTCGAAAAAGAGAGAAAACTCCTCACCGCCCTTAATCCTGAAACCGTTTTAAAACGTGGTTACGCTATTCTTTCCGGAAAAATCTCCCCTGGAAATGTTGTCAAAATCACAACATATCAAACATTAATCGAAGCCGAGGTCAAAAATGTCTCTAAACGCTAAAATCGAACAACTTAATTCCGCCGTCGAATGGTTTTCTTCCGACGATTTTTCGCTCGACTCTGCCGTCGAAAAATATAAAAAAGCTATCTCTCTCGAACAAGAAATCGAAGCCGACCTGAATAACCTCAAAAACGAGATAAAAGTCCTTTCAAACGACTTTACGAAAGATTAGTGCTTATGTTAAAATAAGCTCATGAATCCTAATTCTTTTAATTTTAATCCCGCCGGAACCCCTCCGAACGCGGCGCCGACCCCCAATTTTCCGTCTGGGACTCCCCCGAATATTCCTCAGCCCCCCTCCTTTAACCCTCCGAAAGATTCTTCCGGTTCCTCTAATATCATCAAAATCATCCTCATCGTCTTCTTTGCTCTAACGACCGGAATCGCCGGCTACTTTACCTTCGATTTTTACTCTAAATATACCGAAGCGAAGACCGATCTGGACCAAAAAATCGCGACCGCCGTTGCCGCCGCCGAACGCGATAAAACCGCCGAACTCGAAGAAGCTTTTGCCGAACGCGAAAAAAATCCCTATAAAACCTTTGCCGGTCCCGAAGATTACGGTAGCCTTACCTTTGAATATCCTAAAACTTGGAGCGTCTATATCGAAAAAGACACGACGACCGACGACGAATTTATCGCCTATCTTAACCCCGTCCAAGTCAACCAACGCCCGACCGAAAATATCAACGCCCTCCGCGTCATCATCCGAACCCGCAGTTATGACGAAGCCGTCGAAGATTATCGAGGCGAAATCGAAGAAGGACTCGTCGAAGCGAGTACTCTCCAAGTCGCCGGTGAAACCGCTAACGTTTTTAAAGCGACCGCTAAGAACGAAAATTGGCAGGGAAAAGTCGTTCTTATTCGTATTCGCGATAAAGTTGTCTGGCTCGAAACCGATGCTGAAATTTTCTTTGATGAATTCGATAAAATCCTCAGTTCCGTTACTTATAATTTATAAAATATGCTAAAATAATAATCATAAGGAGAAATAAAAATGGCCCATATTAAACGTAGTTATATCGATAGCCACTGGTTAATTTTCATCATCAAAGGAATTATCGCCGTCTTATTCGGTTGGTATGCCCTCTTTAATATCCGTAGCGAATTTACCGAGCTAATGAGCGTCATTGGAATTTTCCTCTTATCTCTCTCAATTATCGAATTCGTCAACGCTCTCTATCGCGCCCGCCAAAAAACTGGTTGGGCAGTTTCCGTCGGAATCGCCGTCGCCGACGCTATCGTCGGCCTCGCCCTCCTCTTTACTCTTGGTCAAGACGCGACCTGGCAGCTCGTCCTCCTCGCCGCTTATACTTTCATCCGCGGCTTCTGTGAAATTGTCTCCGGCTTCCGAACAACTATCGACCCGACCGACCGCTTTACTTGGGTCTTCGGCGGAATGTGTGGCGCGATTATGGGTCTCGTCATCTTTAACTCTGGAATCTACTTCATCCGCTTTTTCGGCGCCTACCTCTTAATCTTAGGCGTTTGTAGTCTCGTTTATGGCGTTCATAACCGCGCTCAGAAACTCGAAGATAAAGAAGCGCGAATCGAAGCTGCCACTGCCCGAAAAGCCGCCCTTAAAAAATCTACTCGAAAAGCCAAAAAATCCCGAAAATAGCCCTAAAAATGATATAATCCTAGTTATAGCTTAATCAGGAATCTTCATCATGAACTATAAAAAACCTACTAAAGCGATTATTACCGACGCTGGGTTCGCTAGCCGCTATCTCCCCATCACCAAAACCATCCCGAAAGCTATGATGCCGATTGGGAACCGCCCCGTTATGCAGCTCGTCGTCGAAGAATGTATCGCCGCCGGTATTTCTCAGATTATCATCGTCGCGACCCCTGAAGGAAAGCCGATTTATGAAGATTATTTTAATAACGCTTGTAACCATATTCGAAAACAGTTAGCTAGCCAAGGAAAGCAAGATCGCTACGCTTCAATTGAAACCGTCCTCGATTTCCCGAAAATTACCGTTATTGTCCAAGATCCGTCTTACCCTTACGGTAACGGTTCGCCAATTGCCTCCGCCCGCCCCTATATTCGCGATGACGAAGCCTTTATTGCTATGTATTCCGACGACGTAGTTTTCGGAAAGTCCGCCGTTAAAGACCTCATCGAGGCCTACGAGGCGCACCCCGACGCCGCCGCCATCATCGCCGGTCAGCTCGTCCCCCACGAAGAGATTAAAAAATACGCCTCAATCTCCCTCGACGGCGAAAAAGTGACCGGTTTAATTGAAAAACCCGCCCCGAAAGACGCCCCGTCCGACCTCGCTTCTTACGGTCGCTACCTCTTAACGCCGGAAATTTTCGGCTTTCTTAACCCCGCGAATACCGGTCTCGATAACGAACTTTGGACCGCCGACGCTATCGCCCGCTTAATCCCAACCGGTCGCGTTTACGCGAAAAAGACCTCTGGAACCTGGATGACGACCGGCGACCCGAAAAACTATTTCCTCGCTCACCTCTCTTATGTCCTCGAGAACGAAGATTACGCTACCGAAGTTAAAGATTTTATTAAAAATAATAAAAATTAGGAGGTTTTATGGTGGGCTTAACTATTGCGGAATGGATTTTAGTCGCGTTTCTCTCTATCGCTCTCTTTATTTTTCTCGTCCTCGGGATTATCTTACTCAGAAAACTCATTGATTTAACCGAAGAGGCAAATAAAATCGTCGTTAAGGGTCAAGATATCGCCGAAAAAGCCGATAATATCGCTGCTAAGGCTGAAGATGTCGCCGAAAACGTTAAGGGAATGACCTCTGTTGGCGGCGTCGTCAAAACTTTCTCCGAAAAAATCATCGAAGCTAATAAAACTCAGAAAAAACCTAGTAAAAAGAAGTAAATTATTGTAAAACTATTGACTTTTTATTCTGTTTGTGCTATAATGGAATCAATATAAGTTATGGAGGTAAGACCTCCAACTTGGTACCTTAACTAAGGTTAAGGAAATAAGATAAGGGGAGGTTATCTCTATGAAGTCCTACATGATTCGTTCTAAGAAGCGCACTACTCGGAAGTCCTGGTCTAATCCTTTCTCCGGAAAGCGTATTACTCCTCGCTTCTACCTGTTCGCTGTCATCACCCTGTCCGTTTTCGTCATCATTCTCGCTCTGGTTATCGCCTCTGCGAAGCCGAAGACGAACCAGGCAACGTCGCTCGCTCTTGAAACCGTGCCGAAAATGGCCATCGAAGTCATCGCTACTACCCCGACCCCTGAACCGGTCGAAGAAGTAGCGACCCTGCCCGCCCCTAACGAGCTTATCTCTTGGGGTACGGCTCAGGCTGAGGAAACTATTCCGACCGCCGAACCGCTGGTTACTTTCCCGACCGCGACCGAAGAATTCGTTACAACCGAAGCTGAAGCTACCGACGACGATTTTCCTTTCGAACTGCCCGACTTGACCAACGATTTCGTTGACCCCTTTACCGCCGAGCTCTATGGCTTGAACGATACTACCTCTAGCGACCTCTTTGCCGCTTCCGAGGTAGTTCACGGAACTCAGCGCGTTGTAATCCCTGGTCTTCCGACCTACTTCAAGTGGGATACCGACGAGGTTAAGCTGATTCAGGTCGCCCTGAACAACTGGTTCGCCTCTAAAGGTTATCGCTACTCGATAGCTGTCGATGGCGCACTCGGACCGGCAACTTCAACCGCGATTAAATACTTCCAGTATAAATCTGGTCTGGAAATGGATGGTGTGCTTGGTCCCAAGGGCCAAAAAACGCTCAATCTTTCCAACCAGCTTTCCGAGAAGTATTACTTCTACAACGTCGACCTTTCGTCCGTCAAGACAAAGACCGGAACTATCGTCTATGCTTCTCTTGCCGCTCGCAAAGTTACCGTCTATAACGAGACCTTCTCCGGTCTGGAAAAAGTCGGTTCGACTTCCTGCACCATCGGTAAGAACTCGACCCCGACTCCCTCTGGAGTCTATAAGGTCGAAGGTCGGAAGTCGAGCCTGACGAAGTATCCCGAAGCTCGTTATTGTACGAACTTCACCGGCGGCTACTATTTCCATACTACTCTCAGCAAACACGAATCGACTGGTAAGGCCAAGTCCCACGGTTGTATCCGTCTCCCTGAGAAGTACGCCATCTGGCTCTACGAAAACGTAAAGACCGGTACCCCCGTTATCATCGACGACCGCCCGTCTTACGCCGAATAATCCTTAACCCAATCCCCCCGCAAGGGGGGATTTTTTATGCGTGCGAGCGGGGAGGAGTGTTTCTTCTCGGTCGACTAAAGCTTGGCCAAGCGGTCCTTGAGCGGTCGACCGAAAGGAACCTCCGACCGCAAGCGAGCCCTACTTAACAACAACACAATTAGTTCCTACTAACTCCTTAATATCTCCCATAAACTCTTCATTCGGCTCAACATGAAACGGCATCTTTATCGCCTTTTTCTCTCCGTCCCCCTCCAAAACCAACACTATTTCATTCATCCCCAAATTCCGGTCACAAATCCGCTTAATCTCGTTTAACGTCTTCG
>CAYWPO010000029.1:0-7681 GCA_964460285.1 uncultured Candidatus Saccharibacteria bacterium
CCGTAACTATTGCTGTCTCGATTAAGACAACTTCAGGTAACTTTTCCGAGAACATTACTTTCGTCAAAAACGAATCTGAGGAAAATCTCGATAATGGCGTCTTTTATATTCGTGAAGAAAAAATTACTAAAGAATCTAGCGTAAAATTCACCGCAACCGGAAAAGAAGATCATGGCGAAAAAGCAACTGGAAAACTTATTGTTTCTTACTCTAGCGATAAGAGTTTTACCGAAGAAATTCCTGCTGGAACTAAATTTACCAGCGGTCTTAACGGCTTAGAATATGTTTCTACTTCTGGGACTACTTTAACATGGAGCGGTAAATATAAAGATTGTCCTGATGAGGATGCTAGCTCGGAGAGTGGTGGCTGCGCGGTCTACGGCGAAATCTCTATTGAGGCTGCTGCCCCAGGCGATAATTATAACCTATCTTCTGCTAGCAATTCTTGGACTGTCCCCTCAGATATGACTGGCTTAAAAGCCTCTAATGCTGAAAGCGGCGCTCCGTCTGGCGGAACCTCGAAAGTCGTTACGATTGTCCAACAGTCCGACGTTGACTCCGCAGTCGATAAACTAACCAAGGAAAACGCCGCGACCGGAAAAGAGGAGCTTCTTTCTAAGCTCTCCTCGACTACTTTCCCGATTGAAACTAGCTTTAAAGCTGAAAACGCCTCTCCAGTTTCAACTCCTGCCGTCGGCGAAGAAGTGAAAGAAGGTGTCGTTCCGTCCGTCTCCTCCTCGACCGTCTTTACTATGTTTACCCTCGACTCGGTTCGTCTCGAAGAATTCATCAAGAAAAAAGCCAATATCGCCGCCGACCGCGATATCTACTCTATTGGTAGTCCTTTCTTGGAATATTTCATGGAGAGCGAAAGTGGTTATAGCGCGAAATTGAAAACAACATATAAGGTCGGACCTAAGGTAACCGAAACTGAAATTCTCGAAAAGTCTAAGGGGAAAAAAATTGGCGAAGTTCAAAGTCTTCTCAAGTCCATCAATGGCGTCAATACCGTAAATATCTCGAAATCCGTTTTTTGGGTCAATTCAATCCCGTCCGACGTTAATAAGGTAACCGTTGAGGTAAAAATCGAAGAATAATGAAACTAATTGGGCTAGATGTTGGAACTAAGCGAATCGGCGTCTCGAAAGCCGATTCTGGCGTTAGAATCGCCGTCCCTTATGGAATGGTCGAAGTTGACGGGAGTGAATTCGAAAAAATCGAAAAACTTGCTAGAATCTATGGAACGAATCTCTTCGTTGTCGGTTTACCGCGCAATAATCAAGGCGAAGAAACCGCCCAATCTGCCTATGTCCGTAATTTCGCGAAAAAGCTAAAAGAGCGAAACCCAGAGATAAAAGTCAAGTTCCAGGATGAATCTCTAACCTCTGTTCTCGCGGAAGAGAATTTAAAACATAAAAAAGGCGGAATTAATCGTAAAGCCGGCGACGTCGATACAGAGGCGGCAGTCTTAATCCTCCAAGATTTTCTCGAAAGTTACACTCAAAAACCCTCTCCAAAATCGCCTAGAACCGCCCTAAAACCCGAAACCGCCGTCTCCTCCCCCTCCGACCCTAAACCCGCTGAAAACGCCCCTAAAAAGCCTCTAGTAGGAAAACCTTATCGAAAAGGTTATAAAAAATGGCTAATTATTCGAATTTTGCTAATCTCTGTCGGCGTTTTAGCTATTTTTCTTTTAAGCTTTAAAATTTGGTATAATTCCTCCTTAAAACCCGTTTCCTCGCTTGATTGTAGCCTTTCTGAAAATGCCGCTTCTGGATCTTGCCAATTTACCGAATTTAAGGTCGAATCTGGAACTTCTCTCTCGAAAATTGCCGAAGAGTTAAACTCTGCCGGTCTAATTAAAAGCTCGCTCGCCTTTAAGATTTACGCTAAACTGAATAATTCCTCCGCCGAACTTAAAGCCGGAACCTATAAATTCAGAAAAGCCAACTCCGTTGAGGAAATCGTTAAATCTCTCGTCGAGGGAACGACCTCTGCGATTGTTTTTCGCCTAACTGTTCTCCCGGGCGAGACTATTGCCGACTTTAAGAAAAAACTCACTCCTCTCGGCTATTCTGAGGCGGAAATCGACTCTGCGCTCAAAGAACGCTATTCTTACCCCGCTCTCGCCGGAAAGCCCGACGACGCCTCTCTCGAAGGCTATCTTTACGGCGAAACTTACGAATTTTACCAAGACGATTCCGTTGAAACTATTATTATGCGAATGTTAGAGGAACTTAGCTCGACTGTCTCTAAGAATAACCTGAAAAATAAGTTTGAAAGTCGCGGTTTAACGCTTTATCAGGGAATCATCCTCGCCTCTATTATTCAGAAAGAAGCCGGTAATCTCTCTCTTGAAGAACAAAAAAATATCGCTAGCGTCTTCTATAATCGTCTTGAGGCAGGAATGACCCTTGGTAGCGATGTGACCGTAACTTACGCTTTAAATCAACTTTCCGCCGAAGAACGTGAAAAATATAAGGACAATGCCGAAAAACTGACAATTGACTCTTGTTATAATACTCGTCTTTATGCGGGGCTGCCTTGCGGACCAATCTCTAGCCCTGGCGCGTTTGCCCTGATTGCTGCCGCGAATCCCTCTGATACTTCTTATCTTTACTTCTTGACAGGTGACGATGGTATGATGTATTATAGTGATACGGAGTCTGGACATAATTCTAATATTTCCGCTCATTGTCAAGAACTCTGTAACGTTGGACTATGAAAGCTAAAATTTTTTCTTATTTTCTCGCTTCTGCCGTTATTATCGGCTCGGTTTTTGTTGGCTCGACTTCTAAAACTACCGAAAACTCCAATACCCCGATTATGCTCTCGATTACCGAAAATAACTATTCCGTCTCTGTCGATCAGCTCTCCGAGCTTTATATTGTCGCCGAAATTGCTAATAACGTTAACCTTGAGTCTAGTAATTATCTCAATATGGACTATATTTCCGCCCAGACTCAATACAGCATCAACCAATCGACCTCTTCAACTTCCTCTAAAATCGAAAAAGTTAATATCGTCGATACATCCCACCTTTCCCGCGGAATTATCGAATATACCGTCTCCGATGGCGAGTCGATGGATTCAATTGCCGCGAAGTTTAACTTGACTACTGACCAAATCCGCTGGTCGAATAACTTAAAAACGACCGACCTTTCCGCCGGGACGACCCTTAAACTTCCGAGTACCCCCGGTATTCTTTATACTGTTAAATCCGGCGACTCTGTTGATTCTCTCGCCGAGAAATATGGTTCGTCGTCCGAGGCGATTATCGCTTATAACGATCTAGAAACTAGCGGCCTTTCTGAGGGAACGCAGATTATCTTACCTAGCGGAACGCTTCCGGAAACCGAACGCCCAGAATATGTCGCCCCAGTAAAAACAACTACGACTTATTACGCTTCGACCCTCTATTCAACTAGTAGTAATCCGATGCCTTGGGGTTGGTGTACTTGGTATGCTTGGCAATGGCGTCATGATAACGGTATGACTCTCCCTGGCGGTCTTGGGAACGCGCGCTATTGGGCGGGTCAGCTTGCCGCTAAGGGCTACCGCGTCGATCGAAATCCTGAATACGGCGCAGTCTTCGTCAATGGAAGCGGTTATTACGGTCACGTCGGTATCGTTACCGCAGTTAACGGCGACGGAACGATTACGATTACCGATATGAACGGTGTCGCTGGTTGGGGTCGCGTCGGTTCGCGCGTCGTTCAGGCTTCCGAATGGGGCTACTGGCAATTTGTTCACTAATATTATATAATATAGCTATCTATGTTTGTTGATACTGCGAAAGTTAGTCTAAAAGCCGGTAAAGGCGGCGATGGCGCTGTCTCTTTTCGTCATGAAATTTATATTCCTAAAGGCGGGCCAGACGGCGGCGATGGCGGTCGCGGCGGCTCAATCATTTTTCGCGCCGATAAAGATACGAATACTCTCCTCGACTTCCGTTACAATCCCGAACTAAAAGCCGAAGATGGAAAAAACGGCTCCGGAACTCGCTCCGCCGGTCGTTCCGGAAAAGATTTAATTGTTGAAGTTCCGATTGGAACCGTTGTTAAGCGCGACGGAAAAGTGATCGCTGACTTGACGAAAGATAAGGAAGAAGCCGTAGTTGCGAAAGGTGGCTCCGGCGGTTTTGGGAATGCTCATTTTAAATCCAGCACTCGCCAAACTCCTATTGTCGCCGAAGTTGGTGAGCCTGGTGAAGAGTTCGAAGCTGAGCTTGAGCTGAAGCTTCTCGCCGACGTTGGTCTAGTTGGACTTCCGAATGCTGGAAAATCGACTTTTCTCTCTGTCGTCTCGAATGCTCGCCCTGAAATCGCCGATTATCCATTTACGACTATTACCCCTAATCTCGGCGTCGCGACGATTGACGGGAAAGATTTATTAATTGCCGATATTCCGGGTTTAATTGAGGGCGCTTCCGAGGGAAAAGGTCTCGGAAACGTCTTCTTGCGCCACGTTGACCGAACTGCTGTCCTTCTTCATCTTATCGACGTTTATAACCCCGACGCTGGCGAAAGTTATGAGATTATTCGGAAAGAACTTAATAAATATTCCGATCTAAAAGACCGCCCCGAAGTTATCGCCTTAACGAAGTGCGAAAACCTCGACCCCGAAATTATCGAAATGCAAAAATCCTCGATTCTCGCAAAAACCCCCTCCGCTAAAATTTTCGCCATCTCCTCCTCCGCTCATCAAGGACTCGACGAACTCCTCCGGGAATTAAAAAATAATCTTAAAAATAAAAAAATTATTAAAAAAGATATTTTTAATAAAGAAATCAATATTATTAAACTAAACGATGCCGATTATAAAGACTCGTTCAAGGTCGAAAAACTGGATGATGAAAAGTTCCTCGTCTCTGGCGAAAAAATCGAAAAATTCGCTCGCCGAACCGATATGAATAACTACGCTTCCATCAACCGCCTTCGCGATATTATGAAAAAACTCGGTGTCCGCGCTGAACTAACTTCTCAAGGTGCCGAACCCGACTCGATCATCTCTATTGCCGGTAAAGAATTCCCCCTTGTCGAAGATTGGTAGAATGTTGTAAAAAATACAATAATAAAATCCTTGACAAAAACCATAAACTTTTTTACAATAATCATAAGCTGATACGCTTCACAGGGGTTCCACTGATTCTTAAAAGTGGAGTGTGGAGACTACATTTAAAAATAAAAACAGCGGATTAAAACAAAAATATGTGCCCCAAGGGTGGGCGCGCGTCAGCGCGAAAAAGCCGGACAAGTTTCCGGCCTTTTTCTTGTTTTGACCTCTGTAAAAAAGTTATTGGAGCGCGGAGGGAAAATAACATAAATTATGGTATAATTTAAGGGTTATGGAATTCCAACTCGTCTCGAAATACGCTCCGACCGGCGACCAGCCCGCCGCGATTAAGACCTTAACGAAAGGTCTTAAAGAGGGAATTAAAGAACAATGCCTTCTCGGCGTAACTGGCTCCGGAAAAACTTTTACGATGGCGAACCTGATTAAAAATTACGGAAAGCCGACTCTTGTTCTCGCCCATAATAAAACCCTCGCCGCTCAGCTTTATTCCGAGTTTCGCGAATTCTTCCCGAATAACGAGGTTCATTATTTCGTTTCATATTTCGACTATTATCAACCTGAAGCCTATATCGCCTCAACCGATACTTATATCGAAAAAGATTCCGCGATTAACGAAGAAATTGACCGCTTGCGTCACGGCGCGACCGAAGCCCTTTTGACCCGTAATGACGTTATCATCGTCGCCTCTGTCTCTTGTATTTACGGTATTGGCTCCCCCGCGAATTACCTCTCGATGTCGATTTCTCTCTCGAAGTCAAAAAACGGCGTTTGGACGACCGACGACGGTCGCGAGCTTGACGAACTTTCCCTAATTCGCGAGTTAGTCAATATTCAATATCACCGTAACGATCTCGCGTTCGAGCGCGGGAACTTTCGCGTTTCTGGCGATACGCTCGACCTCTATCCTGCCTCTGGCGAGTGGGCATATCGTTTCGAGTTTAGCTTCGACCATCTCGAATCCGTTAAAATTATCGACCCTCTAACCGCCGAGGTTCACGAACGCCCCTCTAGTCTCCGAATTTTTCCGAATACTCATTACGCAACCCCGAAAGAAGACCTCGCCCGCGCTCTCGTCTCGATTGAAAAAGAATATAAAGACCGCCTAAAGTTTTTCGAGTCTCACGAAAAATATCTTGAGGCTCAGCGTCTCTCTCAGCGAATCAAATATGACCTCGAAATGCTGAAAGAAACTGGTTTTGTTAAGGGAATTGAAAATTATTCTCGTCATCTCGAGGGTCGCAAAATCGGCGAACCCCCTGCGACTCTTCTTGACTTTTTCCCGAAAGATTTTTTGCTTCTAGTTGACGAGTCTCATATGACCCTCCCCCAGGTTCGCGGGATGTTTAATGGTGATCACGCTCGAAAGGAAACTCTCGTTGATTATGGTTTCCGTTTACCTAGCGCCCTTGATAATCGCCCCTTGACTTTCAACGAATTTTATCGTCATGTTTCCCACGCTATCTATGTTTCCGCGACCCCAGGCGCCTATGAACTCGAAAATTGTCCAAAGCCCGCCGAACAGGTTATCCGCCCGACTGGACTTCTTGACCCAGAAATCGAAGTTCGTCCCTCTGAGGGTCAAATTGATAACCTAATCGAAGAAATCGATCTCCGTATCTCGAAACATCAGCGCGTTTTAATTACGACCTTAACTAAACGCATGGCGGAAGATTTAACTGATCATCTTAAAGAGCGCAATATTAAAACCGCCTATATTCATAGTGATATCGATACGCTCGAACGCGGCGATATTCTCCGCGACCTCCGCGCCGGAACTTACGATTGTCTAGTCGGGATTAACCTCCTCCGCGAGGGGCTTGATCTCCCCGAAGTCTCCCTTGTTGCGATTCTCGACGCCGATAAAGAGGGCTTCCTCCGTTCCGAATCTGCTCTTGTCCAGACTATCGGTCGTGCCGCTCGCCATGTTGAGGGAAAAGTAATCATGTATGCCGATAATATAACCGAGTCGATGGAACGCGCTATTTCCGAAACGAATCGTCGCCGCGAAATTCAGGAAACTTATAACCGCGAACATCATATCACTCCAAAATCCGTCGCGAAAGAAATCTCCGCTGGTCTTCGCGCGATTATTCCTGAAAAAGAAGTCGAATCTCGTCTTGATGTTAAGAAAATCCCGAAAGAAGAATATCCGAGCTTAATTAAAGAACTAACTTCCCAGATGAAACTTGCCGCCGCGAACCTCGAATTTGAACGCGCCGCGATGATTCGAGACCAAATCTCCGAGCTAGAATCGACCGGAAAGTCCTAGAAAAATTGTCTAGCTTATGCTAAACTTAAACTAAGTTATGAAAGAATCCGAAGAAAAATTGAACTCCGATTTTGACTTAAAAGTAAAACATGATCTAACCGAAAAGTTAAAATCCGAGCCGCCTGCTCCGCTTGAGCCCTCGCCGATTCTTTCGACTTTGCGCGAAAAGAAAAATCCCTTTCCGCTTCTAATCGGAATTGTCGTTGCCGTCCTCTCTCTCGTTGCGAACGTTTTTTTGCTCACTTCTCTTCTTTCGTCGAATTCCGAAATCTCCGTTCTGAAAACCGAGCTAACTCGCTCTGAAGAAACTATTTCCGACCTCCGTTCTCGCCTGAA
>CAYWPO010000030.1:0-1740 GCA_964460285.1 uncultured Candidatus Saccharibacteria bacterium
AAGACTTCGTCGCCGCTCGTCTCGATGGTTCCTCCGATTGGTACGGAACCGAAATTAACGTTGAAGATGGAAAAACTTATGTTGTCCGTCTTTACGTCCACAACAATAACCCTCGCGCTACCGAAATGGTCGCTAAAGGCGTTAATGTAAAATACTCGATTCCTTCGAAATCCGGAACTTCTATCGAAGTTAACGGTTTAATCGATACGGACAACGCTTCTCCTCGTAGTTACTGGGATAACGTTGTCTTTAAAGCGAATCAAAACTTCCACCTAGAATATATCAGTGGCTCTGCGAAGATTAACGGAAATGGTAAAACTGGTGGTATGACCCTTTCTGACTCTATCGTTACGAACGCTGGTGCTTTAATCGGCTACGATGCTCTTAATGGTGAAATCCCAGGCTGTTTTAAATATGCCCAATACATCACCTTAAAAGTTAAAGCGACTTACGATTACGACTTCGAAGTTGCGAAAAAAGTCCGTATTAAAGGTAATAGTGGTTGGAACGAATCCGTCGACGCGAAAGTTGGCGACGAAGTCGAGTATCAAATCCACTATAAAAATACTAGCAGCGCAACCGTTAAGAATGTTGTCTTAAAAGATATTCTTCCGGGCAATATTTCTTTCGTTAAAGGTTCAGTTATCCTTTACGCTGGTAACTACGCTAAAACTGGTTTAGCTCTTGAATCCGACGGTGACGGTATCGTTGGCGACGGACTCAATATCGGTGACTATGCTGCGGGTGCGGGCGCTTACGTTCGCTTTACTGCGAAAGTTGTCGATACTAACCTTGGTTGTGGTAATAATACCTTAACCAACTGGGCTCAAGTTTATGTTGGCGAAAACGGAACTAACCAAATGAAACAAGACGACGCTGACGTTATTGTCGCGAAAACTTGTTCCGACCCTGTAACTCCGGTAACTCCTGTTACTCCAGTTACTCCGGCCCCAACTCCGACTGAGCTTCCTCAGACCGGTGCTGGCTCTATCGTCGGTAGCGTCCTCGGACTTGGTTCAATTGTCACCTCCGCTGGCTACTATCTTTCTAGCCGTAAAAAATTAGCCTAAGCTTGATCGCTCTCTGTCGGGCGACTAGCCCAAACTTCCAAAAAATCCCCCTTGTGGGGATTTTTTGTTTGTGTTAAAATAAGCTTAAGATGAATGGAATTAAAAAACTTTTTACACTTTTCCTTGCCGGAATAATGATGTTTTCCGGTTCTTTATTATTTAATAACAACGCTTTCGCCGCTCGTTATACTGCCTATGCGAATCGCGGAACCGGCTATTATTACTCTCAAGCTGGCTGGTGGAGTACCAGTAATCGAAACGGCTGTGGAATAACCGCTTTTGCAATCGCTGCTTCTGTCCTCTACGGGAAACGGATAACCCCCCGAAAGACTGCCGAAGTTGCTTATCGTCGTGGCTACTGGAACTTAAAGGGAAATACCCCCGTCAGTTTAACTAAAAAGCTCGCCTCAGCCTCCGGTCTAAAATACGGTACCGTTTCTAAAAACTGGAAAAGTATTTTAGCCGCCCTCTCGAAGGGTAAAGTTCTCGTTATTCGTTCTCATGGTTCTCTACCATTTACTTCCGGTGGACATTATATTACCGTCGTTGGTGCTCGTTCTGATGGCTACTTTAAGATTGTTGACCCAGGTCATCGCGCTTATCGTCCGAAGTGGATATACTATTCGACCTTTATGCGAACGATGACTTCTTCGACGACCATCTTCGCCCT
>CAYWPO010000030.1:1840-7540 GCA_964460285.1 uncultured Candidatus Saccharibacteria bacterium
CGGTAAAGTTTCGAGTGAATCCCCATCTTCAAAAACCGAAACATTAAATCCAGAGTTCTTAAACATTTTGAACAGCGGCGCTCCGACTAGTTTCCCTCGCCCGACCAACGCGATTTTCTTCCCCGAAAGTTCGACATTATACCCCGCGAGCAACCAATTTATCGCCGTCGCCGTCGCCGAATCAAATTTCCCGTTTCCTGAAAGCCCATCTACGTCCTTTTCCGGTTTAATCAATTTTACAATTTCTTCCGTCGCTTCTTTATGAACGAGCGGTAGCTGGACTATTATTCCCGAAACTTCCGCGTCTTCGTTCGCGCGTAAAATCTCCGCCCGAATCTCCTCTAAACTTTCCGCATAAAAATCGGAAACCGCGACTCCAATCTCCTCGCCATATTTTTTCTTTAACTGAACATATTTCTCAATCACCGGATTCCTGCTATCTCGAATAATTAACAGTTTCGGTGCTTTTTTCTTTCCGAATTCTCCGGCTAAAATCCCCCGAACGAGGTTCGCCTGTCGCTCCTTAATAAATCCCGCGAGTTCTTTTCCGTCTAAAATCTTCGTCATTTTTTAATCTCAACTGGTTCTTTTTCTAACTTTACCCCGAATTTTTTGAATATAGTTTCCGAAATTTCTTCAACTGCTTTTTCTAAATCCGAAAAACTTTTTCCGTCCTCGTTAATTAAAACTAAACTCGCCTTTTCGTTTACTTTGAATCCGTGAAACTTTTTTCCAATTAACCCTGCTGCTTCAATTAAGAATCCCGTATTAACTTTATTTCTTTTCGCTTCTGGACTTCCTGTTCCTCCTCTCCGAATCGGAACGCCGAGCTTTTCTAGTCTCTCTGCTTCCGCGTCTGAAACAAAAACATTTTTAAAGAAACTCCCCGCGCTTGCGACTTTTTTCGGATCTGGTAATTTTTCCGCTCGAATTGCGGAAACTGCCCGATAAATCGCCGCCGGCGAATAATCTTCGATTTTATGCTCGTCTAAATATCTTTGTAGGGAATTATAAAATGGCTGTTCCATCTCGCCTTTTCTTAACTTTAGCGTCAATGAAACAATAAAATATCTTCCCTTGTCTTCGCCCGAATTAAAAATCGACTTTCGATAACTTAGGTTCATTTTTTCTTTTGGAATTATAACGAATTCATCAATCATCGTATCGTACGCTTCGACCGATTCTAGCGTCTGCGCAATTTCTTGCCCATACGCCCCGATATTTTGCACCGGCGCCGCGCCTGCCGTTCCAGGAATTTTTGCCATCGCTTCGATTCCAGTCAACCTTCTCTCTGTTGTAAATTTTACAACATCATCCCAAATCTCCCCGCCCTCGACTCTTATCTCTACTTCATCTCCTACTTCCTCAAGAATCTCAATTCCCCGAATCTTATTCATTAAAATTACGCCAGAAAATCCCTCGTCGCGTCCTAGTGAATTTGCTCCCCCGCCCAAAAAATAGACCTCTAAATTTTTATCATGAATAAATTCAAACGCCTCAACAATCTCTTCTTTACTAAAAACTTCAATCACATATTTCGCCGCTCCCCCCAACCTCATCGTCGTCAAACTAGATAATAAAACATTTTCTCGTAAAATCATACTATAATTATATCACAATCCATCTTTGGTCCCCGAAAGGAGATTTGAACTCCTACTCCCTTGCGAGAACTAGCACCTGAAGCTAGCGCGTCTACCAATTCCGCCATTCGGGGATATATATATTATATATAATCTAGGCGATAAATTTAAGTCCTTATGGTATAATAATCTTTATGACGGAGGAAGTTTCTAATCTTATTTTATATTTTTCAGCTTATTCGATACTCGGTTATATCCTCGAAATTACCCTCTGCTCGCTGAACGAAAAAAAGTTAGTTAACCGCGGCTTTCTTTTTGGCCCGTGGATTCCGGTTTATGGTTTCGGAATGCTTCTTGTTCTTGGCGCAACTTTTTCCGTTAAAGAAAATTTTACTTTAACTTTTTTAACTTCAACTCTCGTTTGTTCGCTTCTCGAATATTTTACTTCTTGGCTGATGGAAAAACTTTTTCATATTAAATGGTGGGACTATTCCAAAACCGATAAATATAATTTGAACGGTCGAATTTGTTTAAGAAACTGTCTCGCGTTTGGAATTGCCGGCTCCTTAATCGTTTATCAACTTCATCCTCTCGTTTCTTCACTCATCAATTTAATCCCCGCACTCGTTCGAATTTCTCTTGCTAGCTTCTTCATAATAATTTTCCTTTTCGATACCGTCATCTCTTCTTACGCCGTTTTAAAAGCTAAAAAAGTTTTTGACTTTTCTAAAATCGTTGGCGACCAAACTAACGAAATTAAACGTCAAGCTCGTAAAGTTATCAAAGAACTTCTTCGTCGCAAGAAAAAAGTTGAAAAAGAATTAGAAAAGAAACGTAAAAAATTTGAAAGGGAAATTAAAAGGAGAATAAAATGAGAAAAAACGAAATTGATTTAGATTACGAACTTGCGCTCGAACTTATCGACGAAATAAAAAACGACCCAATGGGCGCGTGGTTCGATCTTCCTGATAATTTTCCTTCCTCCGAATTTGAAAAAATAAAAACCGTCGCGAAAAAAATTAACGAAACGTCCGAATATTTAGTTTGCATTGGCATTGGTGGAAGCTATTTAGGAACCCGCGCTGTTTACGAAGCTCTTCTCCCGCTTGAGAACGGAAAAACGAAACTCCTTTTCGCCGGAAATTCAATGAGCGAAAAAGAACTTAAAAAAGTTTTTACTGAAATCGATAATCATGATTTTTCTATCAACGTAATTTCTAAATCCGGAACGACGCTTGAACCTGCCGTCGCGTTTAGAATCTTTAAAGAAAAGTTAATCGAAAAATACGGAAAAGAGGGCGCGAAAAATCGAATTTTCGTTACGACCGATCCCGAATCCGGTGCTCTCCGCGAGGAAGTTAAAAAAGAGGGTTACGAAAGTTTTGAAATCCCCCTCGGCGTTGGCGGTCGTTATTCTGTTTTGTCTGCTGTTGGACTCTTCCCGCTTTGTGTTGCTGGCGTCGATATTGAAAAATTACTCGCCGGCGCGCGCGACTGTAAAGTTTCTCAAACTTCCCCCGACCGAATCGAAGCTTCGACTCTCGTTTCTTATGCTTTTACTCGTTTTTATTTATACGACGAAGAAAATTGTGACGTCGAAGTTCTCGCTAGCTTCGAGCCGAGCTTAATGTATTTTAACGAATGGTGGAAACAGCTTTTCGGCGAGTCGGAGGGGAAAGATGGTCAGGGAATTTTTCCCGCTTCCGTCATTTATTCAACCGACCTTCATTCTCTCGGTCAATTCCTACAAGACGGTCGCCGTAACATTTTCGAAACTTTTCTCCGCTTCGGCGAACCAACTCGCTCTGCTTCTTCGATTTTAATTCCGGAATCGTCTGATGATTCCGACGGACTTAATTATCTCGTCGGAAAAACTCTCCCCGAAATTTCCGAAACCGCTCTAACCGCGACTGTCTCTGCTCATTCTTCCGGCGGAATCTCAACTATCGAAATCGAAGTTAGCGACGAATCCGAATCCGGAATTTCCGAAAAATCGCTCGGCTTCTTAATTTTCTTCTTTGAAACTGCCTGCGCGATTTCCGCCATGCTCCATGGCGTCGATCCATTTAATCAGCCAGGCGTCGAAAAATATAAAAAAGAAATGTTTAAACTTTTAGGAAAATAGAAAGGTATATATAATATATATGTCAAAAAAACGCGTCGTTATCGCCCTTGGCGGTAACGCTCTCCAAAAAAACGGCGAAGTAACTGCCGAGGCTCAAAAAAAGGTCGCCGAAAAAGTTGCCGACTTAATCGCGAGACTTTCCGATAAATACGAAATCGTCATCGCTCACGGAAACGGTCCTCAAGTCGGAAATATCTTAATTCATGAAGAAGAAGCTAGCTCCGAAAAAGCCCCCGCGATGCCTCTCGAAACTGGCGTCGCCATGTCTCAGGGTCAAATTGGCTATTGGTTGACTCAATCTCTTTCTAATGCTTTTACGAAACTCGGTAAAAATAAAAAAGTTGCCTGCGTCGTTACCCAAGTTGAAGTCGAAAAAACTGACCCTGCGTTCAAAAATCCCTCGAAACCCGTCGGCCAATTTTATTCCGAAAAAGAAGCCTTAAAACTCGCAAAAGAAAAAGGTTGGATTGTTAAAGAAGATGCTGGTCGCGGTTGGCGTCGCGTCGTCCCTAGCCCAAAGCCAAAAAATATCGTCGAAAAACGCGCCATTCTCGACCTCGTTCGTTCCGGCGCAATTGTCGTCGCGGTCGGCGGTGGTGGCGTTCCAGTCTATCGAACTAAAATCCTCCGCGTCTTAAAAGGCGTTGATGCCGTTATCGATAAAGATTTTGCCGCCGAAAAACTCGCCGAGCTCATAAAAGCTGACCTTTTTGTTTCCGTTACTGCTGTCGATTTTGCTTGTCTTAATTTCGGAACGCCTGAAGAAATAAAATTAAGAAACCTAACCGTTAAAGAAGCCGAAGCATATTCTAAAAAAGGTTATTTTAAAGCCGGCTCAATGCTTCCGAAAGTCGAAGCCGCGATTGCCTTCGCGAAACTTAAAAAAACCGGAATTATTTGTTCTCTCGAAAATCTCGAACTCGCCCTCAAGGAAAAATCTGGAACCATAATTGAAAAATAATTATGTTTAATATATAATTAAACTTATGGATAGTTTATATACTTTAAAAAATAAATTCCCCTCGCGGAAAGATTTTATTGATACTTCCGACTTTGACCAGGAAGAAATTATCGATATTATAAAAACCGCAGTCGTCGTTCGTGATTTTTTGAAATCCGGTGGTGTTCTTGATACTCTTTATCATAAAAACCTCGCGATGCTTTTCGAACAAAAATCGACTCGTACTCGCGTTTCCTTTGAAGTTGCTATGTCTCAGCTCGGCGGCCACGCTCTTAACCTCGCTCCTGGCGCTATCCAACTCGGCGCGCACGAAACAATCGAAGATACCGCCCAAGTTCTCGGTCGAATGTGTGATATGATTATGTCTCGCGTCGATCGCCATGAATCGATTACTGCTCTCGCGAAATACGCCGCTGTCCCCGTTTTGAACGGTATGTCCGATTATAATCACCCTACGCAGGAAATCGGCGATATAATTACCATCCTCGACCATCTTCCCGAAAATAAGCGTAACGACGAAATTAAAGTCGTCTTTGTCGGCGACTGTACTCAAGTTTGTGCGAGCTTAATGATGATAACGACTAAGATGGGAATGAACTTTGTCCATTACGGTCCGAAGTCGAAATGGCTTTCTGAAGATTATCAAAAAATCGGTCGCGCCAATGCCGAAAAATACGGCGGTTCTGTTACTGTTAGTGACGATCGCTCCGTCCTAAAAGGCGCCGACTTTGTTTATACCGACGTTTGGTATGGTCTTTATGATAAAGAAACTCCGAAAGAAGTTTATATGAAAGATTTTTACCCAACTTTCCAGGTTAACGACGGTCTTATGTCTGAAACCGAAAATCCGAATTGTAAATTTATGCATTGTCTCCCTGCGAACCGTAACGAAGAAGTGACCGATAGTGTGATGGACGGGAAAAATTCGATTTGCTTCGACCAAGCAGAGAATCGCTTGACCGCCCAGAGGGGATTAGTATTGTACTTTGGCCGCGCCGCTCAGGCGACTTTAGATTATATAAAACAACAAAAGG
>CAYWPO010000031.1:0-2957 GCA_964460285.1 uncultured Candidatus Saccharibacteria bacterium
GAACAGGGGCGCGTAAGCAACAAGGAAGTTCGAAAACTCCTTACGGACGGGTTCGCTAATCTGCATAAAAATCCTCCTTTAAAAGATACGTTGAGCAGATACTCAAAAGGAATACCGTTCGAGACGGATTACTTTCATTATACCACAGATTAAGGAGAAAGTCAAGGTTTTAAGAGGTCGAGCTGGTCTTTTCCGAAAAGTTTAGCGTAGTCGCGGTTTTCTTGAACCTGTTTTAGATAGTTTTCGGCAAGGTCGGGGCGGTTAAGTTTTTCCGCAACATCGGCAGCGAGGTCGAAGCGAGAATTATGATTTAAAGAAAGCATCTCGAACGGGGTCGTTGTTGAACCGATTTCGGAGAAACCATGGACAGAGAGGAGAGGGGGTTTTTCGGAAGAGGGGTCGGCGAGGAGATAGTTAAGGAGAATCGATTTTAAGGTTTCGGGGTAACCGTGGAAACTGGCGAAGATGGGGAGGTTCGCGCCGAAAAGCTGAGTGAATGAGTCTTTAGAGAGAGGGTTAGAGGTCGTTCCGATTTTTCCGTAAGAGAGGGAGTTGATTCCGACGAAGCGGATTCGCAGGTTCGGGAGGTCGCGCTTTAAGAGGTCGCGAGCAAAGAGCATTTCGCGGGTCGCGAGGTCGCCGGCGGCGGTTAGAATAATCTCAGGGTTATCATCAGAGGCGAAACCAAAAATCGAGGCACCGCCGTTATCGAACTGGAAACGAGCGTGATTTGAATCAATCCAACGGAGGCCGTCGTTCTTATCGAACGTAGCTAAATTTACAACATTTTCAGAGGCGAGCATAAAGTTGAAGGTTTCTGCGGCGGAGGTATCGTCAATCGGGAAGAGACAGTTCGCCTTATTCGAGGGGACAGAGAGGAGGGCGGAGATAAGAGCGGGGGATTGATGAGAAAAACCGTTATGATCCTGACGCCAACAGGTCGAGGTCGAGAGGAGGTTAACGGCGGGGAGCGGCTTTCGCCAAGGGACGGACTCGAGCTGGGCGTAGAACTTCATCTGTTGGAGAAGCTGGGAGGTAATAACGGAGAAAAAGGCTTCGTAGCTCGTCATCATCGCCTGTTCGCCGTTAGAGAGATGACCCACCATCGCCGCAAAGAGAGCGTTTTCAGAGAGAAGCTCGATAATTCGCCCAGCGGCGGATTCGGGTAAGTCCCAATCTTCGGTTCGGAGATTCCACGCGCGCGACTCGACTTCATAAACGGCATCGAGACGATTCGAGGTCGTTTCGTCGGGAGAGAAAAGGTAGAAGTTCGGGTCGGACTTAAAGCGTTCGACGAGAAGCTCGCCGAATTTTTTAGCGATATTAACTTTTTCCTTACCTGGAGTTTCTACGCGGTCAATCATAAAATAAATCCTTTCCCGTCGAGATAAAGTTCGTTAAAATTATAACTCTTGAGCCAAGATTCGAGGAGTTTCAACTCGGCTTCAGAAGTTTTAGCGTTTTTCAGAGGGATTTGATGAGCGAGATAATTTCCGGAGATTTTAGTTCCGTTTAGCTCGAGAGGACCGGTCGCGCCTTTTTCGACTTTCATGACTAAGAACGGATTTTCGAGACTTTCGGACTTCTCTAGGATATATTGGAATCGCTCGGGATTTTCGCCGTTGAAAACGAGCGGGGTAAAGCCAAAACCGCGAAGAAGCTCGTTCAATTCCCTTTCGGACTTACGACCGTAAATCGTCGGACCGGAGATTTTATAACCATTTAACGCGAGAATCGGGAGGACTTTTCCGTTTTTCTCGCCGCCGATGAGTTTTTTAAGGTTCATTGAGGCGAGAGAAGTCGCCGTTTCGAGCTCGCCGTCGCCAAGGAGAACCGCGACGAGTTTTTCGGGATGACCCAAGACCGAGCCAAACGCGGCGCCGAGAGCATAGCCAAGCTCACCACCCTCGACGATAATATTCGGAGTTAAAGGGGAGGAATGAGACGGGAAGCCGGAGGGCCAAGAGAAATTTTTACAGAGGTATTCGATTCCGGCGAGGTTAAGGGTCGCTTTTTTATCGACTTTTTCGAGGTCGCCATCGAGGAAAAGGTTCGCGTTCAGGGCGGGGAAACCGTGGCCTGGGCCGAGGATAAAATTAAAGCCGGAGCGGAATTTATAAGCGGCCTTTAGGTTCGCGTAAGCGAGGTTAATACCATGACAAGTTCCCCAATGACCTAAAAGGCGCGGCTTTACATCGGAAAAAGAAAGGGGATTTTTTAAGAGAAAGTTATTTTGAAGAAAAAGCGAGGCGACGGTTAGATAGTCGGCAGCGCGAACGCGACGAGAGATTTCGTTAAACATAAGTATATTATATAAAATTTTAGAGTTTTTTTGAATAATTTTATATTTTCGATAATTATGTTATAATAATACTTATGGAATTGTTTAGTTTAATTATCTCTTTAATTATTTTAGGAGAAACGAGTTTTTTAAGTTTTTTGATGTTTAAAAAAGATAAAACTAGAGGGCGGGGGAGGCGAAAGGTGTATGTTGATACGTCGAGTTTAATGGACGGGCGGATTTTAGAAGTCGCGAAGACGGGATTTTTGTCGGACGATTTAATTATTCCGCGAAGCGTAATCCGCGAACTACAACTTTTAGCGGACGGAAAAGACGCAGAAAAACGGGCGCGAGCGAGGTTTGGGATGGACGTCGCGAACGAACTGGAGCGCGTCGTTTATTTTAATACAGAAATTTTACAGGACGAACTCGACCGGACGCCGGTTGATGAGCGGCTATTAAGCCTCGCAAAGGAAAATAAGGGAGTAATTTTAACCTGCGACTTTAATCTCTCGAAAGTCGCGGCGACAGAAAAAATCGAGACGCTGAATATCAATGATTTAGCCTTAGTTTTAAGGAATGAATTTTTACCTGGGGAGAAAATTGTTGTAAAAATTACAACAAAAGGAAGTAATCCAAAACAAGGAATTGGTTATCTAAAAGACGGGACGATGGT
>CAYWPO010000031.1:3057-7056 GCA_964460285.1 uncultured Candidatus Saccharibacteria bacterium
CCAGAGACACGGAGTTTTGCGCTCGGGGAAGTATAGTCACAGGGGTCTTCATTCTCGCGATCGTAACCATCAGGAATATTCCAGACAACGGTATTGGTCATTGGATCAACGGTCTTCGTTACTTCGAGCTCGATAATATAGTCGGCTTTAGTACAGGAGGCGGCGAGCTTTCGGTTATATTTATTAAAGCTCAATTTTTCTCTCGAGACGCCAGAGTTCTTTTCGTTAAACCAGCTTGGCCAGATATCGGTTTTTCCGTTGACGGTTAAGGTTTGGATTCCGGCGGGGCGAGTAGGCTGGCTACCAGAAGCCCATTTTCCGTTATTGGCGTAAACTTCGGCGTGGACGCGCTGCATATATTCGCCGGCGACACGACGGACGATAGCGTTAGTACTGGTCATACCAGAGCCGTCATGATTCCCGTTCCAAACGAGCGTCGAGAGGGCGGTCGAGTAACTTTCCATCCAAGAATCTTTAGTAACGGAGGAATCAGTCGTAGTCGTTGTTCCGGTTTTAGAGGCAGTCCAGACGCCAGGGACGGTAAAACCAAGTTCATAAGACTGAGAACCGAAGTTCATCGCGCGAGTTTTAGCGTCGCTCAAGATGTCAGATAGAAGATAAGCGATTTCCTCGGAGATAACTTGAGTTCCGGCTTTATCTTCCCATTGTTCGATTATATCACCAGATGAATTTTTAACTTCAAGAATATAACTAATGTCCTTATAAGAGCCGCCGCGCGCAAGAGAAGCGTAAGCGTTAGCGTGTTCAACGGGGACAACGGTACAACCTGAGCCAATCGCCATCGACAAGCCGGCATTCTCATTGTCTTCGCAATAAGAGACGTCGCCGAGGGCATGCGCAATTTCGAGAGAGTTATCGATTCCGTTAATATAGAGGGCTTTAACGGCGGCGATATTAAAAGAGTTCGCGAGAGATTGACGGATGGTAATATTACCGTAGAATTTTTGGGTTGCGTTACGGAGGGCGCAGGCACCAGAATAACCCGCACAGTAAATCTTATCGATATTTTCGTCTTTTAAGATGGTTCCAGGGCCATAGTTAATTCCGCTACGCTGCATAAATAACGGAGCGTAGTCGAGAATCGGCTTGATGGTCGAACCTGGCTCGAGTTTCGAAGTTGTTGCGTTAACTTCGCCGTATTCGGCGTTATTAAAGTCGACTGAGCCGACCATGGCGATAACCTGACTGGTTTCGACATCAAGAGAAACGAGGGCGATATTATCGCTACCGTTTAAATAGCGCATAGAGTCGCCAACCGCGACGGATTCTTCAGCGATTCTTTGAGCATCGTAATCAAGAGTAGTTTTAATCGTAAAGCCGCCGGAGCGCATGGTTGAATACCCGTATTTTTCTTCGAGTTGTTTCTTAACCTCAAGAACAAAATGCGGAGCGAGCATATTAGCGTATTGAGACGATTCGGGCTTTAAGGTATCGAGAATCGCGATTTCTTTCGCGGCGTCGGCTTCTTCTTGAGTAATGTAACCGAGTTCCGCCATAACGTTCAGGGTTTTTTGTTGACGAGCGATTAGGGCTTCGTGACCATATTCGTTATAAGGGTTAAGGACGGCGGGATTATTCGGAATAGAGGCAAGAAGGGCGGATTCGGCAAGGTCAAGCTCAGCAGCAGACTTTCCGAAGTAAGTCTGAGCAGCAGATTCGACCCCGTTACGACGACCGCCGTAAGGGCTTTCGTTTAAGTACATGGTAATAATCTGTTCCTTATCATACATCTTCTCGAGCTCGACGGCGAGAATTAGCTCTTTAATCTTTCGGGAGAGGCCGCCGCGGTTCTCGGAAGCGGCTTCGTCGGCGAAATAAACCTGTTTGATGAGTTGTTGAGTAAGGGTCGAACCGCCCTGAACACCTTTACCGGTTAAGGTAGAAAACGTCGCGCGGACAAGACCAGTAAAATCGACCCCTGGATGATTATAGAAATTTTTATCCTCAATCGCGACGGTAGCCTGGCGCATATAAGAGGAGATATCTGAACCATCAACAACGAGACGATAATTCTCAGAGCCAGTATCTTCCCAGAGGACTTTTCCGTTACGATCGAGATAGGTATTAACGGTTTCGGCGATAACGATATCGGAAAGCTGGATATTACTAATTTCTTTCTTGAAATAGATAAAGAGACCGCCAACGGCGATTACGCCGAGCAAAAAACAGGCAAAACAGAATTTTAAGAAATTTTTAACGCCACGCCAAGAAAAGAGGTAGCGGAAAACGCGTTTCGGGGCAAGACGAGCAAAAAAGCGTTTAATCGGCTGTTTCGGGAGAGAGGCGAGGTCTTCAGCGCGACGACGAGCTTCTCTATCGGCGCGAAGCTTTCGGTTATAACTGAGGCGAGCAAAAAAGCCCATATTCTTAACTTCACGCTTCGAGAGGCGCTTAGTCTTAGTCGTTCGAATTTCTTTCTCTAGGGCCTTTTCGGCGCGGGATTTCTTCTTCGGCTTTTCTTTTTTCGCTTTTTCAGGAAATTCAACGCTGACTTTTTTCTTTTCTTTTTTTGCTCGTACCATAAGTATGATTATAGCATATATTTCTAGCTACGCGCGACTTTTACCATCGCGGGGCGGAGAATTTCGCCCTCGTATTTATAGCCAGAACGGAGAGTTTCGACGATAATTTCTTTTTCGCCAACGTCTTCGCGTTCTTCAAAGAGAACAGCTTCATGAAAATCAGGGTTAAATTCGGTTCCGGACTTTGTTTCTAATTTTTCAAGATTAAGGGATTTTAGAGTTTTTTCAAAGTTTTTTTCAAGGGGCTTTAACTCTTTAGGGTAAGTTAAGATAGCGCGGTCGAGGTCGTCTAAGAGAGGGAGAATTTTTTCAATAGTTGAGAATTTTGTAAGTCTTTTTAAGGTTTCTTTATCTTTTTCGACATTTTTTCGATAATTTTCAAAGTCGGCGCGGGTACGCTGGAGGTCGGAAGTAAGCTCAAGAAGTTTCGCGTTTAGAGACGCTTCTAGGGGAGGTTTTTCGGAAGAGCCGTCCAAGGAAGGTTCGGGGGTAGCTTCGCTCCTAGGGGGCTCTACGGGCGTTTGAGAGGATTTTTCGGTTTTTTTCATGAGCATTTCTCCTTAATTTAACGATATTTCAAGCATTTTTCCGGCGCGACGAACGAGGGACATGACTTTTTGGTAATTTTGGCGAGTAGGGCCGAGGACGCCGATATAACTATTATCTGAGAACGGGGAGCGAAACTTAGAGATAATCAGGGAAACGCCGGAAGTTTTTCCGATTGGGTTTTCTTTACCGATGAAAATATTAAGAGGCTCACCAGGGGCGGCTTCGCGAAGCCAAGGTTCGAGGTTATCGAGGAGTTTGGCGACGGCTTGGACACGAGAGGTTTCGAGAAACTCAGGTTGAGTAAAGAGACGAGAGATACCGGCGAGATAAAGCTGGTTTCCAATCGTCGCAAGACCGAGATTTCCGGTTAGCTCGACAAGAGAGTCAACAGCGCCACGGATTGCAGCATCGGCGTTAGCCTGGGAGGTTACGCGGACTTCGAGGACATGCGTCCCGCGAGAGAGGGATTTTTCGAGGGGGGTTTCTTCGTCGATTTCGCGGTCGGTTTCTTCGGTCAGGGAGTTAACGTAATAGCGATAGCCGGCATCAGTCGGAATACGACCGGCGGAAGTATGAGGCTGAGCGATTAAACCGAGGGTTTCGAGCTTTTTCATCTCGGAACGAATCGTCGCAGAGGAGACATCAAAAAGCTTCGCGAGAGTAACGCTTCCAACAGGGGTCGCGAGCTCGGCGTATTCTTCGATAATCGAGAAGAGGATTTCTCTTTGGCGCTCGGTTAAATTCATAATTCAATTATATAAAATTAGCAATTAGACGTCAAGAGTGCTAAGTCGAGGGATTTAGCGATTTTAGAGGTTGTAAAGTTAGGGAAAATGATATATAATAAGGGGTGAGTGGATTCGTAGCTCAGTTGGTTAGAGCGCTGCCCTGTCACGGCAGAGGTCGC
>CAYWPO010000032.1:0-6707 GCA_964460285.1 uncultured Candidatus Saccharibacteria bacterium
TCGCACTCCACAAAATTCCACCCCAAACTCAATATCAACTCTTTCAGATACGGTATCTGCACATAAAAATCCTCCGGCGGTTTCTTCCTCCCTGCCTTATATTCAGCATAAATCGCCTTCCGCTTCGCGACCGACGTCCCTGCCTTATCCCAAGCTACAACTACTTTTGTCGGTTCCAACTTCCGAACAATCTCCATCGCAATCGCCGCAAATCCATACACCCCTCCCGTCGGTACCCCCTCGCTCGTACTTAGTGCCCCCATCGCATAATACCCCCGATAAAATACGCTTTTTCCGTCGATAATCACTAATTTTTTCATCTTCCTCCTCTACTTCTTAACGACTTTTTTCGTTACATCAAATTTCTCCATATAATTCCCCAACATCAACCGCGTCTGCGAATAATATCCCGCTAAACTCGTATAAACTAGCGCAATTACCGGCATCAAAACCCACTGTACGACCATCATTATTCCTTTCGTCTTTCGATAACGTTTTGGTCTCTCCGGTAACATCCTCAAACTCGTCAGAATTGTTACAAATAACCCCACCGCCGCAATCGTCTGAACAACCGATAAAACCATCGGCAAGTTAAAGACCGCCATCCCTCGACTCGTCAAATTCATAATCGCCGGTACCCATCCTCCAAACGCCACAATCGGCGACATCATCGCTAGCGTTACGTGTCCGTCTAACAATCTCATAAACTTCGGAAATAACTCAATGAACGGAATCGTTCTCTGTTTTTTATCAAATAACCTTACCCCAACATACGCCACGTCGCTCGCCCCATAATCCCACCTCCTCAACTGAATAAACTGCGCTTTTAGCGTCTCCAAAAACGTCTCACCAATTACTGCGTCTTGATAAATCGGCACTCGAATCGGAATTACTTCATAATCCCCGTCAAAATAAAATAAACTCCTCCAATATTGATGCCCGTCCTCAACAATCGTCCGCTTACTCCAATACCCCATCCCCTCTAACGCCGCTAACGGCTGCGAATGACTCGCAAAGTTCCTTAAATTGTGCGGTCTCATCGTCGAAATTACGTTAAAAAACGAATTGGAAATCGCGATTACCCTCATCGGCGCTGGCGCATCCCAAATATTATTCGTGAATAACGATACTGGCTGATAACTTACTTTCTGTCTATTCTCCCTCGTTACGAACTCATATAAAACATAGTCCAAATACCCCTCGCTCATCCGATTATCGCTATCTAACGACGTTACAATAACATTTTCACTTTTAATTCCTCGATTTTTTATATACGCACTCAACTTTTCCGCCGCAAAACACAAATTCGGCCCTTTCCCCTTAATCTCTCCCTTAATTCCGTCCGGATGCTCCGCAATAATCAACTTAGAAAAAGTCTCTCGATATTTTTCTCGAATAATCTTCGCGTTTTTCTTCATCTCTTCCCCGCCTCTCGCCTCATACCCAAATACAAAAATAATCCGTTCATTCGGAAAACTGCTCTCCTTAACCGCCTCAATACTCGGAATCAGCGTTTCTAACCCCTCGTCATACGCCACCATGATTACGGCATGATAAATCTTCTCTGGATTCGGGAACCTCCCCTTTTCTGCTATACTTATCTTTTTCAAATTCCGAACGTGCTCTGCGAAACCATATGTCTCCGAACTCCTCCCCCTTAACCGCTCATATGCTTCGTGCGCCTTCCCTAACTCCCTTACTCGCTTTCGCCAATCTACCCTCTCCGCCCGCTTTACCGTCTCAAACCCCTGCCACGTCCTAAACGCTACCGCAATCGCTTTCACTAACGTCGTCGAAATTATTATCAATAAATAAATCGCCGCTAGAACCGGCGTAAAATACGATAAAATAAAGAGTAAAATTACCGCTAAATAGCTCAACGCCCCAGGTAGAATCTCAAAAAACCGATATAGTCGCGTCCGCTTCCCTAACGGTAGCTCTAAATCTTTACTCATTTACCCCTCTCCTAATAACCTCGTCAGCGTCACTACCGCCCCTATCATCAACAAAAAAGTCAATAAAATAAACATTCTCGCAATTCCTTTTCCCTTTCGCTCATAAATCTGAACCGCAATTAAACTATGGAAAACCCCAAAAATCATCATTAAAATCGGGAACGCAACCATCTCCCCTGTTCCGCCCGCGCGATACCCGCCCGAACTCCAAAGGCTCGCAATTTCTCCCCCTGTAAACCCCCCAATATCTCCATACCCAACGTAAACTAACGTTTTCCCTGTATTTATCCTAATCAGAGTATAAATAAATAGCGAAATTCCTACTAAAAATAACAAAAATACCAATCCTAAAAATCCTCTGTCCTCCCCAAAAATCTTTTTGAAACTTTCGCTCAAGCTTTTCATAAATTCATTATACCACAAAAAATGGAGCCGATGGCAGGGATCGAACCTGTGACCTGCTCGTTACGAATGAGCTGCTCTACCAACTGAGCTACATCGGCTTACTGGTGCGGGTATGGGGAGTCGGACCCCAATCTCATCCTTGGGAAGGATACATAATAGCCGCTATACGATACCCGCGCGACCCTCTTATTCTACCACGTTCTCCCGTTTCAAATCAATATATTCTTTTACTTTCCCCGCTTCTCTCACTTCTTTCATCTTCCTACTAAACTCCTTGAACGGAACCTTAATCGAAATATAACTCACTTGCGTCTCTGTTTTTTCTATCGTTTTTAAGAAATAATAGCCGTCTCCGTTACTCGACAAAAACTTCCCGCTACTCGCGCCTATCTCTAGCGTCGCCGCTTTCGCCGCTCTCCCACCATCTACATTCTTCGTATCTACCAATCCGTTCGTCCCCTCTAGTTCAACTTCCTCCCCTAACGCTTCTTTCACTTTCTCATAATCTCCCCCTGTCTCCGCCAACTTCTTCTCAACTTCCGCCGCGACCTCTCTCGCGTGACTATCGATTTTTTCTTCTACCTTACTCTTAACTAATAATAAATATAACATCCTCAGATATTCGTCTTTCGAATAACCAAAATTCGAATTTAAGACCTTCAAAAAACTCTCCTCGCTCCTCTCGACTCCCCCGACTTTCCTATGCGTTTCAAAAACCTCCTCAACTTCTTCCTCCGAAACCTCAACTCCATATTCTTTCGCCAGTTTCATCGCATAAACATATTCCTCAGCCTGCTCTAACGCCGTCCGTTTATACTCTAACTTCATCGCGTCCTCATCACTCTCGACGCTCTCCTCTTCTCCCGCTATCCCCGTCCTAACTGCCGAAACCTGCCCCGATTGTTGCGTAAAAACAGTCAACGAACTTCTCAGAATCATCAAATAATCCGAGAACCTAACTTTTTCCCCGTCCACCTCCGCTACCGCAACCGGTACAATCCGCGAAATTCGGTACATAATATCCCCCGTATCTTGAAACTTATAGAGTGCCAACCCGCCCGCCAAGACCATCAACCCCACCCCTAAAATCCCGACGATAATCGTATTGATGACTAATCTATGTTTCGCATATTGAAGCGGATATTTAAACTTTCTTCCCCTCGCTAAAACTTCTTCCCGCCTCTGTTCGACTTTCTCTTTCTCGGTTTTCTTCTCCGCCTCAACTCCCCCCCTCCCCTTCATCTTCTTCAATTTTCCCGTCAAGCCTAATTTCATACCCCTATTATATCATAATATGCTATAATGTTCATTAGTGGCTTGGTAGCTCAATTGGATAGAGCAGCTCCGTCCTAAGGAGAAGGTTGTGGGTTCAACTCCCGCCCAAGTCACCATTTTTTATCGCGTATATTTCTCGTTTAAATCTTCATAATCGTACAATTCGCTATCGTCAAACCAAAGTTTAATCTCTTTCTTCGCCTCTTCCGGACTTCCCGACGCGTGAATTAAATTCGGGACTCCGATTCCTTTCGCGTCCGAATACCCGAATGACATGTGTGAATAATCTCCTCTAATCGTCCCCATTTCTGCGCTCTTCGGCTCGGTCGGGCCAACAATCTTCCGGACTAGCGGTACCGCCTCAACCCCCTCTAAGACAATCGCAATCACCGGCCCCGTCATCATATACGCTACGTTGTAATGAAACGCCTGCTCCCCTCTTCGCGTAATCATCTTCCCAATTTCCTCATAATGCGCGCGATAATGGTCTTCGCTCGGCTTGACCATCTTCATTCCCACGATTTTTAGCCCCACTCTCTCAAACCTCTGTAAAATCTCCCCAACCAACCCTCGCTGTACCGCATCCGGCTTACAAACTACTAAGCTTCTTTGAATTAAATCTTTCTCTTTTCCCATAAATTTCTCCTTTTTATGAATTATACTCTAAAAATTTATTTCTTTCAAAATTTCCTCTAATTTCCCATACATCTCCCCCACGCTTCCATCATTCAGCACATAATAATCCGCCGCCGCAATCGGCCCCCCTTTCTCTAAATTCTCAATCTCACTCCTATCTCTTTCCATAATCTCCGCTCGGTTAAACGGCCGCTCCGGACGCACCGAAACTCGCTTATACCTCAACTTCTTCGGAACGACTACCGCAATAAACGTCAACTCCCCTGGATACTTCTGTTTCAAAGTTTTATATTCCGTCCAAGAATAAACCCCGTCGAGAACGATTCGCCTCTGACCCGCCTCAATTAGCGCGTCCGTCTCCTTAATTACCTGCCGAACTACCCAATCTTTTCCCTCCGTCTCCCGAATCTCCTCCCGAAACTTCTTCTCGCTCTCCCCATCCGGCGTCCTCTCTATTCCTCTCCGCTCCATCTCCTTATAAATCATTCCCCCAAAATAAACTTTCGGCACCCCTTTCTCTGTCAAATAATCGACCGCAACGCTCTTCCCGCTCCCGCTCATCCCGACAATCGCCACAATCTTTACCGGTCTATTTTCTTTCATCATTTTTTCCTTTCTATTCTAATTACTCTTATCGGCTTCTCAATTTTCTTGACCAAAACTTCCGAAACCCCTCTTAACTCTCTTCCCTCCCCCTCAGCGTGTAAGAAAACCCTCGCCGGCTTCTTAAACTTAATTAGATCCCCTCTCGTCTCTCCCCCAGGAATCTTCCCCCTTAAAAATCCTTGAAAAAATCCAACTCTTAACAGCCTCAAAAAACTCCCGAACTTCTCCGCCCCGCTCCAAAAACTCTCTCGCTCCTGAAAATACCTCTTCCCTCCCGAACTTCGCGGAATTTTTATCATCTTCGCCATCGTCACCCCGTTCATCGCTACATAATCCGACGTTTTATTATTAAAATTTTCTTTTTTAATAATATTTTCCGTTTTTAATAATGAAAATTCTTCTAAAAACTTCTTTCTCTTATTTTTCAGATACCAACAAAACAGCTTCCTCCCCGAAAAGAAAATCCCTTTCTTCCCTGTCCTAAGTTGCTTCCGTACTTTCGGCTCCTCAAACACTTTAATCGACTCCGCCATCATCCCCATCGTAAAATAAACCGCCGGATACCAAATATGCTTCCCGTCCGCCTTTACCTCTAGCGGATAAAACTCACTCTCCTCCCCCGCCCTAAACTTCCTTAAAACCTCTCCCGTCTCTAACTCCCCTAACGCCCTCGCTAAATCATTAAACCCCCCATACGCCACCGCCGAAAAAACCGCCTCTTTCCCAAACTTTTCTCGCGCCAAAATTACCCCGTTCACCCCAATCGTCGCCGTTCCGTCTCCCCCCGCCGCTAAAACTAGCTCCCCTCCCTGAATTATCTCCGCTAACTTCTCCGCGTTCTCCGTCGGCGTCGTCGGCTGAACCTCAAATTTCCCGACTAAAACCCCTTTCTCCGCTCGGACTTTCTCAAAAACCCCCGCCTCAACGTCCTTAAACCTCGAACTCCGCGGATTATAAACGACTAAAATTTTTTTCATTTTTTCGCTTCAAAAAACTCGCCTTAGAAAACCCCACCCGGAATCAAGAAGTTCAATACCGTCGCCATTAGCCCATACGCAATTAGCCCAATCACCACTTGAATCAACCGATTCTTCGCTTTCGTTACCTGCGCCTCATTCCCTCCCGCAGTCAAATACTGAATCCCCGCGATTACGATTCCGACCGCCCCTAACGCTCCAATCGCATAGACCATAATTTTGATCACTAAATTCAATAACTTCCCTGTTCCGCCCCCCTCTTCATTTTCATCCCAACAATACTGCCCCCCGCTCCCTAAAACCGAAGTCTCGACGCATTTCTGCGCCCACGCTCTTTCCGAAAATCCCCCCAAAACCGCCACGCTCCCCATCGTCAAAATCGCTAGAACCGCTAAAACTATTCTTCTCATCTTCCTCCTTAACCCCCTCCTTACCTTAAATATTCATGTAGCTTTTTCGTATCTTTATGCTTGCGCAACTTCGATAACGCTTTCGCCTCAATCTGCCTAATTCTCTCCCTCGTAACGGAAAATTCTACCCCGACTTCCTCTAGCGTATGCGGCCTCTCCCCTCCAATCCCAAACCTCATTTTAATAATCTTCTGCTCCCTGTCTGATAGCGTCGCAATAATCGAAGCTAGCTGCTCCTTGAGAATTTGCGTCGCCGCCGAATCCTCCGGCGAAACTCTCTCTTCGTCTTCTACAAAATCCCCTAAAACCGAGTCGTCATCATCTCCGTCTCGCCCGACCGACGCGTCTAAGCTCGCGATATCTTGTTTAATTCTCATCACATATTCAATTTTCTCAACTTCCATGTCGAGTTCTTTCGCGATTTCCTCCGTCGTCGGCTCACG
>CAYWPO010000033.1:0-6256 GCA_964460285.1 uncultured Candidatus Saccharibacteria bacterium
TTTTCTCAACTTCCATGTCGAGTTCTTTCGCGATTTCCTCCGTCGTCGGCTCACGGTTCAGCTCTGTCGTTAACTTCCTCGTCGTCCTTAAAACCTTGTTAATCGTCTCGACCATATGTACCGGAATCCGAATCGTTCTCGCCTGATCGGCAATCGCTCGCGTAATCGCCTGTCGAATCCACCACGTCGCGTATGTCGAAAACTTAAACCCTTTCTCCGGGTCAAATTTATCAACTGCGCGGAGCAACCCCGTATTCCCCTCTTGAATTAAGTCCAAAAAATCCAACCCTCGCCCCGAATACCTCTTCGCAATCGAAACAACCAACCTCATATTCGCCTCGACCATCTTCTCTTTCGCTTTCTCATCTCCCTCAACGATTTTCTGCGCCAACTCCTGCTCTTCCTCTAGGCTCAGTAGCGGAATTTTCCCAATCTCGCGCAGATACAGCCGAACCGAGTCGTCCGCAAACGCGTCGACATTATCCACCGTAATCTCTAAGTCCTCGTCCGAAAGCTCTTCTTCGTCAGCCAAGTCTAACGCGTCCGGCTCCGCTAAGGGCTCCAAAACAACTTCATCTTTTTCTTGGTCCATTGAAAAAATTATACTTAAACTTGCCTAAAAAATCAATTATTTTTCTAACTCCATAATTTTCCTCAGTAACGCCTTGACCTCTTCCTCATCCCCCTCCTCTTCCGCTCTCGCCAACTCCTCCTGTAATTTTTTCCGTTCCTGTTTCTTTTGCTCATCTTTATATCTCTTCGCTAACTCTTCCCCCTCTTTCTCTAGTTCCGCCGCGCTCCTCCCCCCGTATTCTTTCTCAAAAATCATCTCTAGCTCCCCTAGTCGAACCTCATCTTCCGGAATCTCCAATTCAACCGAAACCTTAACCCCCCCAAACACCATAATCGAAAGTAGATTATCTTCTAACCGCTTCAATACTTTTCCTTTCGCTTCCGTTTTCGCCTTTTTCAGTCTCCGCTTCGTCCCCTCCTCGATTTTTTTCTCCAACTCTTCCCCTTTCTCCCTCAAATCTTCCCGCTGAACCCCCAACCTCTTCGCAACTATCTCCTCATAATGCGCCCGCTCAACCTTATCTTTAACATATTCTAGTAGCTCCAAGGCTAACGTCGAATATTCCCGCTTCCCAAACCCCGTCGAAAGGTCAACTTTCTCTTCATATTTATCTAATAACCATTCCACCGCCGGCTTCCTTTTCTCGACCGCCTCTTTCCATAACTCCGCCCCCCTCTGAATCAACTCATCCGGATCTTTCGCCCCCTGATAGTCCGAAATTACCGTCAACTCAATCCCCAAATCCCCCGCCATCCGTATTGCCCGCTCCGCCGCCCGAACTCCCGCGTCGTCTCCGTCATACGCCAACCGAATATCTCCCGTCAACCTCGAAAGAATCTTCAGATGATTCTCCGTCATCGCCGTCCCGCTCGTCGCGACCGCCTCCTTTACCCCCGCTTGATGCGAAGAAATTACGTCCATATTCCCCTCAACAATCACCACGAACCCACTCCGCCGAATCGCCTCTTTCGCCTGATATAGCCCAAAAATATACCGACTTTTATTAAACAAAATCGTATCTGATGTATTTAAGTATTTCGGCTCGCTCTTATCTAAAACCCTAGCCGTATAGCCAACGACTTTTCCATCCGTCTCGATGAACGGCACCATCATCCTCCCCCTAAACATATCTCCCTTAAACCGATTCAATAACCCCGCCGTCTCTAACTCTTTCTCCGAAAACCCTCTCGACGCTAAAAACTTCTTTAATGCCTTCCCCTCTTTCGGCGCATACCCAATCCGAAATTCCTGAACCGTCTTCCGATTCATGTTTCTCTTATAAAAAACATACTCGCATACCTTTTTCGACTTTGACAAACAAAACTGATAGTATTTTGTCGCTAGTTCTAACGCCTCCCTCGCGCGCACCTTTTTCTTCGCTACTTCCCCGTCTCCCCCTCGATAGCGCGAAATATCTACCCCCGCCTGTCCCGCTAGCTTCTCTAACGCTTCCTTAAATGAAATCCCCTCAACTTCCATCACGAACGTAAAAATATCTCCGCCCTTATTCGCGGAAAAATCATGCCAAATCCCCTTCTCTGGCGAAACCATAAAACTTGGCGTTTTATCTACCCCCCAAGGCGACCTTCCCTTGAGCGTCCTCCCCGCCCGCTTCAACTCTACATATTGCGAAATCACATCTTCAATCGGTAGCCTCGCCTTAATCTCCTCTTTCGCGTCATTCATAGTTATATTATAACTTAAATTATGTTATACTTTAACCATGAACAGTTTAGAATATCTTAATTCAATCTCCCGTCCTGCTCAAGCTACCTCCGCCCCCTCCGCTCTTCTCGACCAAAAGCCCGTTAAAATCGGTCTCTTCGCCCTTCTCGGAATCGTTATCCTCGCCATTATCTTCATGTTCCTCTCTAGTAACTCTACCCCCTCCGGCCCCGCCGAACTCGGAAACCTCGAAGTCCTCTATTCTCGCCTAACCGACCTCTCCTCTAAAGTTTCGACTTATAATAAACAAGTCAAATCTCCCTCCCTCCGCTCGACCGGTAGTTCTCTCTCGATTATTCTAACTAACTCTACCTCTAACCTTTCCTCTCTCCTCCTCTCTGATTATGGCCTTGAACCCGAAAAAATTGCCCCCTCCGCCGAACTGACCTCCGAATTCGAAACCTCTCTCGCCTCTCTCGAAAAAGCCCGCCTGAACGGCCTTCTCGACCGAACTTACGCAAACGAGCTCGAATACGCCGTCTCCGTCCTCCTCGCCGTCGAAAGTTCCGCCCTCGATAAAACCGAAAACGAATCCTTAAAATCCGTCCTCGAATCCTCAACTTCTTCCCTCGAAAATATCGAATCCGACCTTTCTGACTACCTAAAATCGAGTAACTGATATATAATATAATTATGAAAAAATCAGATTTAGCTAAAAACCTAGACAATATTAAAAAGAAAGAGCCGAAAGTTCTTAAAGAATTTAAGGAATTTATTAACCGCGGTTCCGTCGTCGATCTCGCCGTCGGTATCATTATCGGTGGCGCTTTTACCTCAATCGTCAACTCTCTCGTAAATGATGTCGTTATGCCCGTCGTCTCGATGCTTATCGGTGGTTTCGACTTTTCGAACCTAAAAATTACCATCCCCGCCTATATCGACGGAATCGAACCCGCAACAATTAACTACGGAAACTTTATTACCGCCGTTATTAACTTCTTAATTATCGCTTTCGTTATCTTTATCATGGTTCGAACGCTTAATAACATGAAGAAAAAATCCGCCCCCGCCCCCGTCGAAGATAAAGCCGCCGCAAAAGTCGAAGACAAGCAAACTCTCGTCCTCGAAGAAATCCGCGACCTTCTCGCTAAAAAGTCTAAATAATCTCTTTTGTTAGATTATACGAAAGCCGAATCAAGTCTTCTAATTCGGCTTTTTCAAGTTGCCCCGAATCAACAACCTCAATCCCCCCTCTTCCAAAATACCTACTCCTCATCACGCTCTCATATTTCTCAACCAACAACTTCCCTAACCTCTCATCCGTCCTCACCTCAATCGTATTCTTATTGATGACTAAAAAAACTTTCCCATTCTCCGGAACGAGATACCTATTTTTTTCTTTCCGATATTCCCCCATTCCCCTAATTTTCTCAATCTCAATCATCAACCACCGCCTACTTCTTCACAAAAGTTAGATAATATTTTAACTCCTCAATCGACCCCAAAATATCCGCCAGCGCTCGATGTTCCTCTGGCTTTATAAATTTCTTCCCTAGCGCATTCTCAAAATAAATCTTCCAAGCACTCACGTCGAGCATCCTATAATGTAACCTCTTCGCGACCTCTGGTAATTCCCTGTCGATAAACTTCCGGTCTTGATGAATCGAATTCCCCGCGAGATAAACTTCCTTTCCGAAGTTCCCCTCAATAAATTCAACCAACTTTTTCTCAACTTCCTTAACGTCTTCCCCCTCTTCATTCTGCTTAATTAAGCTATCTCTACTCTCCTTATTCTTCTCCCAAAACTCCCCCGTCATCCTTTCCCTAATTATCTCTTCCGGAACTTTAACGACCGCCTCGAACTTCGCTTTCTCCTTAAAGTCCCATCCCGTCGCAATCGCCGCGACCTCTAAAATCCGGTCTTTCTCCGGCGAAAGCCCCGTCATCTCTAAATCCACCCATAATAACTTTGCTTTCTTCATTCCCCTATTCTACCACATTCTCCCCTTAAAGCCCAAAATTATTCTCATACTCCGCTTTCTCGTCCTCCCAAAGATTCGGTCGATAAACTTTCCCCATAAACCAAATATCTCCTGTCTCCTTATCAATAATCATGAATAAGAACGGATTATCAATCCGAATCGTAATCGGCTCCTCGTCTCTTAATGCCGTACCCATGCTCATCCCAAACGCCGTTACTGCCGCCGCCTTAATTCCTTTCTCCGAAAACTCAATCTTCGCCTTATGTATCGCGTCCGAAACATACAACTCCGTCCTCGCCATCTCACCAAAATCCGCTAACTTTTCATCAAACGCCGATTTTACCCCCAACTTCCCCAAATCTTCCTTAAACCCTAGCTCCGTCTCAAAATAAAACTTCGGCATATATAAATTTACCCCAGCTTTTGTCTCGCTCGCTAACGTCTTTTTCTTCTCTTTTGCTAGGATATCTCCTGTTCCAATCCTCTCAATATACTTTTCTAATGTTTCTTTCTCTGGCATCACCGCAATAAACTCCAGCTGTGTTCCGCTCTCTAACTTCTCTAAATCAATCGTCACCAACGTCTCTTTCTCTCCCTGATAGAACCCAACATTCTCGCTCTTCGTCTCGTCATAATTCATCGTTGCTACCGTAATCGTCTCCTCTGTTCCCCCCGCGCTCCCCCCTTCCGTCAAAGTATAAAACTTCCCCCCGAACGCATTCCCATCAAACCCATCCACAAAATTCATCTGAATCGCTAACGCGTTCGCTAAAACCATCTCCATATCTTTCGTTATCCCTACCCCAATCTTATCAATCAGCTTAAACGTCTTCTCGCTTACCCAGTTATCTAACGTCGTCGCATCTTCAAACGGGTCATAAATTACTTCCGCGTTATAATTTTTCTCAACCGTTTTTATATAACTCGCTAAAACCGCGTCTTTAAAATCCTCTCGAATAAATACCGCGTTCGCTAACGATAGCTTATCTTTAATATTTTCATATTTCGTCGGCGTCCTCTCTCCTAAAACTTTCTCAATCTCCGTCTTCGTCTCTCCGTTCGCCCCCTCTTTTAACAGAGAAAGCCCATACCTAATCGACAACGGGCTATAAACTAAATTTTTCCTCCCCGCCTCTAGCTTCAAAAAGTCCATCGCCAACTCGTCGTCCTCTATCGTCTCCGTTTCTTCCCCCCTCGTCTTCTTTCGCGCTAAGATCGCTTTCGCCCCCTCTTCCCCCTTCATGTTTAGGAAATAAACCCCAGAAAACGTTCCTCCCCCGACTAAAATTAACCCTAAGATAAGAAAAATAATACCCTTTTTGCTCATGTTTATATTATATTACATTTCGTCCGGAACGTCGATGCCCAAAATACCCAAACCGTGCTCCATTATTTTCGTAAATACTTGAACAAATTTTTTCCTCTCCGCCTCAACTTCCGACCCTACGACTGGACAATTTTCGTAAAATCGACTAAATTCTTGCGCCAACTCGAATAAATAATTTGCCAAAATATGCGGCGCTTTCTCCCGAACCGCCCCTCTTAAAACTTCCGGATATTGAACAAATTTTTTATTCAAACTCCGCTCGAACGAAGACAAGACAAACGGTCTAGCGCCGGAGGGAGCGTCGGATTCGGCGGCCTCTCGGAGCTTACGAGCGAGAGCGGGCGCGGCTTCCGCCCGTAACGACGGGCCGGAAGAACGCGCGTCCGACGAAGACGATGCGACCGCAAGGCGCGAATTATCGGCTCTCTCTAAAATCTTCTTACTCCTAACGACGGAATACTGCAAATATGGCCCCGAATTTCCAGTCAAACTAACCGACTCTTCCGCATCAAATACAATATTCCCCCCAATCTTATACTTCAAGAAGAAATACTTAATCGCCCCCAACGCAATCTTATTAAAATCGTCTGCTGAAGCCGAAGAAGCCGCCAATGTCGATTTTACTAACTCCAGAACCGCTACCGCCTTAACAAAGTTCCCTTTCCTCGAACTCATCTTCTCATTCCCCGGCAACCTCACATTCCCATG
>CAYWPO010000034.1:0-6243 GCA_964460285.1 uncultured Candidatus Saccharibacteria bacterium
GTAAAATCGTGAGCGGAGGGGGTCGAGGGGTCAGAAGGGTCGGAGGGGGTAGATGCATCGGAAGGAGTAGAGGGGTCGTCGGGGAGGTCTCCGTCGCAAGCGGGGTCGTCTGGATTATCGAAGCAAGGATTATCGTCGCCGATTTCGGGTTCGGATTCGCGTTCTTGGCGGCGGGAGATGGCGGCGCGATCACAAGGGCGAGTATCGCGGAGGTTTTGGAGTTTAGACTGAGCGGAGATGAGGGCAGATTTATAAATTTCGGCGAGTTTTTTAGCACCTTTTTCGGTAGGGTGGCCGATATTTTGAACGAGAGAGGAATCTTCTTTAACGGCGGTTAGCCAGCCATCAACGAGCATAATTTTTCCGTCTTTATTGAATTCGGTATCATTAATGAGTTGACGGTAAAGCTCGTTATAAAACGGTTCTTCGAAAGTCGTTCCGCCATTGTAAGAACGGTAGCCGAGAACGAGGAGGATTATTGGCGCGCCGTCGGTTTCGTCGGAGAATTTGAGTTGGAGCTCTTCGATTTTTTCTTTAAGATAATCATAAGTAAATTCGCCGCTTTCGCAACCGGAAGCGCAGTTATTATTACCAAGTTCGAGGAGGAGATATTTAATTCCGGCGGGAGATTGTTCTAGAAGTTTGTCAATTCCCTTTTCAAAAGTTCGACCATCTTCGGCGAGGATATGGTCATTATCAATTTTAGTTTCGGTAGAAATAACATCACAGAAAGTATCTTTATTGTCACAGATACTAGCGTTGGCGTGATGAGTTAGCGAGTCACCGACGATATAAGTTGAAGATGTATATTCGGTAGTTGAGACGGAAGTGAGGGTGATTCTGATGGTTATTGATTCTTCCGAAATCGAGAGAGAAGCGAGGGTATTATATTCGTCTTCGGAGACGGAGAAACTATTGTTTGGGGAGCCGATAGTTTCGAGAAATTTTTTACCGACGGCGGTAGCGTCGGCGGCGTTACTGGCAGTTTCTGTGCCGAGGGCGCTCGCAAAATCGACAGAGGTATTTTTATAGAGATAGTAAAATTCGGCGGCGATTAAGGCAGATTCGTCGTTTTCGTTGAGCTTAGTTAGGTAATCGGCGAATTTTTCGTCGGATTTAGCAGTATTAAGGATAGTTTCGCTTTCGGAGGAGGGATAAAAATAAGGGAAAGAGTCATGATTGAGAGAGTGAATCGCGCGGGTAATTCCGATAGCGACGGCGTTTTTGCCAAAGATACGGGAGGCGGAATAAAGTTTTTCATCGAGGCTATTACCGCCAACTTCGAGGGTTCGGGGGATTGAGCCGTCGGAAGAACCGGAGCCGTCAGAGTTACGATTTTCGCAAGGTTCGTAAATATAGATTTCGTTACGGCCATACATTTTAAACTCGTCGGTTTCGGTAAAGAGTTTATAGTCTTCGGCGAAAGCGGGCGAGAAAAAGAAAAATGAGAAAAAGAGACTGAGAAAACTCAAAAAGAGGAATTTAGACTTCATCAGATAAGCCTCCAGCTTCAAATTCGTCGAAGAAAGATTCGAAATCTTCGACGTCATAAGGAGAGTCTTCGGCGGGGTCGGCAGAACCGTCGGAGCTATCGGCAGAATAATCTTCGGAGATATCTTCTTCGGGGTCAACATAAACAAAGGATTCGTCGAAACTATCGGTAGAATCGTCGGCGGTATCGAAAAAGATATTTTCGGGGAGATTTTCGAAAGCTTCGGCTTCTTCGAGTTCGGAAGAGGTAGAATCGTTAGAGCTAGGGGCGGGAGCGGAAGAGGGGTTCGAGAAGAAAGAAGCGACAAGAAGAATTAAAACGACGAGCGCAATAACAGCACTAGCAATCAGAAGCTTGACCTTATTACTCATAAACTCATTATAGCATAAGTTTATTAGCGGAAGAAAGGAGATTTTTTTCGAGGGAGGGATATTTATTATAGGTAAAAATAAACTCGGGAGAAGTTACGAAAGAATAAGAGGAGCCGGATTTTTTGAGGATGATTTTATAAGTTATTTTTGTGTTGGCGTAATTTTCAAAGGAGAGAGGAGCGAGATAATAATTATTACCGAGGGAAGTTAGAGAAAGGGAGGAGGGGTCAAGCGAGGAAGCATCGAAAGGACAAGAAAAATCGGGAAATTCGACGGAATAGTCGGCGATATCGTAATTTTCGAGGGAAGTTAAGAAAAGGAGGGCGGAGTTAAGACCGGAAGAAAGGGCGGAAACGCGAAGGCAGAAATTTTCATCGTCCAAGATATTTTCGGAATTTCCGCAAAGACCGTAATCGACGCGGAAATTTTCGCCGACATAGGGGAGAATAGAAGTGATTGGATATTTTTCGGCATAATCTTCGGCTTCGGCGAGGATTTTTTCGTCTAGTTCTCGTTGGGCGAGGTCTTCAGGAGATTCTTTCGGGAGAAAAAAGAAAGCGAGAAGCGGAATGACGATTAAGAGAATGATAAGAAGCGGGAGAGTAGCTTTTAAGGCGTTTTTGTCGACGTTGGAAAAAGGCTTTGGTTTTTCGATTAAGTTTGGGTTTATATTAGTTGAGAAGTTTGGATTCATTTTAGTTCCCTATTCTTTATAACGGAAGATACGAAAAGCGGCACCGGAAGAGTATTGATTATAATAAATCGTATGGAGACGAGCAACCCAAGAGTTTTTTGAGGAGCCGACGGCGTTACCGTATGAGCCACCGTATGAGCCAACATAAATCATGACATGACCATCAATCGCGAAAACATCGCCGGCTTTTAAGTTAGAGGTATTACCGAGATTTTGAACTTCGACCCATTTTTGAGTTTTAGCGAGGTAGTTAGTAATAGAAGAAGAGCCGCCATGGGGGAAGCTAGAGTCAATTTTTAGGTAACGAATTAAGTCGCCGACGAACCAAGAGCAGTCCATCGCGCGGGAAGTACTGGCGGAGCCGTAGATTGAGCTTAACATAGCGGCGTTCTCTTCTTTAAGAGAGGAGGCACATTCTTTAGGCTTTGACTTCGAATTCCATTTTACAAGGGAGCCGGAAGAAGATTTACAATAGCCAGTATTGGCGCCGGAAGTATAAGGCCAAGCCATTTTAACGGCGGTTTCGGCGATTTTATCGGCGACGGCGGAGGAAGTAATTAAAACTTCGGTTTCGGGTTGAGTATTTTCTGGTTCAGGGTTTCCGGAATCGCTATCTGATTCGGAAGTTTCTGCGTTAGAGTTTTCAGAATCTTCGTTAGATAAACTTCCGCTAGTTTCGGCGGGTTCTTCGCATTGAGAAGTGGAAGAGCCGGTTAGATTCGCGTTAGAAATTTTTGCGAGAGAGGAGTTAGCGTAGCCGAGGCGTTTATTAAAGGCTTTATAGGCGGCGGGGGTTTTCTCGGCGGAAAGTTCAGTGAGGGACTTTGGGTCGTAATCGTTATAGTATCTTCCGTTGACGGTTGTCCAGAAAGAGGAACCGGGGACTTCGAATTTATCGAAAATTTTAAAAGTCGCTTCTTCGACAGAGTCGGCGGACATATTCTCGGCGGAAAAACCGCGGGCGGAGAGTTCTTTAATAAGATAGCCGAGTTGAGCTTCGACGGAAGTAACGGCGAGACCGTTTTCGTTAGCGAAAAGTTGGAGGGATTTTTGGCGAGTGGCGGTTGTCCATTGGGCGAGACCGAAGCCGCGATTAGGGTAGTTAGAGGTATTAGTAGAAAGATTATATAATATATAGTCGCTACCGACGACGGTTCCCCCCTCGAGGAGATTGGGCTGTAAGCCGGATTCGGCCATTAAATTTCCAACGATACCGGCGGCGGAGTTTTTTGAATAATTTTTTCCGATAAGGAAGTTTAAGATAGTTGCGGCGGAGTCGCCGAGGTCAACGAGACAGAGGCTTTCGGAGCTGGCGGAAGTTGAAGCATTGCCGTCGGGGTCGAAGAACATGATATAATTTTCGGCATAAAACTTTTTTTCGGCGGCGGAGAGGGCAAAAGTTTCGAGAGTCCAAGAGACATTCAAAATTAAAGTTACAAGAAGAAACCAAGCTCGAATTTTTCGAGAGATGAACATAAATATATTATAACATATTTTATGCTTTTGCGTTAGGGTTGGTTGTAATTAGGGATTCTTCGGTATCGGAAGCGATAATTTGCATATGGACGTGGTTATTGCCGGCGAAGAAGAGACCTTGGCCGACTGGGAAGTTTGCGAGGCGTTTCTTCTCTTCGTCGGTTAGTTTAAAGACGTCGGAGAGAACGTCGACGGCGGAAGGAGATTGCTTTAAGAGGAGCTGCATGGAAGAGTTAGCGACGATAGCGCGACCCATTTTGGAGGTCATAAAATCTTCGACGTCTTGAGTGATGGTAGTTAAACCGAGATAGTATTTTCGAGCACGCTTGGCGAGGGAGAAGAGGAACGCGGCGGAATCTTCGAATTGCATAAGTTGCCACGCCTCATCAACGATAAGGATGCGGCGTTTTTGTTGGGCGCGGACAACGTTCCAGATATGAGAAAGGACGATATACATCGCGACGGGGCGAAGCTCGTCTTCGAGGTCGCGAATGTTAAAGACGACCATTTGGTTGTTGATGTCGATATTGGATTGTTGGGAGAAGATACCGGCGAAAGTTCCGGTTGTATATTTTCGGAGACGTTGGGCGAGTTCGGGACCGGTTCCCTCCATATGAAGAAGAGTATCGTAAAGGTTGATAATCGTTGGGGGAGTGGATTGATGAGTCAGAGGATCGGAAGTAATTCCGGCGCGGGCGTAAGTATCGATGAGAGCTTGGTCGAGGTCGGCTTCTTCGTTTGGGGTAAGGGCAGGAGCACCGGTTTGTTGATTGGCGCCGCCGAGCATGAGGCGGAGGAGACCATGAAGCGTAACGAGGTTAGCACGGAGAGCGTCGTTCGCATCTTCGGAATCGATGACTTTCGGGAGGTCGAAAGGATTAATCCGGACGTCGGAGTTTAAGGAAAGGCGAATATAAGAGCCGCCGACGGCGTCGGAGAGTTTTTGATACTCATTTTCAGGGTCGATAATGAGAATTTCTGCGCCAATCATCATAGAGCGGAGAGCTTCGAGTTTAACGGTAAAAGATTTACCGGCACCGGATTTAGCGAAGACGACGAGGTTAGCGTTTTCGAGAGAGAAGCGGTCGAAAATAACGAGACCGTTATTATGCATATTGATTCCGTAAAGAATACCTTTTTCTTGAGTCAGGTCGGCGGAAGTAAAGGGGAAAGAGGTAGAGATGGCGCCGGTATTCATATTGCGGCGGATTTGGAGTTGGTCGGCGCATTGGGGGAGGCAAGACTGCATTCCTTGTTCTTGTTGAGAGGTAGCGACCTTAGAATAAACCATTTGTTGGCCGAAGAAAGTTTCGATTTTTTGTTGGACAAATTTAAGCTCGTCGAGAGAATCAGCCCAAATTGTAACATATAAACCGAAACGGAAGAAACGTTCGGCGCCGACTTGGAGTTGGTCGCGGAGTTCTTCGGCATCGTTGATGGCGGCTTCGAGCTCAGGGTCGCGAACCTTTCCCTTATCGTTATTGACGTTCATCGAGGCTTCGAGCTGAGTAACTTTTTTACGGAGGTTCTTCATGACGACTTGAGTATCGACAGGGTAGATATACATAGAAACGTCGAGGACTTCGTCGATATTGATGATGGGCGAAAGCCAACCAGTATAAAGGGTCCGAGGATAGCCGTAAATATAAAGAGTACGACCGTATTTTGTTCCGAGACGGAAATAGTCGGCGTAGATTTCAATCGAAGAGGGAGAAATAAGGTCGCGGAGGGTAGTAATTCCCTGCTCGAAAGCGCGCTGGATTTCAAGGTCTTCAGAAATTTGAGCCTGGGAGGCGATTTGGGCGGCGGTAGGTTGAGCGTTTTTATTTTTTCTAGCCATTTTGAGGGGCTCCTTTCTTTACATAAGTAGTCGCGAGTTTACTAAAATCAACGAGCGGTTCGCGGACGGCGGTATCAGGGTTATTAAAGTTATAATAAAGTTCGGCGAGTTCCTTGGTGTTGAGGCGGACGCTGTGGATGCCAACTTGGGCTAAGCCAGAGATGACGGAATCAACGCGGTTATTGAGCTCGGAAGAGGCTTTTTCGTAAGTTGCGCGGTCGATACGGGTGATTGGGGCGACTTTATTTTTTTGGAAAGTAGCGAAGATAGATTTAGTTTCGTTAATCATTTTTTCGAGTTCGGGGCTAGAGTAATATGGAATGACGATAAAGAAAGATTTATCCATAATATTCGCTTCTTCGGCAAGGGC
>CAYWPO010000035.1:0-6204 GCA_964460285.1 uncultured Candidatus Saccharibacteria bacterium
CAGAGGTCGCAGAAATAACGTCGTTGACCGGAGAAAGAAGCGTTGCGACGACTTGAGCAATCATCTCGTTCTTCGACGGCATCGCCGCAAGGGCTTTAACGTCGTCGGAAGACAAAGATGCGCCTAAATCATTAAACCCACCACAAAGCTCAAGCGCTTCGTGAGTTTTCGCGAAATTCGCGAGCACTTTCGCCGGAGTTACTTCATCTTCGCTCGAAACCGCGTAGAGGAGTTGACCAGAAAGTCCAGTCGTATCCGTACCTTTATAGACCGCGATTTCATTCATCGCGACTCTAGCGAGGCGATTTTTAACGACTTTAATTTTTACGCCTGCTTCGCGAGCGGCTTTTCGGAGTTCCTGAAGCTCAGCAACCGTCAAGCCTTGATAGCGCGCATAAACCGTCGTCTTCGCAGAAGAGAGAAGTTCCGTTAAATCTTTGACCAAAGTATTTTTCTTATCTTTAGAGATAGCCATTATAATTCCTTCGGTTTAAGTTTTATATTAGATTAGCGAATTTTTAAACACCGTTACCAATCTAAAACAAGAAATTAGCCTCGGCGACATGATTAAGAACCGCAGCTCCGTCGCTGTCTTTGGTAACTATCGAGAATTATACCAAAATATGTTAAAATTGTAAAGTATGATAAAAATAATTGCCGGCGGAAAGAAAAACTCTCCCGAATATAATCCTCTCATCGAAGAATACCAAAAACGGACGAAAAAGCCGTTTGATTTTTCTTTCGAGTTCTATGAAGAAGAAAAACTCGCGAGACTTCTCGAAAAATGGGATTTTAGCTCGCGCAATTTTATTATTCTCGCCGACGAACGCGGGAAAAATCTCTCCTCGCCGGAATTTTCTCGGCTTCTTGAAAAAACTTTTAATAACTCGAAAAATATCATAATCATCATCGGCGGAGCTTACGGCGTTTCTGAAGAAGTTAGGAAGAAAGCGGACTTTATCTGGAGCTTTTCGAATCTCGTTTTTCCGCATCAACTCTCCCGATTGATTGTTTCTGAACAAATCTACCGCGCTCAAGAAATCTCAAAGGGCGGAAGCTATCATCATTCATAGCCCCAGCTTCCCGCAACGATTTTTATTTTTACAACATTTCTCTCTCGACCCCATAAAATCTTGTGGAAAAAACTACCCTCGAAATTAAAGAAAAATCGTTGACTTTTTTAGCTCGACCGCGTATTATAATAATAGTATTATATATAAAAATAGACAGGACGCGAGGTGATGTCTGAACTACCAGAAAAACAAATAAAACGCTTACGCAGTCTTATTCAAGACGCCGAAACTAATTTATCCGCCGCTAAAGAACTTTTGAACTCCGTTTTAGGCGACGGCGAGTCGATTACCGCTCCCCGCGATACCGTTATCTCCGACCCAGATGGAAAAATTATCGAGGGCGTTTTCGATGGTCAAATCATGATCGGTCCCGACGGAAAGAACTACCCCGTCCCCGCGAACTATGCTTCGAAGTCGAAGCTCGTCGAGGGCGATTTGATGAAGTTAACGATTACCCCTGAGGGTAAGTTCCTCTATAAACAAATCGGCCCCGTCGAACGTCGAACCGTTATCGGAACCCTCGTTCATCACGACGATAAATATTATGTCGAAGTCTCTGGCCGCGAATACGAAATCCTTTACGCTTCCGTTACTTATTTCCATCTTAAAGAAGGCTCTCAGGTCTCCGTCGTTATCCCCGCAAATAATAACGAAGCTGCTTGGGCCGCCGTCGAAGCCGCCTTATGAAACTAGCGAGATAATTTATGCTCGCCCTCTATCGAAAATACCGCCCGAAAACCCTAAAAGAAGTTATCGGTCAAGAATCTATCACTCGACCTCTCGAAAATTCCCTTAAATCCGGAAAAATTTCTCACGCCTATCTTTTTACTGGCCCGCGCGGAACCGGAAAAACCTCCGTCGCTCGGATTTTTGCTCATGAAATCAATCATTTCCCCTACGAACTCGAAGATTCCTACCTCGATATTATCGAAATCGACGCAGCCTCGAATACTGGCGTCGATAATATCCGCGAACTTCGCGAAAAAGCCGCAATCGCCCCCTCGAAAGGGAAGTATAAAGTCTATATTATCGACGAAGTTCATATGCTCTCTAAGTCCGCCTTTAACGCCCTCTTAAAAACTCTCGAGGAACCGCCCGAACACGTTATTTTTATTATGGCGACGACCGACGCCCATAAAGTCCCGATTACGATTTCCTCCCGCTCCCAGGTTTATACTTTCCATCTTGCCCCCGCCGAAGTAATGATGAGTCATCTCCGAAAAATCGCCGACCTCGAAAATCTTAAAATTTCCGACCCCGCCCTTAAAATCATCGTTCGTCGCGGTGGCGGCTCTTTCCGCGATTCGCTCTCTCTCCTCGATCAAATTTCCTCTCTCTCTGACGGAAAAACCGAACTTTCCGAAAAAACCGTTCTCGACGCTTTCGGTCTCCCCGCCGACGAAGCAATCAACTCCCTCCTTAAAAGTTATTCCTCTCAAAATCTCCCCGAAATCTCCGAAAGCTTAAAAAATATTTTGAACTCTGGTATAAAACCCGAAACTCTCGCCGAAGAAATTATCAAAAAAATCCTCGCTTCGCCGACTCCCGAATTTCTCCCTCTCCTCGAAAAACTCCCCTCCGTTTCCGCCCCGTTCCCCGAAGCTAAGCTCCTCTTGAGCTTCGCCGAAAAACCTGCCTTTTTTCCGAACAAGTTGACCCCAAAAAATCCCGCTCCGACCCCTGTTAAACCAGTTATTGAAGCGCGGAGCGAAAATGACAAAAAATCCCCCGAAATCCGCCCCGCTTCTTTCGATAAAACCGCTTTTCTCGACGCCCTCAAGCTCGCCAATCCCGCCATCCATCAACAACTCTTAAAATCCGACCTTGAGCTTACCGGAAACATTCTTAATATCTACCCCTCGAAAAAAATCATCAAAACAATCTTGACCCGAAAAAATAATTTCGAGCTTCTCGCCTCGAATCTCCCCGAAAATCTCGAAGTTATTATTCATGACCCCGAAGAAAATTCCGTCATAAAAGACCCCGCGCTTTCTAAAATTTCTGATATAATGGGAAAAGGAATTAAGGAGGTCGAAGATGGAGGAGGAATTCCATTCTAGTTCTAGAAAATCCGCGGGTCGCGTCCCGCCCCAGGATTTGACTGCCGAAAAATCCCTCCTTGGCGCCATTCTTCTCGACGATAAGGCTTTTCCCGAAATCCTCGAGCGAATTAAAGTTGGCGATTTTTATGAAGAAAAACATAACTTAATCTTTAAGGGAATGACGACCCTCTATCAGCAACACCGCCCGATTGACCTCTTGACTTTAACTGCTGAACTTCGCGCCGAAAAAACCCTGAAAAAAGTTGGCGGCGCCCCCTACCTAACCGAGCTAACTAATTTCGTCCCGACCGCTTCCCATATTAAAGCTTATGCCGACCTTGTCGAAAAAACCGCCCTCCGCCGAAAATTGATTACCGTCGGAACTAATATCGCCGAAAAGGCCTATGAAGAGGGAAGCGAAGTTGGCGAGTTAATTGGCGCGGCCGAAAAAGAACTTTTCGAGGTCTCCGATAAAACAACTAAAACCGACTATACCGCCCTCGAAGACCTTCTCGCTGATGCGTTTGATCGTATGGAAGAGCTTCATCGCAATAAAGGCGCGCTAAGAGGTCTTAAAACTGGCTTCCGCGACCTCGATAAAAAGACCGCCGGTTTCCAAAAAGGCGATTTAATCATTATCGGCGCCCGCCCCGCGATGGGTAAAACGACTTTCGCGGAAAATCTAGCCTATAACGCCGCGACCATCAACAACCGCGGAGTCCTTTTCTTTTCTATGGAGATGGCTTGCGCCGAAATTGTTGATCGTATGGTTTCCGACGTCTCTGGCGTTGATGCTTGGAAAATCCGAACGGGGAATATCTCCGAAGACGACTTTGGGAAGATTGGCGATGCCCTCGGCGATATGGGTTCCGTCCCGCTTTATCTCGACGATACGAGTTCTATGACTATCCTCGAACTCAGAAATAAAGCCCGCCGCGCCGCCCATGATCACGATATCGGTATGATTATCGTTGATTACCTCCAGCTTCTCCAAGGTTCCGACCGCTACGCCGGAAACCGCGTCCAAGAAGTTACCGAAATTTCTCGCGGTCTAAAAACCCTCGCCCGCGAACTTGAAATCCCCGTAATCGCCCTCGCCCAGCTCTCCCGTGGCGTGACTGGTCGCGACGACCCTCGCCCCGTTCTCTCTGACCTCCGCGAATCTGGCTCTATCGAGCAGGATGCTGATATGGTCATGTTCCTCCATCGCCCCGATTATTACCGCCAGAACCAAGACGACTACGAAGAAACTCATATCACCGAACTCATTATCGCTAAACATCGTCACGGCCCCGTCGGAAAAATCGAGCTCTACTTCCACCCCGAACTACTCCGCTTTATGTCGCTCGACACGGAACATTCCGAGTGATATAATGGTTAAGAATGAGTAAACTTTCTGTTTCGCGCTTAACTCTTTATCGCTATCGTTTTTTGATTGGCTATTTTCTCCTCGGACTAATTTTCCTCGCGATTCTTTTTGGTTTCCCCCTAATTACCCCCGCCGGTCTCTCCGAAGTCGAAAGGGAATCAGCCGTCGCTAGTTATAATCTCCATTTTTCCTCGATTACCTCCGGCGACCTCGTTGACCTCCCTTATCATATCCTCCAAAAAATCTCGATTCTCGCTTTCGGCTTTACCTCTTACGCGATTAAACTCCCCTCGATTCTTTTCGGTCTCGCCCTCGGTGTTCTCTTGATTCTTCTCCTGAACCGTTGGTTTAAGTCAAACGTCGCTCTCCTCGCTTCCGTTATAACTGTCCTCTCGACTCCTTTCCTTTACCTTTCCGGCTCTGGAACTCCTCTAATTATGCTCATTTTCTGGCCGACTTTTCTCCTTTGGCTCGGCTCTAAGATCCAAGGCGTAAAACGCCCTCGCCCGCTTTATAGTTTCATCTTCGCCGTCGCGCTTCTCCTCTCGATTTTTACTCCCCATCTTATCTATCTCGTTATTTTTATTATCGTTTTCGCCCTTCTCCAGCCTCATCTTCGCTTTACGATTAAATCCCTCCCGAAACTCCCCTTTATCTTCGTCAGTTTAATCGTCCTCGCCGGCGTCACTATATGGGGAATTAACCTCGCCTCGAATTCCTCCGTCGCTCTCTCGATTTTCTTCGCGAAAGACTTTTCCCTTAAAAACTTCATCAATAATATCGCGACCGGTTTCCTCCCGTTCTTCTCTTGGCGTAATACTCTCGATAGCTTATATCTCTCTCCGATGTTAAGCCTCGCAACCCTCGCTCTCGCCCTCGCCGGACTTTTCTCAACAACCAAAGGTTTTTTTGCTTCCCGAAACGCTATCGCTTCTTACCTAATCGTCTTCTCAATCGTCCTCTCCGGTTTGAACCCTGACTCTAGTCTGCTTTTAATTTTACCGATTGCGATTTTAGTGGCTCATGGCTTACGTTATCTGTTGGAAAAATGGTACGGACTTTTTCCCGAAAACCCCTACGCTCGAATTTTCGCAATTTTCCCGCTCGGCCTACTTCTCGCTTTAATAATTATTCCTAACTTAACTTATTTTCTCTATGGCTATCGTTATGCTCCCGCCGTCGCGAATAACTTTAATAATGACCTCGACCTAGTTATTGAAAATCTCGACGAAAAAATAACTCTCCTTGCCACTGAAGACTCCCTCGATTATCAATTTTACGAAATTTATATCGACCGGACTCACTCCCTAAACCTCGTCTCCAATTTGAATAATTTAACATATGGCAAAATCGCGACACTTGGTAAATTCTCCCCCGAAACTTTTGGAAGCGAACGAACTCTGAAATTAGAAAAGATAATCACCTCCCCGAAAACCGATAATTCTGATAGAATATACATATATAATATAGTTCAAGGAGAATAATATGGGTCAAACTATGGACCAAATGAAAATGCTGAATCAACTTCGTAAGGCTCAAAAAGATTTGAAAAACGAAATTGTCGAAGTTGAAGCTGGCGACGGTGCTGTCGTCGTCCAGATTACCGGCGAACTTAAAATTAAAAAAGTAACAATCGACCCCGAAAAAGTCGATCTTGACGATATCCATGAACTCGAACGCTGGATCGAAAACTGTATGCGCGACGGCTACGCTAAGGCTC
>CAYWPO010000036.1:0-5486 GCA_964460285.1 uncultured Candidatus Saccharibacteria bacterium
CCATCTTCTATAACTTCATATAATTCCTCAAACACCACTAAACTTCTACCTTGCATTTCCGTCGTCTCGAACTCAAACCTAACCTTAATGTCTTTATCATTTGTCGTTCCCATTTCCTCTGTCACCGTAAACTCTTCCGACTTCCCCTCAATTCCAACCGCCTCCCCAGTCTCTCTATCCATCAGTTTCCCCTTAACTATATATTTTGAACCAATCTTCAACCCATCATATTCTACCGTATCAACTACCGTCGCTAACCCCACTCCAACCGCCTGATCTCCATCAATTTCATCTACTACTTTCGTCCCAATCCTCGGCTGAACCTCTACCCACTGTTCAGTGCTCTCAATATCTTCATGCTTAACGATCTCCGTCTCTTCCTCACCTTCCTTATAATATATATACTCAAATACTACAATGTTCTTCCCAGGAATCTCCGTCGCATCAAACTCAAACTCTAACTCAACTTCTCCTCCCTCGCCTTTCGCAACAAATTCTTTCTCCGCTGTTACTTCTCTTTCTACTCCGTCTTTATCTTTAACCATTAGCTTCTCCCCCGTATCTTGGTCATGCAAAACTCCAAACGCTCGATAGCTAACCCCGTCCGCCAATCCTGTATATTCCGCTATATCTACAATTTTCGCCTTATCAACTAGCGCGACCACCTTATCTCCATTCCCCTCAACCAAACTCCCCGACTTCGCTTCTGTTACTAACGTCGGTTTCTTAACCTGAACTGTCTGTTCTTCTATCTTTTCTGTATGCTTAACTATCTCTTTATTCTCTCCATAAAGAACCCACTCCATCACCGTTAATTCCTTACCCTCTAATCCTACCGTATTTAACGTAAATTCAACTTCAACTTCCGCGCTCCCATCATCATTTTCTACGGTAAACTCTATCGGATATACCCTTTTTGCCTCGACGAATCCAGTCTCATCCCCCTCCTCAACCAACTGGCTAACTAAACTATACGTTTCTCCCTTAACTAATCCTGTCAACTTAACTTTATCATAAACTTTCGCGTCAGTTAAAACTTCAACTTCCTTTCCACTCTCTCCTGTCGCCACTGTCTCAATCTCTGGTGTTTTTACTTTAATCTGCTGTTCCGGTATATTCTGCTCGTGTCTTGCAATCTCTACATCATCACCACTTCCCACTGCGTACAATATCTCCGTTACGTACAACGTCTGACCAATCAAGTCCTTCGTATCTACATTATAAAACGTTACGCTCGCCGGATTCGCTTCTCCGTCTTCGACCGCCGTAAACGGTTCACTTACCGCCTCGCCTCCAGTCACAGCCGTCCCGTCTTCCCTCCTCAACGTCCCGCTCAACCTATATTGCTCCCCTACCGTCAAACCCCTATACTCAACATAATCAATAATATTTACTGTCCCTACCCCAACTTCCTGACTATCTATATCATCTGCGTTTCTCGCTTTCGTCCCAATAGAAACTTCCGCAACTTCAACCACCTGCCCCCCGTCCTCACTACTATCTTCATGCGTTAACATCGGCTCCGTATCGTCCACATGCGCATACAAATATTCATAAACTACTAACTTCCGCTTAGCGTATTCTCTCGTATCAACCGTAAAATCCATCGTCCAATGACCATCCGCTGTCGCCTCTTTCTTCGCCTGCTCATCGCTCTTCCCAACCTCCGCTAAAACCGTTTCCGCTCCCGTCTCCTCGTTTATATATACAACCTTTCCGGAAACATAATATGTCGTCCCTACTTCTAAATTAGAATAGCTAATCTTATCTCTAATCTTCGCTGTCGCGCTGAGCTTAATTTCCTTATCTTCCTCATTCGTCCCGTCTCCGTCATACGCCACTGTCCCCATTCCCGGCTCCCTAACCGTCACCGTCTCTTTCGCAATCTGTTCCTCTGAACTATCACTATTCGGATGCGTACTCTTATTCCCGTCTTCATCTTCAATTTCTTGATAAATTATTAGCTTCTTCCCGACATATTTCGTCGTATCAATATATATATTATTAATAGCTATCTCCGGTTCCGGCACTTCTGCCGTCGCCCCGTTATAATCTATCGTCCTCGATAACGTCTCTTTCCCATTCTCTCCGTTCTCGTCTAAAATCTCTACGCTATTTCCATCTTCGTCTTTAACCCAGGTCTTTACTGTATAATTCTTCCCATTCACTAACCCCTTAACTTTCATCTTGTCTTGAATCTGAACGAACCCAACGTTAACTTCCTTACTATTTCCATCACTCGCCGTCGCCAACGTCTCAGTTATCTCTGCCGTCTTTACCTTAACCGTCTGATTCGTATTTTCAGTCTCCGACATCGCCTCAATACTTTCGTCACTCACTCCGCTATAATCCGGATCCAAATGTTTCCCGACTATCAACACCTCGTCTCCCGCTACAACCCTATACAACTCCTCATTCACGGTCAAACTCTTTCCGACAAACTTCGATGTATCAACTCCCTCTAGCTTAACCTGCGCCACTCCTCTCCCCTCGCTTCCCGCTACAAACGTCTTCTCTCCCTCGACTCTACTTCCGCCCTGTCCTACTTCATCCCCATTTTCATCTGTCAAAAACGCTACAATCTTATAACTCGCCCCCTCCGTCAACCCACTATAACTAACATAATCATAGATATTAACACTCTCTCCAATCTCTACTTCATTTGCTCTATTACTCGCGTCCGACTCCCCCTCGACCGCACTCGCAACCGTTACTAACTCTGGCTCATCAACCAATTCATCCATCACTACCCCACCATCCCCTACATTATCAACTGTCACCCCATCCTCAGTAACGCTAAACCTAAACTCCTCGCCATCTTCACTCATCCTATACATCGCATTATCAACAATCTCCAACTCGGTCACTAAATAATTCCCATAAATCAATGCTCCATTATTCGCCTTATATGTATCGTTCACTCCATTCGTCCCAAACCCAAACCAAACCCCCGCTGTCTTATCTAGCTCACTACTCCTCTTCCCGGAATAATCAACTCCCCCCATCATCTCCCCGTCATTCCCAAACGCCTCATCGTTCGCGTTTGCATTCACCCCTCTTCTCGCGCTCGTATCGACAACCCCGTTCTCGTCGCTCACAATCACATGCTGTTCAACCGTTACTCCGTCCCCATCCAACAACTTAATCAAGAACGGAACTCCTGCCGCTACGCTCTCTTCTCCTAAATAATTTTTCTTCTTCTTCGTAAACTTAACATCCCCCCTCTTTACCTTATTCTGAATTTGAATCGTCTCTCCATCTCGACTACTCGTTCCGTCACTATTTATCGTGAAATTAATTCGCGTCGTAGAGCTACTGCTCGGCGTAACATACCCATCTGCCGCCTCGACTTCAAAAATCTGATAACTTCCTACCGGCAAATTATCACAACTAACATTCCCCTCCTCATCAGAATATACCTGATCCGTAATCGGAGTAGCCGTATTCAAATTATTAATCTGGAATCTCGAATGATATAACTGCGCCCCTCCTTGCGGTTCTATTGATAAAGTCTCACTATCGACTTTCCGCAACGAAATCCCCCCGACAATCGGGTCATCATACGCATCAAACCAAACTGTATCTCCATCCATAACCGTCATCATATAAGTATTCGAATCTATAAAGAACCCTGTTGGCGCCGTCTTTTCCTTTACCCAATAATTACCTATCGGCAACGAAACTGCCTCTGTCTTTCCATCGCTACCCGTCTGTAACGTAGCGATAGGCTCCCCCTCACAAACCGCATTCTCCAAAACTAACCCACCAGTTACATCCGACTCCACAGTCCCCGATCCGTCCACATTCTCACAACTCCCCTCACTATAAACCTCAAAAACCGCATCTTTCAAAGTATATAAATCCGGATAATCCTCTAAAATTGACTCTTTTCCCTCTGGGATCCGCTTCTGTACTGCCAACATCCCCTCTTCCGACGTCTGCGGGATATTCTCCAACCAAATCAAATCCTGATAATTCCCAGACGACATCTGTCCTTCCGATCTCCTCAGAACAACCGACTCCGCCAGCTGTTTATAGCCATCTTGCTCAAAAATATCATAAATCCTCTGAATTAAGCCACTATCTCCTTTCCAAAAATCATTCACAAAGTTCGATGTAAAGCCTTTCGTACTGCCCGCATAAACATACCCCACCAAAGCATGTCCTAACGAAATACTTGTATAGTCAAACTTACTCAAACTCGTCGAAGATGAACTATAATCCGTATAGCTCGCATAAGACGCCCAGTTGAATACTTTATCAGCATAAGCATTATACGTCGTTCCATTATATTCTATCGACGCGTCTTTCCCAATTCTCGTTGTCAACAAAATTCGCTTAATCGTTTCATTCGTCTCTGTTTGGTCCATTTCATAAACTGCACTAGCCTTTCCTTTCGGCGAATCTTTCTCCGGCTCCGCACAAACCGCCTCGTATTTCTCTCCAGTCTTATCAACTCCGTCAATCGTCCCCGCAGTATATGTAACGCTGTAACGATGCGTACTATAGTAATGACTTCCGTAACTACTGCTAGCGCTAGAGTTAAACTTAGTCCCGTATTTAAGCTCCCCCGACATATTAATCGTAACGCTCGTCCCCGCAATTTCCGTATCCGCCAAAACAAAATAATACGCCGTTCCTGCCCCCGCCAAAGCTAAAACCCCGACTATAAGTAAGGCGATTCTTTTATTTACTTTTCCAAATAACTCGCGAATTCTCGATTTTTTTATTTCCATAAATATAAAAATAACCTTTATAGAAAATTATAATGGTTATCTTTCTTAAAATCAACCCTAAAATTTTATGTTATAATTAATCTATGTTTTTAATCATTGGTCTCGGAAATCCAGGGAACGAATATAATTTTACTCGCCACAATTTCGGCTTCCTCGCGCTCGATTTTTATTTTAAACTCCATAATCTCTCTTGGGAGCCGACCGAAAAATTCGGCGCCCTCTGGAAAAAAGTCGGCGATAAGATTTTCCTCAAGCCTCAAGGTTATTATAATACCTCCGGCGTCCCCGTCCGCGCTTTTATGAACTATTATAAAATCCCTCCCGAAAATATCTTCGTTATCTGCGACGATTTTAACCTTCCGTTCGGAACGACTCGCTTCCGCGAATCTGGCTCCGCCGGCGGAAATAACGGCTTAAAATCCCTTATCTCCGAGCTTAAAACCGAAAACTTCCCTCGTCTCCGTCTTGGAACAGGGAACGACGAGCTCCGCCAAAAACTCGGCGACGTCGATTTTGTTCTCTCTCGCTTTACCCCCGAAGAAAAACTAAAACTCCCAGAAATCCTTACTTCAGTGTCCAAAAATTCATTCCTAGCGACCGAACAATATCTTTAATCTCCAACATCGTTATCGTTTGATTAAACGTCGCCGCGTCCATCCCTAACCTCTCCATAATTTCTTCTCCGTCTCGAACCCCCTCAATCAACTTCGAAACTACCGCCCGCTCCTCTTTTGTATCGCCAAATAACTG
>CAYWPO010000037.1:0-5381 GCA_964460285.1 uncultured Candidatus Saccharibacteria bacterium
GCGCCGCCGCAAGTTCAATATGGACAGGTCAATCAAAATATAATACAATAAGGGAAAATTGGAGGAATTATGACAAAAATAATGGTAGTCGAGGATGACCAAAGTTTAAGGGAGATTTATAGTATTCGATTGACGGCGGAAGGATTTGACGTGGTTTCGGCAGGAGACGGAGAAGAAGCTCTCGCGATTGCTGTTAAGGAGAAACCGGATTTAATCGTTTCGGATGTAATGATGCCGAAAATTTCCGGGTTTGATATGTTAGATATTTTACGCTCAACGCCAGAAACGAAAGACGTTAAGGTGATTATGATGACAGCGTTATCTTCGGATGATCAGAGGAAACGCGGAGAGAGTTTAGGGGCGGACAGATATCTAGTCAAGTCGCAAGTTGGGATTGAAGACGTGATTAACTCCGTTAAGGAAGTTTTATCAGGAAAATCCGCAGGTTCGGCGACAGTAGCGAACGCGACAACGGTGCCGACTGGGGCTGGGGTTGGAGCAGAGGCGGGAGCAGGAACGTCAGAGACGAACATGGCAGTAGATTTAAAGAATGGACCGCAGTTTAACCCGAATGTGATGAATCAACCAAATCCGGCAGTTCCGACGCAACCAGTCACGCCGACGGTAGTAGCGCCTGCGCCGACTGCGCCAGTTGCGCAACCAACTCAACCGGCTCCAGTTTCACCAGTTCAGCCGACCGTTCAGCCCCAAGCGCCAGTAGCGCCTGCGCCGACGCAACCAGTTAACCCTGCTCCGGTCACACCAGAAGCGCCAGTTGCGGCTCAACCGGCTCCAGTTACGCCAGAAACGCCAGTCACACAGCCAGCTCCGGTTACGGAACCGGTAGTACCAGCCGCGCCGGTGATGCCGACAGATCAGGTCCAAAATGGAACAAATCCGGCTCAATAAATTCCTCGCTGAAAGATTAGGGATTTCTCGTAGGGAGGCAGACGATTTAATCGCGGCGGGGAAAGTTTTAGTCGGGGGGAAAGTTGCGGTTTTAGGGGAGAGAGTTGACAAAACACAAGCGGTATGCTATAATGAGAAGGTTATACCTTTTTTGAAGGAATATACTTATCTTTTAATGAATAAACCGGTAGGGTACGTTTGTTCGAAGAAACGACAGGGCGAGACGCCAACGATTTATGAACTTTTACCGGAGAAATATCGCGAGTTAAAGACCGTCGGGAGGCTAGATAAAGATTCGTCGGGATTGATTTTATTGACGGACGACGGCGAATTTGCGTTTAGAATGACTCATCCGAAATTTTATAAGGTTAAAGTTTATGAAGTTGAGCTCGACCGAAGTTTAGAGCCGCTCCATCAACAGATGATAGCGGATTTTGGAATTGAGATTGGAGATGGAGTTTCTAAGCTAGGTTTAACAAGGTTAGACGAGGAGAGGCGAAAGTTTAGAGTAGAAATGAGCGAGGGAAGAAATCGCCAGATTCGCCGAACGTTTGAGGCGTTGGGGTATATGGTTAAGAAACTCCACAGAACGAATTTTGGAAATTATAGTTTAGAGGGGTTAAAATTCGGAGAAATGAAAGAAGTTAAGGGGGAGCGTTAGGTTTAATTCGCGAGAAGTTTTTTCACTTTTGATTTTAAATTAGTCTCTTCGGGGGATTCTTCGCTCGTATCGAGAGCAACGCGGAGGAGACCGAGGGCGGTAAGATACGAATAATCGAGAGAGACGTTGGTTTTGTATTCAAAATCAGGGAGAATTTCTGGGTCAACAAGGTTAATTACGGGACGGCGAGAAAAGGGGAGTTTTTGATACCAATCAGAAAGGGCAAGGGTTTCTTGAAGCGCGGAAAGACCGGCGCCACCACCGCAAAGATAAATTTCTTTCGGGAGGACGTCAAGAGTCTTAAAGTCGGCGAGAGCAAGCTCGACGCCGGCGAGCCAGACGGAAAGGTTTTTATCAACAGCGGCAGACGCTCTTCCGCGAAGAGCGTCGTCGATTTCGTTATTATCGAGGTTTAGTTTTAACTTTTCCGCCTCTTCAAAGCTAACGCCGAGGGATTCGGAAATTTGACGAGTAAAAGTTCGCCCACCGAGATTAAACATTTTTGTCCCCTCAACACCGCCGTCATCAATCAACGCAACGTCGGTCGTTCCGCCGCCGATATCGAGGAGGATTCCGGAAAAATCAGACTCGGAATCGTTACCGAGGCAAGCGCGACAAACCGCGAAAGGCTCGACAGCGACAGCGAGGAGGTCAAGATTAAGTTCGGCACAAACTTTTTCGATCGCGGAGATATGAACAAGCGGAGCGAAAGCGGTATAATATTGAATTTTAACGTCGGAGCCTTTAAAGCCGACGGGGTTCGAGATTTTATAGCCATCAATCGAGAGAGAAACGAGAGCGGAGTTAATTAACCGAATCTCAACTTCGGGGTTATCGGTTTCGAGAAAAAGCTCCTTTTTCGCTTTTTCCTCGGCGCGTTTTTCGATTTTTTCAAAAATCAACTTAACTTCAGCTTCGGTCAGAGGTTTTTCGGACGAAGAGCGACGATAGCGAATTGTCGCGGTATTTCCCTTGACAAGTTCGCCGGCGATTCCAACGACAACCTTTTTCGCGGAGACGCCCGCTTCTTTTTCAGCAAGGGTCAGAGCAGCTTCGCAAGCGTCGGCAACAGCAGGAATATCGGAAATTCCGCCGTTATACATATTTCCGGGACGCTGAGGGGATTTTCCGACGCCGAGGATTTTAAGGGTTCCAGATTCAGGAGAGGGATTTTTCGGTTTTTTAGCAATAATCGCTTTAACGAATTCGGTTCCAATATCGAGCGCAAGAATCAAATCGTCAGAAACAGAGCGTTTTTTAACGGGTCTTAGACGAATTAAACTCATAAGACCATTATAGCATAAGTTTTATTCTAAAACAGCTTTAATTCTTCTTACTCCGGCGGAGGAAGATTCCTCTTTCTTAATCTTAAATGTTCCGAGCTCTTTCGTATTTTCGACGTGCGGCCCGCCGCAAACTTCGCGCGAGACGGGATTTTCGAAATCGCCGATTGTATAAACTTTTAACTTTTCGGGGTATTTTTCCCAGAATTGGCCGTGAGCCTTGAGCGTATTTTTTGCGTAATCTTTATCGTATTCCGCGAAAGAAACCGGGAGGGACTCGGAAATCCAAGCGTTGACCTGTTCTTCGACGGTTTTTAGTTCTTCGGGAGTCATCTTATGGTCGAGATTAAAGTCGAAACGGAGGCGGTCGGCGGTAATATTCGAGCCTTTTTGACAAATATTTTTATCGACGTGTTTTTGGAGGGCGGCTAGGAGGAGGTGGGTCGCGGTATGGTATTTAGTCGTTTGAGCGCCGTGATCTTCGAGACCGCCTTTGAACATACCTTTAGAAGCAGTTTTACTGCGTTCGCGCTGCTCTTTAAGGGCAGCGTCGAATTCGGCTTTATAGTTCTCGGAAAGTTTAAGGTTTTTACGATAAATCTCTTCGATTGAGATTTCGAATGGGAAGCCGTAGGTATCTTGGAGCTTAAAAATATCGTAGCCAGTGAGTACCCCGCTCGCTTGCGGTCGAAGGTTCCTTTCGGTCGACCGCTCAAGGCCGCTTGGCCAAGCTTTAGTCGACCGAGAAGAAACACTTCTCCCCGCGAGCTTATCCAATTCCTTAATTCCCTTCTCTAAGGTCTTTCGGAAAGCTTTTTCCTCTTTTTCGAGGACTTCGAGGGCGGTTTCGCGATGGGTTAAAATCGAGTCGGGGAGGGAGCGATATTCTTTTTCGATGGTCGAGATGGTTTCGCGGAGAAAATCTTTCGCAATTCCGAGGTCGAGAGCCTTTAAAATCGCGCGACGAATCAAGCGACGGAGAGCATAACCCTGAGCCTTATTCGAGGGGGTTAAACCTTGCGCCGAGAGAAGATAGGCGCCGCGGAGATGGTCGGCGATAACCCGCATCTCGTCGGTATTATTCTCGTAACTCTTTCCGGAAAGGGCTTCGAGTTTTTCGATAATCGGCTTCATCAGTGAGATTTTAAAGACATCAAACGAGCCAATCGCCGCTGCTTCGAGACGCTCGAGACCGCCACCAAAATCAACGTTTTTATGTTCGAGCTCGGAGAAGTTACCGTCGGGGTTTCGACGATATTGCATGAAAACCTGATTCCCGATTTCCATAAAACGGGCGCCGTCAGAGGCGGGATGGCTTTTCCCGTATTTTTCGACGTCTTGTTTATCTTCGCCAAAATCATAAAAAACTTCCGAATCGGGTCCGCAGGGGTCGCCAATCGGGGTCGTTTCGATACCGCCGCCGCGGCTCCACCAGTTTTCCTTATCGTTATAAAAGAAAATACGTTCGCCCTCTTTAATTCCCCTTTTATCGCCGTTTTCCGCCGTATCAATTTCGGCGATTTTCGCGTCGATTCCGGCTTCTTTAAAGACGGTTTGCCAGATTTTTGCGGCTTCGGTATCTTTCGGGATTCCGTATTTTTTACTACCGATAAAACAGGTAACGAAGATTTTTTCGGGGTCGAGACCGATAACTTTAGTTAAAAATTCGAAATAATTTCTAATTTGTTCCTCTTTAAAATAATCGCCGAGCGACCAGTTTCCGAGCATCTCGAAAACGGTCGTATGGCGAGGATCGCCAACATCTTCGATATCTTGGAGACGAAGACAGGGTTGAGAATCGGTTAGGCGAGTTCCGGCTTCGTGTTTTTCGCCGAGAAGAAAACGGAGAAGCGGCTGCATCCCAGAGCCAGTAAAGAGAGTCGTCGGGTCGTTTTCGAGGACGAGCGGGGCGGGCGGGATAACTTGATGACCCTTAGATTTTTGAAATTCAAGATATTTTTGTCTAATTTCACTAGCATTCATACGAGCAATTATAACATATTTTCAAGGGGTTTTAGGACTTTCGGGAACTTTTATAGACTTGACTTTTTATCTTGTTCGTTGTATAATTAGGGGATGGTACCTTAATAATCTAACTAGGGAGGAGAGTTTATTCATAGAAGATGAACAGTATCCAGGTGAAAACCAAAATTCAACAAGGGGGAGGAATGAAGTTTGTTCAAGGCTTTAATCACTAGCGTTAAGCGCGCGATTTGGGGGACGCCTGTTCCATCTAACGGCGAAGGTCAGTTTCTAAGTTCTTACGTCGACGACTACGGGAATGAAGAGATGATTGGGTTTCTAAACGCCGAATATACGCTGCTGTGCCACGGGCGGCGCTACATGACGATCGAGATTATCCATCCGGCGAATTTGCGGCTGATATAAGGCCCTTATACCCTAGTTCCCTACCCCCGAGAAATCGGGGGTTATTTATTATAGAAAATTTATTGTATAATTTATTTATGGATAGAAATTTAGAGAAAGTTAGCCCGAAAGTTCGGGAGCATATCGAAAAAGAGGTTTTA
>CAYWPO010000038.1:0-4891 GCA_964460285.1 uncultured Candidatus Saccharibacteria bacterium
AACTTTTTTCTAGCCTGATTGTTAACTAGCATCGAAGTCAAAAAGCCGAATCATCTCAGAAACAAAACTTGGAGAGGGGGACGCTAGAGTTAGCGTCCCCGAAAAGTACGGTAGGAAACTTAATCGGGTTCTTCAGGGTCGCCCTCGAAAGGCTGACTTTCGGACTCGATTTTTGGAGGTTTGGTCGGATTGGGTCGCTCAGGAGCCTTCGTCGGCTCAGGGGGTTTCTCCGTCGGTTTTGGAGTCGGAGCAACCGTCGCGGCTTCTTCAATCGCCGGTCGGGTTGGCTGAGTCGCCGGACCGGAGAAATCTTCCCTGTGATCATCTTGATCGACTGGGGTTCCACCGCCACCATCACCGGCAGTCCCCTGATGGCCAGCACCCTGTTCGGGAACTTTGGTCGGCTGGGGGGTCGGAGTCGGAGTGGGAGCCTGCGTCGGAGGCGGGGTCGTCACTACGGGAGTTGGGGTCGCAGTCACGACAGGAGTCGGAGTAGCGGTTACAACTGGCGTAGGAGTCGGCGTCACGCCTGGGCAGGTCGGGGTCGGAGTAACGACCGGACAAGTCGGGGTAGGCGTCGGCAGCCAAGGAGTCGGCGTCGGGGTAACGACGGGACAAGTTGGCGGTGGCGTTATTACCGGACAAGTCGGAGTCGGCTCGGGCGTTCTTTCGGGCGGGTTAGTCGGAGGATTAGTCGGTTCAGGAGTCGGTTTACGGGGAACTTTGGTCGGCTGGGGAGTCGGCTTAGGCCCGGGATGTTCCGGATTTACCGGACGCTTATCATACCGGTTAAAGCCGATAAAGCAGTCGTAAGTTCCAGACTGGCCGAAGTAACGCGCGCCGAAACTGTCCTTACGCTCGTAAGCGAGGACAAAACCCGGCAGCAAATCAAGGTAGCTGACCTGAATCGGGAGACGCAGAGAAGCGTTCTCGATCGGGTTCAACGCCCAAGATTCGCGAGCGTTACAGTTTTCGTAAACCCCAATGACTACAAAGTTATCAAGGAGCATCCGGAGATAAACCGTAAAAACTTTATAGTAGTCGGTCAAGACGGCTTCGCCATTGTTAGAGACGTAAGCAATCAAGAAGTCCCAACCATAGCCGGACGTCAGAGTCTGGTCATAGTTCAGGGAGTTGGGGTCTTTGAAGCTCATATAATATTCGACTTTGCGAATAAAATCACCGAGCCAGTCGTCATTCAGGGAGCCGATAGTATCGCCAGTCCGCAACTCTTTATCGTAAAGATATTTCGCGACGGTGTAGGCGAAAATCGGGTTGGTCTTGATTTCTTCGTAAACTTCGCTTCGCAAGGAATCGTAGCCGAAGAAACCAAAATCGTCGTCAGTCCAAGTCGAGAAAGGCATAGTCAAAGCATCACTAAAACCGGAAGCCTCAACGCGACGAGCGTCGTTTTCCGGCAGCGAATTATGACTAAAGTAAACTTCTTCGTCGGTCCAGTAAACCGAACGGCGAACACTGAGATCGTCGAGATGAATGGTAAATACCTGGGTCTGAACACCATCAGCGTAGGCGACGGGGTCAAAGACACTCGCGATTCCGCTGGCGGTAGTCGGAGAGACAGCAGTTAGGCCGTTAAAGGCCAGTCCGAGTACCGCGACGATTATGACGAGGTACCCGAAGATACTCATTTTTCTCATATCAAGTCATCCTCCTCTTCTTCATAGTCGGGTTTTCGGGCTGGTTCGGGTCGGTTCAAGCTCCGGCTGGCTTGGTTAGCATAAGAAACTATGCCAATTCCGCCAACGAGCAGGATAATCCAAATGGCAAATCGAGCGATTTCCGGCATCAGCGAAGCTGCGCTAATCAGAGCAAAGACAAAGACGGCAGCAACGAGCAGGTCGTAAAGACTTTTCGCGACTACTTCGCCTTGAGTATCGCTCGGGGAAATCTTCGACAGCAGATGGAAATGAACCATCAGCGCGATGAATCCAATCAATCCGCCAGTGATATAGGTTAGCCAGAAAGGGTAATCCGGAATCACGAAACGGAGAGAGCAGACTGCGCAGGCAAGAGTAACGAGGGTCGTCGGAACGAGGTAAGCCTTGAGAAGAAAGGCGGGGCGATTCTTATTTCGCTTCCACGATTTCTTCTGCCGCTTGAGGGCGGCGGCGATTGCTCGATCCAGTTCATGAGCCGCCACGCAGGAGGCCAAAAAAGACACTGCGGCGGCAACGACAACGATGATGATGAATGACATAAACTAAACCTCCCCTTTAGTTTCCTAAATTTCAGATACGTGGTTTGTATCTGAGATGATTCGGTTTTAATGACCATACGTAAAGGCAATTAGCCACACCTCTACGGACTAGTTCCATTATATCACACATTTTAAAAAAAGTCAAGGTTATGTTAAAAGCCAGCTCCAAGGAGCTGGCTTTGGTCGTTGAGTAGCAGGGTTAAGGGGTGAAACAGAGGTGAGTTACCTCAGCCGTTCAGCTTCGCCAAGAGATCGGCGTGAGTGTCTTCCCACGCGGTAATCTCCGCGTCGGTCACGGGGCGTTCCTTGGTCGCGGTGGAGTCAATCTTCCCGTCGGAGGTCAGAACGCAGAAACGGCAGTTCTTATCCGTCAGAGAGAGACGACCGGGATTCCAGCCGAAGTCCTCGCGGGCTTTCAGAATCGACTGGATCGACATCGCGTAGCTCATTCCCGGCAACTTGCTCCAGAACGGAGCGACGTTCTTGCGAACGGCGGGGGCGTAGTAGTGCTCCTCGATGATCTCATGAATCTCCAGCATCTCCGGAGACAGGCTCATGAGGTTGATCGGGAGAATCCGCCCGTAGTCATCCACGAAAATCCCAGCGCCATACGCCGCGTTCTTCCTCTGGAGAGAGCGGAACAGGGCGACGACCTGCTGGTCGGTTTCGGGATAGGTCGGAGTCCGCGTCGCCATGCGCGGCGCGAAAGAGGGCGTCGGCGGGCGACGATAGGGCTCGTCGTCATCGGGTTCGGAAGCGGGCGGCGTCGCGGGCTTTTCGGCCGGCTTTGCCGCGGGCTTCGGTTCGGGTTTCGGTTCAGAGGCAGCGGGCTTCGGGGGTTCCGAAGCGGGCTTGGACGCGGGGGCAGCGTGCTTGGGGCGCGGAGCCGGCTCCTCGTCAAAGTCTTCGGAGTCTTCGGGGGTAGCGGATGCATCTTCCTCGTCGAGGAGATCGTCGTCGAAACCCCAGTCGTCTTCGCGAGTGTGAATCCTTCGCTTGGTCTTCTTGCCTCCCAACATAAAGTCAAACCACCTTTCCTTTTTGGGGGTCGTATGGCGAGCGCCGGTCGAATGATCGGCGCGGGTTACCTTGTTTACCTGCTTGTCAACAATGCTCATAATTAAACCTCCCCTTTAATTATGGTTAGTAGTGCGAGCAGCGGTCAGAAATTTCCGTGCTATGTCCCTATTATATCACAGAATCGACAAAAAAGCAAGAGTATTTTTTAATTTTGTGGAGTTTGAGGCGGGGTTTTAGGGGTAAAAGGGTTAGAAGAAGGGGGATTCGAAGGGGTAGTATTGGAGGGGCTAGAGGAGTTCGAGGGGCGAGAGGTATTTGAAGAAGTGAAAGGATTAGGGGTCGAGAGGTCGGGGGCTCTTTCGGGAGTGGCGGGGGTCTTTTTACGGAGTTTAAGAATCGCGAAGATAATTAAACCGAGGAGGAGAACGCCGCAGACCGAGAGGGAGATGATTAAGGTTAAGTTCGGAGAGGAGGAGACAGAGGTCGAAGAAGCCTCTTCGGAAGTTGAGGCGCCGATTGCTTCGGTAGAAGTTTCGGAAGATTCGGAAAGGGTTACTTCGGGGGTTTCAGGGGCGGTTCCGGAGTTAATCGAGACTTCTTTACCGGCGACGTATAGAGTATAACCGTTACTATAAATATTGGAGTTTTTCGAGTCGGCGTTTTCGAGAGAGGTAAGATAGGAATCGCCAGCGAGAACGAGGTTTGAGTCAGAAGAGAGAGAAACAGAGACAGAAGAGGCGGTATTTTCGCCGTTGATGACGCCCATGTAATGAGAATCATTAGAGAGAGTTAGGGTTAGACTAGAAAGCGAATCAAGGACAATATCGCCCTCGACGACTTGGTTATTAAGCGTTAAATCGACAATTCCGCCGTTTTTTCCGCTAGTTCCCCATTTTCCACTTCCCGCGCGGAGGAAAGCGCCGGTCGAATCGTTGTTTATAAAGAGGTTTCCAGAGAGGGTAATTTTCGCGGTAGTATTGGTGATGAAAAAAGTATCGCCTTGGTTTGTGATGATTTTAGAATTAGTCGCGGAAAACGTACCAGTTCCTTCTTCGGCGTCGCCGGACATAGATTGGTAAATGAAAATGTTTTTATAGGTCTCGGAATTGCCGTTTAGGGAGTTGTTGGTATCGGTCAAAGTTACGCCAGAAAGAGAAACGGAGTTTGAGCCCTCGATGACGACGCCCTCAGAAGAAGTCGAGGTTAGGGTCGCGCCGTCGGAGACGGAAATTTCGGCGGTTGAGTAGATGGCCGGAGAGCCGACGCCGGAGGTTTTATAGGAGCCGCCCTTAACTGTCATAGTTCCGCCGCCACGATCGGAGCGAATCGCGGCGGAAGAGTTCCCAGAGGTCTCAACAGAGAGGTCAGTCGCGGAGAGAGTTCCGCCGCCAGTCACCATAATTCCGCCGGAGTTATTTTTTGAGGTCGTAATCTTTAAATCTTTAGCGATAATTTTTCCGGAGCCGTAAGCGAAGAGGGCGTTAGCGTGAGAGCCGGAGGTTTCGATTGAACCGCCCTCAATCGTTAAAGTTCCGTCGGTCGCGATAACAGCGGCGTTAGTTCCGTAAAAATCGGAATCTTCAGAGGATTCGTCGCCGGATTTAGAGACGGTTGGGTTCTCTAAAGTAATTTCGCCAGAGGTAACGAGAAGAG
>CAYWPO010000039.1:0-4777 GCA_964460285.1 uncultured Candidatus Saccharibacteria bacterium
ATTATTTCCTCTTTCCTTCGTGACGACTACGCACGATATATTTATTAGTTTTCTTATTATGACGAGTCCTAAACCCAAGAGTAAGTTGACCCCAAGGCGTTCGCGGAGCTTTACCGGAACCATGACGACCGCCGTCACCACCACCGTGAGGGTGATCGGTTGCGTTCATGACAACACCACGGACAGTCGGGCGGATTCCTTTACGGCGGCGACGACCGGCAGCGCCGATTTTGATGTTTTGATGCTGGAGGTTACCGACGGTTCCGATTGAGGCTTCGCAGGTTTCGAGGACTTTACGGACTTCGCCGGACGGCATCTTTAAAGTCGCGTAACCGTCTTCGCGAGCCATGAGCTGGGCAGAAGAGCCAGCAGCACGAACCATCTGGGCGCCACGACCTGGGGTTAGTTCGATTCCGTAAACGAAAGTACCGACAGGGATTTTCGCGAGCGGGAGACGGTTCGAAGCTTCAACTGGAGCTTCTTCGCCAGTCTCGAACCTTAGACCTTTTTTCATGTTCGTATCGGCGATAACGTAATAGTAATTATCGTTTTCGTCTTTAATACGAGCGATACGAGCCGAACGGTTCGGATCGTATTCGATTTCCATAACCTCGAACTTTGTATCTTTCGGGAGGTTATGAGTTAGGAGGCGGTAATGGCGTTTGACACCGCCGCCACGATGACGGACGGTAATACGGCCTTGGTTATTTTTACCGGCCTGTTGTTTCTTGGCGAGCGTAAGGGACTTTAGAGGTTTTCGAGTAGTAATTTCGTCGAAATCCTGAGTCGTCTTTTGACGCTGCGCCGGGGTAGTTGGGCGATAGGCTTTAAGCATTCTTTTCTCCTTTCTTTGGAGTCTTTGCGCTTAACTTTTTAGTATCTTTAGCTTCCGGAGCTTTTTCTTCTGGCGTTTCGAAGACTTTAATCGAATCGCCGTCTTTTAAGGTTACGTAAGCATATTTACGGTCGCGGCGGAAAGTTGTTCCAGGGTAAGCGTGTTTACCTTTCGAGAAGCGGGTTTTCTTCCCTTTCCTCAAAAGAACGCGGACGTCTTCGACGGTAACGTGATGATCTTTCTCGATGAGAGCTTTAATTTCCTGTTTCGAGGAAGATTTTTTAACTTCGAAAACGTAAGTTCGCTTAGATTGTTCGAGATAAGTTTTCTCGGTTGCGCGAGGCTCGATAATGTTTAACTTAATCTCGGATTTATTTTCTTTCGGAGTTTCAGTTTTCTTAGCCATAATTACTTCTCCTCCTTAACTGCTTTATCTAAGAGCCAGTTTTCAGTATTTTCGAGAGCTTTTTCGCCAAAGATAATCGCGTCGGCGTTTAGGATATCGAAGACATTAAGATAAGTCGCGCGGACGAGTTTAACGTTTTCGAGGTTATTCGTCGAGCGGAGGATTTCCGGAGTTTTCTCGGCGACAACGGCGAGAACGGATTTCTCTTCAAGTTTCAAATCTTTCAAGATTTTAACGGCGTCTTTAGTTTTTCCGGTTAATTTCGCTTTCGGGTCGAGAACGAAAATGGCTTTTTCGGCATTCTTTAAGGAAAGAGCCTGGCGGACGGCGAGTTTTTTAGAACTCTTCGAAACTTTCTTTATAAAGTTTTCTTCGCCGGTTCGACCGAACGCAACGCCACCGTGGCGCCAGATTGGGTTTCGGGTTGAGCCGAAGCGGGCGCGACCAGTTCCCTTTTGTTTCCAAGGTTTTTTACCGCCGCCGCTGACTTCGCCGCGTTTTAAGGTTTTCGCGTGAGATGAACGAGAGTTCGCGAGATAAGCGTCGTAGGCTAATTTAAGAAGTTCGTGATTTTCGACAGAGAGGTCAAAGATTTCTTTATTTAATTTTACGGTAGATTCGGCCATATTACTCCTTTCCCTCGACAGTTACGATTCCCTTTTTCGGACCAGGGACGGCGCCCTTGAGACCTAAGAGATTATTTTCTTTATCAATAAAGGCAACGACGAGGTTTTTAACGGTAACTTGGCCATGACCCATACGGCCTGGCATACGTTTACCTTTAAAAACTTTTTGAGGGTACATCGAGCCGATTGAACCGACTTTACGGATGTCGCCCTTGAAACCGTGAGTGTTGCGGGATTCTTGGAAGTTCCAGCGTTTAACGGTTCCGGCAAAACCTTTACCTTTAGAGATTCCAGTAACGGAGACCTTATCGCCGAGCGCGAAACTTTCGACGGTAATTTTTGCGCCGAGTTCAAGTTCTGGTTCTTTTTCCGTTCGGAATTCTTTAAGAACTTTAGGGTTAATATTTTCCCCAGCCTTTTTAACGTGGCCAGAGACCGACTTGCTCAGGTTCTTACCCTGACCGTAGCCTAGCTGAACCGCGTTATAACCATCTTTTTCGACGGTTTTAACCTGAGTCACGGTAGCTGGGCCGGCTTCGAGAATCGTTACAGGGGTAACGATGCCATCTTCGCCGATGATCTGGGTCATACCAATTTTGGTGCCGAGAATGACTTTCATTCTTTCCTTTCCCTTAAATTTAACATTAGTAAAGCTAGACTTTTAAGCAGTTTCTTCGCCGTTTTTAGGGGTCGGACTTACTTTTTCGTCTAGGTATGAGAATATACGAGGTTTATTTTAGCATAGTTTTTAAGAATTTACAAGAGGATTTTAGGGAGAAAAAAGACCCTCGCTGAGAACTAGGTTCAACACGAGGGTGACTTATTTTTATTTTATGCTATTAGTGTGGATTTGTCAATATGTGCTAATATATTTTTTAAGAAGTTTTGTAGGAATTACTATTGTCTTATTCGTTGCGGCAGAAACAGCCATATTCCTGAAATTAGAGAAACAGATGTAATTAATTTTAGTGTTATTAGTTTTTAGTAATTCTTTAAAGAGTCCGACTAAATTGATTTTAAAGGGAGTGGTTTTAGAGATGACTTTTTCTTTTTCTAGGGTAGCGACGAGTAGTTGTCTAAAGTTTTCTCCGTCGATAAAAACTAACATAAAACTATATTAACATATTTTTTAATGATATAACGAAAGGCCCCGCTTGGGCTTTTTGGGCTTAGAGCGGGGCGAGGTTAGTTGCTGGGGGGGTTAGACGATATTGATGTTGATGTTACTGTCGTTATTGACTTCGTATTGGACGGTCGCGTAGGCGACGAAACGAGCGGGGAAGGTGGCGGTGGGATCGGCGTAGGGAACGAGGTTGGGCGGGGAAAGGAGTTCGTCACCGCGTTCGAGGCGGCGGTTGATGATTACTTCGAGGTTTACGAGAGCGACATAGGGGCAGGTGGCGGCAGAACGAAGAATACGCAACTTTTTCACGGTCTAACCCTCCTGTTAAAGTACTATGGGTCTATTATAGCACAAACGGTATAAAAAGTCAATAGAAAAGACCCCAAAGCGGGGTCTTTCTGATGTAAAATGTGTATTTTACATGCCGGCGAGGTCGGCTTCGGTCGGCTCGGTTGAGTCGACTTCGGGAGTCGAGATAATCGGGTGGACGCCAGTTCCGACTGGAATCTTGCGACCGATAATGACGTTCTCTTTCAAACCGTGAAGATGGTCGACGCGGCCGTTAATCGCGGCGTTGATAAGAACGCGAGTTGTATCCTGGAACGAAGCGGCGGAAAGGAAGGAGTCGGACCAAATCGAAACTTTAGTAATTCCAAGAAGGAGATTTTCGTAAGTTGCTTTTTCGTTCCCGGTCGCTTCGAGCTCTTTATTCTCTTCTTCGACGGCGGCGCGGGAGACGATATCGCCAGAGACGAACGAAGTTTCGCCCGGTTCGGTAATTTGGACGCGGTTAAACATTTGGCGAATAATGACTTCGAAATGTTTAGCGGAGATTTCGTGACCCTGGGCGGCATAAACGGACATGACGTCGTTCATGATATAGCGTTCGGTCTCTTCGGTCCCCTTATACTTTAAGAGGTCTTGGAGGTTTAGAGAACCGGTCGTTAGGCGGTCGCCAGCTTTAACGGAATCGTTAGACTTAACGACGAGCTCGGCGGAGCCGGGGATTTCGACACGGACAGGAGAGTTCGCAGCGGCAACAAGGATAATCGCGCCGTCAACGAGCTGAGCGTTACCGTCGAACGGAGCGACGATTGGCTCGGCGCCTTTCGGTTTCGAGGCGATAACGTCGCCGGTCTTGACGGTTGCGCCGTCTTTGACTTTTGCTTTTCGGCCGTCGAGTTCGATACGGGTTGTTTCGCCAGATTGGGGGGTAATTTGGACGATAAAATGATTATTATCTTCCCAAACTTCGCAAACGCCATCAACCGGAGAAATCCAAGCCTGACCTTTCGGGGAGCGGGCTTCGAGAAGCTCCTCAACACGCGGAAGACCGCGAGCAATCGCACCGGAACCGGCAACACCAGAACCGTGTTTCGTATCGAGGGTAAGCTGAGTACCTGGTTCACCGAGGGACTGCGCGGCGATAACGCCGACAGGTTGGTTCGGCTCGACGAGTTCGCGGGTTGACATATCGACGCCATAAGCCTTGCGCGGGACGCCGTTGGTCGCGGTTGTCGTTAAGACGGATTGAATCTTTACGCCTTCGATTTTATCGTCGGCTTCAATTTGGGCAGCGAGTTCCGGGGTAATAAGCTGGTCGGCTTCGAGATAACCTGGAACAGCTTCGGCAGTAAAGCGACCGGAGATTCTTTGAGCGAAGTTAATACCAGTTTGTTCGGTTTCGTATTTATAAACGGTAAAGCCGGGGTCGAATGCTTCTTCGTCGGTCGTAAAGACGTCTTGGGCGACGTCGACGAGACGGCGGGTTAGATAACCAGAGTCGG
>CAYWPO010000040.1:0-4771 GCA_964460285.1 uncultured Candidatus Saccharibacteria bacterium
TCGTCGCGAAGCGGATTGATTCGTCTTTATTCATATTTTATCTCCTTTTCTTTTTAATATCTTTTGCGGAGATACGAGTGATTTTTGTTCCTGATTTTTTATTTTCGATAATTTCGGCTTCTTTGATTTTTTTGAGTTCTTTAAGAACAGAACGATCGGCGGAAATCTCCATTTCTTCTTCGGCTTTTTTCAGGACGATAGACTGTTGAATCATCGTAATCACGTTAGAAAGGAGATAATAAAGAACAAGGGCACCTGGAAGGTTAATCATGATAAGAAGAAGCATAAATGGCATCATGATACCCATCTGGGCGGTAGTCATATCGTTAATTTCGGCCTGGGACGGCTCTTTACCGTCGGCGGCTTCTTTCATGAGCTCACGGAAAGTTTTTGACTTAGACTTACCGGAGGGACGTTGTTGCTTGGTAGTATAATATTGGACAAAGGCGGCTAAAATGCAGAAGAAAAGAACCGTAATCGCACTAGCGGAGGAAAAGCCAGCTTTGGCATTAAGGTCGAGGAGACCAAAGAGCTTCGGCTCAAAATCGTAAGTTGGAGCGGAAAGAGCTTTTTTCTCGTCTTCAGAAAGAGAATCGGATTTCAACTGAGAAGTATATTCTTCGAGAGATTCGAGATAGGGTTTTTGAAGCTCGATAACTTCAGAGACACGCGAACCGTCATAACTAAGAAAATCGTAGGCGCGAAGAGCGAGATTTGAATCGACAGTCGGAACCGCCATAACACGAATCGAAGAATAGAGGGCGATAAAAATCGGGAGTTGGATTAGAAGAGTTAGAATCGAGCGGAAAGGCTTAACGTTGTAGCGTTTATAAAGATCCATAGTCTGGAGAGATTCAAGCTGGCGATTTCCGTTACAATTCTTTTTAATTTCGGCAAGTTCGGGCTGGAGCTTACGCATCAATTTAGTTTGATGGAGCTGGCGCTTGACGAGGGGCCACATACACATTTTAACAATTAAAACGAAAAGAATAATCGCAAGACCAAAATCGCCGACAAAATTATAGATGAAGAAAAGAATATTCGCGATTGGGCGAGTAATAATCATATCAATAAAGGCAAACATAGAACTATTTTATCATACTTTCGCGGACGAGAGAACAGATAAGTTCAGAGAGGTCGAGAAAAGGGAGGTTTTTTAGAGCAACGTCATAAACGACGAAAATATAGTCGCGGTTTTTAGGAATTTTATCGAGGTTTAGACGAATCGCCTCATAAACACGGCGACGGATTCGATTACGGCCGACGGCGGTTTTATTAACTTTTTTCGAGACGACAACGGCAAAACGAGTAAACTTTCGCGGGTTATCGTTAAAAATCAGGGCGAGTTTCGGGGTTCGGACGGTTTTACCGTTACGATAAGTATATCTTACGCCACCGCGAGAATGGAAACGGTATTTCTTAGATAACATTAAGCCGTTAATCTTGCGCGGCCTTTAAGGCGGCGACGTTTAAGTACGAGGCGGCCGGCGTGAGACGAATTACGTTTCATGAAACCATGTTCAACTTTACGTTGGCGTTTGTGAGGCTGATAAGTTCGCTTAGGCATAAAATGGAATCCTGTATAATTTTATTTATTGTCAAATATTTAGTATATTATAGCGCAGTTTTCCACTTTAAGCAAGAAGTTTTCCACATTAGAACTAGAGTAATAAGGAAAAAAGTGGAAAAGTTTACCCCTATTCAGGAAAATACTTAATATAAAATAAAAAATTAAAGAAGAAACCTGTGGAAAAGTTTTTCGGGGTCGGGTATAATATGAGAAGAAAAGGAGGTCGAGAATGTATAACGTTTGGAAAAATGTTTTAGCAGAACTAGAACAGAAGATTTCTGGGCCTCAATTTAAGACGTGGTTTAAAGACGTCGAACTAATTTCAATCGAGGGGGAGACAATCACAATCGGAGCGGCAAATATTTTCGTCACGAATCAGTTAAAGGCGAGATATGACCATATTATCGGAGAGGCGTTTGAGCACAACAACGTAAAAGTCGAGAAAATTGATTATATTGTTAAAACAAAACTAAAGAAAAAACGCACGGGCGGGCGAGAAGTTAAGCGAGAAGAAACAAAGACGGTTGAGCAAGTCGCGGAAGTAGCAGGGATTAAAGTTCCGAAGATGCCAATTACGCGATTTACGACGGGACTAAACCCGAAATATACGCTAGAAAACTTCGTCGTCGGGAGTAATAACGATTTAGCGGTCGGAGTCGCGAAGATCATTATTCAGAATCCTGGGGAAAAGTATAATCCGTTCTTTCTTTATGGTGGGCCGGGGTTAGGAAAGACACATTTAGTTCAGGCGATTGGAAACGCGATTTTGAATAATAATCCGAAGTTGAAAGTTTTATATATTCCGATCAATCATTTTTATTCGGATTTTATTAACTCGATTAAGGCGGGAAAGGGAGATTCGTTCGCGGAAAAATATCGCAAGTTGGATGTTCTAATCGTAGATGATTTTCAGTTCATGGTTGGGAAAGAAAAGAGTCAGGTTGAGTTTTTTAATATTTTTAACGATTTACACCAAGCAAATAAACAGATTATCGTTACGAGCGATAGGTTACCGGAACAGATTAAGACGCTTGATGTTCGGCTGTCATCGAGGTTGTCAATGGCGGGGGCGTTCGATTTACAGTTCCCTTCTTTCGAAGATAGATGCGCGATTCTAAAATCGAAAGCGGAGTTTTTAGGGTTCGAGATTGAGGACGCGGCAATTGAATTTATTGCGGAAAACATCAAGACAAATATTCGCGACCTCGAGGGGGAGTTCCAGAGGATTATGGCGATTTCGGAAATTCGCGGATTAACACCACTAGAACTAATTAACGACGGGTTTATTTCGGGGACAGCGATTCGAAAGCAAAAACAGGTTACGGCGAAGCAAGTAGTAGAGAAAGTCGCGAAGTATTATGAATTGACGGTTAAGGAAATGTGTGGAAAAAGCCGGGTTTCCAACATTAAAACGGCGCGGCAGGTTGCGATGTATATTTTATCAAAGGAGTTGGCGATGTCCACGTCGAAAATTGCGTTAGAGGTCGGCGTAAAAGACCACACGACGGTGATGCACGGAGTAAAGAAGATTGACACAGATTTACGCGAGAGTCGAGAGTTACGCGAGCAGATTGAAGCGATTAAGGAGAATATTTATGGGTGATTTTGTCAAAACGGTGGAAAAAATGGTGGAGAAAAATGTGGGAAATGAGTGGAATGGAAGTGGGAAAATCGGTAGAAAAGTCGGAATGAGGGGTTTCATAGTGAATTTTGAGTGTAAAAATCGAAAAAATACACATGATTTGGAAGAGTTTTGCGGGGGGATTTCCACTAATGGTGTTAAAAAATTTCTCTCAATAGAATACTATAGTCGCAATTGGATTTCCACGATTTCCACATAGCTTATTACTATTACTACTAAATATATAATAAAAGGAAGTAAAAAATGGAAATAGAAGTTGAACAATCGAAACTAGCAAAAGCGTTAAGTATTGTCAGTCGAGTCGCAGCAGGAAGCAAGACGACATTACCAGTCTTAAACAATGTTTTGATTAGGGTAGATTCGGGAAAGGTTAGTTTAACAACAACCAACCTAGACATGGCAGTAGTAGATTATTTACCGGTCGCAGAGGCGAAAGACGGAGTCGTTACGGTTCCAGCAAAATTATTAGCAGAGTTTATTGCGAATTTACCAAAGAAACAGGTAGTAAAAATGAAAGCGGAGGGGACAAAAGTAACAACGGTTTCGGGAAAATATTCGTCGGTAATGAACGGGACGGTAGCAGATGATTTTCCGGAGTTACCGGGGATTGACGAAGAAAAAGCGGTTCGGTTTAAGATTGGGGTAGATGAGTTTAAGGTTGGGGTGGCACAGGTAAATATTGCGGCGTCAAATGATATGACGCGACCGGCGTTAACGGGAGTATATTTCAATACGTTTAACGGGGAGTTGTGTATTGCGGCGACGGATGGGTATCGGTTGGCGGAGCGGAAGTTGATTGAAAAAGTCGAGGCGGAAGTGGCGGCGATTGTTCCGGCAGGAAGCTTAGCGGAAGTAATGAGGTCGATTGCGGATGATGTGGAGGAAGTGGAGATTTTATTCGATGAAACGCAAGTGCGATTTAGGTTGGGGGAAATAGAGATAACGTCGAAGTTAATCGACGGGAGTTTTCCAGATTATCGGCAGTTAATTCCGAAACAGACGGAACAAGAAATTGTTTTAGACCGAGCGGAGCTAGTTCGAGTAACGAAACTAGGAGCATTATTCGCGCGAGAAGTCGGAGGGTCGATTTCTTGCGAAACGAAAAAGGAGGCGGGAGTTTTTTCGGTGGCGGCGGTAGCGAATGAATTTGGGGAGAACGAATCGGAAATTGAGGCGGAAGTTAAGGAAGACGCAAAAGTAACGTTAAATTCGCGATTTTTGATTGATGCGATAAATTCATTAGACGAAGAAAAGTTAAGGTTCGGGATTTCGGGAAAATTATCGCCGGTAGTAATTCGGAATGAGAAAAGTGAAAAATATACGCATATTATTATGCCGTTAAAAGTTTAAGATGATTATAAAGTCGGTTAAGTTAAATAACTTTCGGAGTCATAGGGAGTTTTTACTGTCTTGTTGGAAAATGACGACGATGATTACGGGGGAAAATGGCGGCGGAAAAACGTCGATTTTAGAGGCGATTTATGAGACGACGCGAGGGAAAAGCTTTCGGGCGGTTGACCGCGAGATTTTAAAACGAGGAGAGGAATTTTATCGAGTTG
>CAYWPO010000041.1:0-4670 GCA_964460285.1 uncultured Candidatus Saccharibacteria bacterium
GTTAGGAGGCGAGAATAAATATCATAAGCGCGTTCGCCACGATTAGTTTCTTCGACGACGGTTGGGACGAGATAATTTTTTGGATTTTTCATAATTTCCTTTCTTTAAAATTTAATTTTCAGTTTCGAGCGAGGGAACGGAGTTTGAGTTAATTACTTTTTGGAGATTATTCGACTTTAAAACATTTTTATTATATTCTTCAACTTTAGTATTATATTCGGAAACTTTAAGGTCAAGATTTTCAAACATGAGGTTAAGATTTTTTTCTTCGGCAACAAGTTCGGCGCGACGCGCGTAAAAAGCGGATTCGGTATAACAATTAACGGTATTTGCGCAAGTATTAAAATTTTTTACGTCGGTATTAAACTTTTCGGCGCGGGATTCGTATTCGGCGGTTTCGGAGTCGATTTCGGTTTTTAAGGATTCAAGTTCTTTTTCGAGAGCATCGATTTTTTCTTTTAGTTCGTTAAACGGGGCGATATAATTTTCGTAAAACTCAACAATCGCAGAACGATTTTCGAAATATTTTTGGTAATGAGTCTCTAAATCGGAGGGGAGAGAGGAGATTTGAGTCCCGACGCGGACATAAAGTTCGTCGAGACGGTCTTCGGCTTCGTAATTTTCAAGCGTATCTTTTAGGCTCGCTTCATTTTCGCGATAAACGTTTTCCAGAACAGGGGTCAAAGTCGCTTTTTCGGCGCCAGAAAGGCGCGACCAGATTGCGTGGAGAAGTTCGTGAGCCGTAGTTGATTCGAGAATCCCGGAAAGCTCGGAGGATTTTATATTATAAACATAAATTTTATCGTTTGAAAAACAGCCGAGAACGGAAATTTCGGAATCGTGAGAATTACAATCACGATTAAAATCGGCTTCAGTTTCGAGAGTCGGGAAACTGGCTTTAAAAATTAAGTCAGCACGGGAAGTCAAGGAAAGTTTTTCTTTAATTTCGGACATTTCGCCAGACGGAGCGTAACTTAAACCGGTAAAATAATCTTTTAGAATTTGAAAATTAAGAAAGGTGGCGACAAAAAGCGCGACGAGTAGAGTAAAAAGAAAAACGAGAGAAAGTTTTTTTGGCTTATTCATTTTCTATTTTTAATTCTAACTTATTATGATTTAATTTAACAGACGCGATTTCGCCTTTTTCGAGTTCGCCTTTAATAATCGCTTCGGAGAGGAGGGATTCGAGATTGTCTTCGATTGCGCGACGAAGCGGACGAGCGCCATTTTTCGGGTCGTAGCCTTTTTTGATGAGCCAATTTTTTACGTCGGCGGAAATTTTTAGACCGAGATTTTTCGCCGCCATACGTTTCTTTAAGTCGGCGAAAAGGTTATCGAAAATTTTTTCGACATCGACTTCGGAAAGGGCATGGAAAACTAAAATTGAATCGAGGCGGTTAATTAGCTCTGGGCGCATAGTTTTCTTTAAGGCTTTCATCGCATATTCTTTTGACTCTTCGAATTCGCGTTCGAGCTCGGTTTTCGTTTTCTTTTTCGAACCGCGTTTTTCAGAAAAGCCGAAAGAATCTTCGCGGTAGGCTTCGTTTGCGCCGAGGTTTGAAGTCAGAATAATAATCGTATTGTTAAACTTTATCTTATTTCCTTGACCGTCAGTTAGAACGCCGTCTTCGAGAATTTGGAGGAGCATATTGAAAACGTCGGGATGAGCCTTTTCGATCTCGTCGAAGAGGACGACGGAGTAGGGGCGGCGACGGACGGCTTCGGTTAATTTTCCGCCATCGTCGTAACCAACATAACCCGCAGGCGCACCGACGAGACGAGAGACGTTATGCTTTTCGCCAAATTCAGACATATCGATTTTTATTAAAGCGTTTTCGCCGCCAAAAACTTCGCGGGCGATGACGCGGGCAAGTTCGGTTTTCCCAACGCCGGTCGGCCCCATGAAAAGAAAACTACCAATCGGGCGGGAGGGGTTCGCGATTCCGGAACGACCGCGGCGAATTGCTTTCGAGACGGATTTAATCGCTTCGTCTTGGCCGATGACGGATTTTTTTAGATGGGTTTCGAGATTCGCGAGAAGCTCCATCTCGGAACCATGAACCTTAGAAACGGGGATACCGGTTTTTAGGGAAATCGCGGTCGCGAGATTTTCTTCGGTCAGAACTGGAGGCTTATCTTCGATCCCCTTTTTCTCAAGGGCTTTTAATTTTTCTTCGAGACGAGCAAGCTCAGTTTTTGTCTTCGCGGCATTCTCAAAATCTTCTTTTTCGGCGTAGGCGTCAATTTTTTCTTCGAGAGTTTTTTGTTCAATCTTTAACTTTTTATATTCGCCGCCGCCTTTTTTATCGGCTTCAACTTTTGCAATCGCGGAAGCTTCGTCGAGGACGTCGATAACTTTATCGGGCATAAAGCGATCGTTAATATAGCGACCAGACATCGTAATCGCGGTTTCAAGAAGCTCGTCGGGGATAACGACGCTGTGATGCTTTTCGTAATGAGACTTAATTCCTTTTAAAATTCGTAAGGTGATTAAATTCGAGGGTTCTTCGACAAAGACGGTTTGGAAACGGCGGGAAAGGGCTTTATCTTTTTCGATTCCCTTTCGATATTCGTCGAGAGTGGTCGCACCGATTAGTCGAATCGTTCCGCGGGCGAGGGCGGGCTTTAGAATATTCGCGGCATCCATACTTCCCTCAGAGGAACCGGCGCCGGAGAGAAGATGGAGTTCGTCGATAAAGAGAATAATCGAGGGGTCAGAGGCAGCTTCGTCGATGATACCTTTAATTCGCTCTTCGAACTCGCCACGGAATTTTGTTCCGGCAACGACGGAAGATAAATCGACTTGATAGATATGTTTACCAATTAGGAGTCCCGGAACGTCGTTTTTAACGACTTTTTGGGCTAAGCCCTCGACAATAGCAGTTTTTCCAACACCAGCTTCGCCAATTAGGACAGGGTTCGATTTTGTTCGACGACAAAGGACGGTAATCGTTCGCTCGATTTCGCGATCGCGACCGATAACGTTATCAAGTTTTCCGGTTCGCGCCATCTCGGTTAAATCGGTTCCGTAACGAGTTAACCATTTTAACGGAGATTTTCGGGAAGAATATTTTAACTTTTCTTTTTTGTTTTTAACTTCTTCGGCTTGTTTTTCGGCGAGATCTTCGATTTTTTCGGCGAGAGCATCAACATCGACATCGAAATCAGTCAAGATTTTTGAGGCGCGAGAGTTGGGTTGGTTAATTAAAGCGTACAAAAGATGTTCGGTACCGATGGAATCAAGGCCCTGCTCACGAGTAAAATTCTTAGCCATCTGGAGAGTCAGAATAATCGCCTCAGAGAGAGACATCATCGCCATCTGGGAATTAGAATGAAGATCGACGGCGGGTTTATCAAGGGATTTTTCGATTTTTTCGAGAGTAATATCTTCGTCGAAGAGGAGTTTTGAACCGGTCGAGGTATCCTGGGCGAGAATTCCGAGGAGGAGATGTTCGGTCCCCATGTAACCGTTATTATATCTTTTAGAATAATAGTCGGCCTTTTGAATCGCGAAGCGGGCGTTCTCGGTTAGATGATTCATTATATCAGTAAAATCGTCGTTCATAATATATATTATTATATAGAAAAAATTAGCACTGTCAAGACGAGAGTGCTAATTTCGGTACAATTGTTTACTGTTTTTACTTACTAGAAGGGAGTTGGTGATATTTGGCGGCGCCGAAGCCGAGAATCATTAAGAAAATCGGCTGAAGAAGAATCAAGCCAACAGCAAAGCCGTTTCCTTTCTTAAAGGAATGAGCAAGTTTAACCATCATGACGATGTTGAGCATAAAGTTCGCGCCAAGAAGAACATCGAGAAGACAAAGCATCGGTTCCATGTTCAAAATCTGGAGCATAGTATAAGTAGAATAGACAGGGATTAAAGATTTCCAACCCTCTTTTCCGGCTTTAGTAAAGATTTTCCATTTTGCGATAATCGTTAGGGCTGCGTAGGCGAGGATGATAAGAACTAAGAAGAAGACGAACGCTCCCGCGACGGCGCCACCGAGGAGACCGTTAGAAACTTTAACCGTCGGCCCGATTAGATCTGGGTCGTATGTTGTATAATAATTTGAATACATGGTAGTATTTCCTTATGTTAATTATTAACTTAATTTTAACTTAAAAAAGTTATTTTGGCAACAAAAATAGCCTCTTATGAGGCTATTTTTGAAGTTATGATTATTTGATAACTTTGGTGATGACGCCGGAACCGACGGTTTTACCACCTTCGCGGATAGCGAAGCGGTCGTTATTGTTCATCGCGACAGGGGCGAGAAGTTTAACGTTGAAGGTAACTTGGTCACCAGGCATGACGATTTCCTTATCAGCAGGAAGCTCGACTTCGCCGGTAACGTCGGTCGTTCGGAAGTAGAACTGAGGCTTATAACCCTTAGCGAACGGAGTATGGCGGCCGCCTTCCTCTTTCTTAAGGATGTAAACCTGAGCCTCGAACTCGGTATGAGGAGTAATCGTACCAGGGGCAGCGATGACCTGACCGCGTTCGATTTGTTCGCGTTCAATACCGCGGAGCAAGAGACCCGCGTTATCGCCAGCTTGACCCTGATCGAGGGTTTTATGGAACGCTTCGATACCGGTAACAACGGATTTTTGGGTTTCTTTAAGACCAACGATTTCAACTTCGTCGTTTAATTTAACGACACCTTGTT
>CAYWPO010000042.1:0-4088 GCA_964460285.1 uncultured Candidatus Saccharibacteria bacterium
GCTTCTTCTTTTCGGTCTTTTTTCCAAACTCGATATTGAGCAGACAAGACGATTATCGCGAAGACGCAAGCCGATATCATACTCGGAATATCATTGAGATTAAGATTCGGGACAGAAAAATAAAAACTTAATAAGTCAAGAATCGTAACCCATAAACTGAGTCCTGAAAAAATTTCCTTAATTATTTTCCGTATGTATTCGAAAACCGACATACCCCTATTATAACCAAAATCTCCCTTTGAGGGGAGATTTTAAGAGCTTGTTGCTAATTTTTAGCGATTACTTTTTCTCTCTCTTTCCGCTAAGGATTTTGAAGATGATGAGGAAGATGATGGCGGCGATGATGAAGAGGAGCCAAAGCGGGCAGACGATAACCATTTTATCGACTTTTTGGTTTACGCCCTCAAATTCGACATTATAGATAACGTGAAAAATGCCGATAGAGGGAGTGGAGTCCCAAGAAACTTCTTTATAAGTTGTATTGCCTGGCATGATCCAGATATGGGCAGGGTCTTCCTCGTTTGTGAAAACTTCTTCGTCGGAGAAGAGAGGAAAAATCTGAAGCGTGTGATTTGCTCGCGAATGAACATTTCCGGTATTCGTTATGGTCGCATTCCCGCTGATATTGCCAGAAAAGAGAAAACCCGGAACGTTGATACTATCTATCGTTCCCTTTCTGACTGTTTCTCCTGCAACCTCTGCATAAATTAAATGAGCGGATTGGTAAACTTCTTGAATATCAACAGATGCGTTAGTTGCGCTTTTCGGCTTTGAGCTGATGACTATTGAAGCATATTGACCCCCAGCGGCAGCATCTTCCGGAACATTGATAGTGAAGTTTATTTTTTCCGTCATGTTGGGGGCGACAGAACCTTCCGTGAAAGGTAAAGTAATCCAATCGACTATTTGATTATAGTCGCCGTTTGCGGTTAGAGAGATACTGTTTTTATCATCGGCAGAAAAGGGTTCAATCCGAAGCTCGTATTCGAAATCAATGCTGCTATTCGCTGGGTTCGTAATTTCAAAATTGCCCTCGTATGCTTCGCCGGGGGTAAGAATAATCTGCTGATACATGGGAGTAAGAGTAAAGGCTCCGCCCGCAGCACTTACGTTCAAAGTACTAGCGAAGAAGAGCGAGAATAGCAACATCAATATACTTATTTTTTTGACTATATGTTTGATAGTTTTATGCATAATATTTCCTTTTACTGGTTATTTTTTATCAATACTCGCATTGCAGATAAAGCCTTGACTTTCGTATTGTTTTCGATACTCGTCTAGCGTTTCTGGCAACGTCTTGTCCTGAGAAATCAAGAAATAGCTTTTTGAGAAATCGTCGATATCGCTTCGATTTGCAAACAATGAAACTTCTAGCTTGTTGTTTAGGATAGTAAATTTATTATGGAATGTTTCCGGAGAATGTCCAGTTTGCTGTAGATTGGTATTTAATGTGGCATGAGCTACGGCTTCGGCGTTAACAGCTTCTTGATTCGTATTAAAATATAAGGAATAGCGTAAATTTATGGAACTTAGCTTTTCTGTTCCGTAAAACGTTGCGACAATTTTTAATTCTTTTTCTTTAGGATTTTCATAGTAATGTATTCTCTCGTAAGTCTTATCATCAGAAAGGCATTCCAAAGATTCGCTTTTTAGATTTTCTGGATACTGCCCAGAAATAGTCTTATTCCCCCTAAGTAGCCAGATGATTATTAAAACTATAATTATCAAGAACAATAGAAAGAGAAAGAGTTTTAGGAACTTATGTTCCTTTTTCTTGGACTTTTCTTTCTTATGTTTTTTATCGCCCGAAAATTCAGGTTCAAAATAAAGTCTTTTTTCTTCCAAAATACCTCCTGTTTGTGGTTTCTATTATACATTAAAGAAAAAAGAAAATAAACCCGTTTTATTGTTGCGAAAAAATTCTCTAACTATATTTTTTATTGGCACAATCAGCAAGGTAGTCCAAAACAGCCTTTTGGACTCGGTCTGTTAGCCAATCTTCAAATTCATAGATATCCGAGCGCCCCCAAAAATAGTCACCTATCATCCCCCTATGCATCAAATCGTTTCTAATTTGATTTGCTAATTTATAGTATTCTTCTTTCCTTTTCTCTTCATTAAAGAGTTTGATAAGCTTAGCTCCGTACGGGTCTTTCGTCAAATACGATTTTTTCGTATTACTACTTTTGAAATAATTAATTACTTTTTTAACTCGAGGCGAGAGATTGGAGTCTTTGGTACTTTTGTCTATTAGTTTGATGAATTCTTCGAATCCTTTTTCTCTTTCAGATTCTTTTTCTTTTGTATCCTTTAAAAGTTCGAAAAGCTTATCCGCGCAAACCAATAGATAATATAGTCTAATCTCGAAGAATGAGTGATTGTCGGAATTGGCCCGAGCAAATGCCTTCCAAATAAAAACAGGGTCGTAATCTTTTATCAAAAGACATTGCGTCATGTCAGGAATGTCTATATTACCTCCAATTGGAATAAAAATGTCCGTTTCTCGTTTTTCTCTTACTTGCATAAGCCGAACGGAAAAGGAATCAGTACGACGCGAATTTTCGACGTTTCTTGCGATTATATCGGAATAAGTAACTGGTCTTCTGTGGAGCGTAGTTAAGCATGCATCTGTTCTAAAACTCAATCTGTCAATTTCCTCAATATTAAAGCTAAGCCCATTGTCTTTCTCAAATTCGATTATTATTTCATTTTTCTTTTGAGAAGCAAGTTCGATTACTTTTTCTTCTGGGGCAAATCTTTCGGTTTTAACACGACACTTAATACCCATTCCGACATCTATTTGTTTTTTAGACGTATTAGCTAATTTTAAGTACGAGAAGGGGTCAACGACATCATAATCATAAATCAGCTGCACGATTTTTAGACAATCTTCAGCCAAAACTCGATGATGATGATTTTCGGAGTACATGATGCCGCGAACACCGTACTTCGTTCTTCCGTTTAAGCCTGGTATCCCAACAGGATAGCTTAAGAACAGTTTTAATTCTGGAAAACCTGTATTACTAATTGAGTATAGTTCATGATTGGATAGTTCGGTATTATTTCCAATAGTCAAGAAGAAAAATCTCCCATCTTCAATAAAGAGATTACCACTTATTTTATCTTCCGTTTCAAGAAGAATTGGAGACTTTTTTAACACTTCTTCAATTTGGTCCATGATAAAAGTATACCATCTTTAACAATGAAATTCTCCCCATTTCTGGGGAGAATTTTGATTTAGCTTTTAGGCTAAATTATTCGGCAAGACCTTGGTAAAGGGTGTAGACAACTTTACCAGCATAGGTGCCAGCTTCTTGGTTGGACTGGATGCCGATACCGTAAACGATGTCAATCGTATCGCCGGCGGTCGCAGAAAGACCAGTATGTTCAACTAAAGCGGTTTCGCTAGCGGAGATAGCATCAGCGTCTTTGCCAGAAACGACATCGGAAGCGCTAGAAGTACCGTTGTTGGCGGTAACCGTAGCTAAGTTATAGCCGGAAGCGGAAGTGCTGTAAGAAGCAGCCGCAGGAATGGTAGCAGAGCTGCCATCCTTAGTGAGGCTCGGGGTTACGAATTTAACGGTATAACCGTCGGTATTAGTACAAACAACCTTGAGAGTCGTTTTCGCGAAAGCATCGTTAGTAGTACCAGCGTTCATCGTGCGATAAGCGGTATGCTCAGAAGCATTGACCGTGCCACCATCAGGGAGTTCGGCCGAGATGATACCGTAGCCAGTAGAATCGATATCGTCGTTGGAGTGAGTCGCCGGAGCTTCAGTTTCTGCCGTTTGAGGGGCCGACTCGTTCCAAGTAGTATCAGCAACAGCGGTGTGAGAAACGCCATCAACTGGAGTGGTCGCGAGGGCATCACCGAACGTACAGGACGGATTAACCGTAATGACTAATTCGTCAGTATGGGAATCGCTAGCATTTACGTGGATTGTTGAGGTAGCGAAAGTCGCTACCGGAGCTAAAGCGACAGCCAAACCAGCGACAACGCCGAGACCGGCAATAATTCTTTTGGACATAATAATTATTATTTCCTTTTTATTAGTTTTTTAGTTTATATTAAATAATTGACCTTTGTG
>CAYWPO010000043.1:0-4000 GCA_964460285.1 uncultured Candidatus Saccharibacteria bacterium
CCATAACGGCAATATCGGTATCGAGAGAAGAAAGTTTCTCTTTAAGGAAGTCGGAGATTTTCTTATCGATATCACGCCAGTTAGCGATGGTAAGATTGCGGCGTTCTTCTTCGGTTACGAGACCTTGATTGAACTGATCTTGGATGAGCGCGGTTTTCGCGTCGCCTTCGGCAACGAAGTCGGCGATTTCGGGATAGGTCGGGTAATCGTCTTTCGCGGTCGAGACGGAAGCGATAGTTTCGTATTCGAACGCAAGGTTTTTAACGGCATCGGCGGTTTTTACGGTTACTTCAGGGCCGTAAATATCGAAGATATTTGCCATAACTTTCTTGAGCTGTTTCGAAGTTTGAACGGAGTTATCGTATGGATAATCTTTCGGGAGGATTTCGTTGAAGATGACGCGGCCGAGAGTCGTATTTCTAATTTCTTTCTTCGTAAAGACGCGAATCGGGGTTTGGAGGGCGATAAGACCCTTATCGTAAGCCATTTCCGCTTCATAAATCGAGGAGAAAGCCTTAACTTTTTCGGTATCGGTTCCGGGTTTATCGTAAGTTAGATAATAAATTCCGAGAACAACGTCCTGATAGATAGCGAGAACTGGTGCGCCGTCGGCGGGCTTGAGTAAGTTCTTGGTTGCGGACATGAGTTCGCGCGCTTCGGCTTGGGCATCGTCGGAAAGCGGGAGATGAACTGCCATCTGGTCGCCGTCATAGTCGGCGTTAAAGCCGGAAGCGACGAGAGGGTGGAGCTGAATTGCTTTACCGTCGATAAGTTTAGGTTGGAAAGCCTGAACTGAGAGACGGTGGAGCGACGGAGCGCGGTTTAAGAGGACATATTTACCCTGAATAACGTCATCAAGCGCATCCCAAACAACAGCTTCGCCAGCTTCAATCATACGAGTTGCGACGCGAATGTTGTTCGCATATTCATTTCCGATGAGCCAAGAAATGACGAACGGCTTAAAGAGCTCGAGCGCCATTTGCTTCGGGAGACCGCATTCATTCAACTTTAATTCTGGGCCAACGACGATAACAGAACGACCGGAATAGTCGACGCGTTTACCGAGGAGGTTCTGACGGAAGCGACCCTGCTTACCTTTGAGGAGGTCAGAGAGGGATTTGAGCTTTCGGCGACCGTTTTGAGAGGCGGCGGAACGAGAACCGTGTGCGGCGGAGTTATCGACGAGCGCGTCAACGGCTTCTTGGAGCATCCTTTTTTCGTTACGGCAGATGACTTCTGGAGCGTTAAGGTCGAGAAGTTTCTTGAGACGGTTATTACGGTTAATAACACGGCGATAGAGGTCGTTAAGGTCGGAAGTCGCAAAACGTCCGCCGGGGAGAGAAATCATCGGGCGAAGATCTGGAGGAATAACGGGAATAACGGTAAGAATGAGGTCGTTTGGTTTAATACCAGCGGCCTGCATACCCTCGAGAGTCTTGAGGCGTTTTGAGATTTTCTTAGCTTTTTGACCCTTAGCGGTTTCGTATTCCTCTTTAAGGGTATTGATTAAGAGGTCAAGATCGATTTCGTCGAGAAGCTGTTTGATAGCTTCGGCGCCCATCTTAACGGTAATCAAATCTTCGTATTCCTCAGGCATATTACGATAATCGACTTCGGTAATAACGGCGCCTTTACGGAAACTTTCGAGATATTTCTTTTTATTCGAGAATTCAGCTTCGAGTTCCTCGAGCTCTTTGGTTTGACCGGCGGCGAGTTCTTTGATGTCTTTTTCGCCTTTTTCTCCTTCCTGCTCGTAACGCATTTTAATCGCTTGACGGGCAGCGTCGGTTTGAGCCTCGAGATCAGAAAGCGTTTTTTCGATTTCTGCGTCTTTCGCATCAACGATTAAGTAGGTTGCGAAATAAACGACTTTTTCGATATTTTTAACGGTTAGGTCAAGCAAGATAGAAAGCGCGCTCGGCGTTCCTTTCATGAACCAAACGTGAGTAACTGGCGCGGCGAGAGAGATATGACCCATACGTTCGCGGCGGGAAATTGACTTAGTAACGAGATTTCCATCTTTATCAACGGCAGCTTCGCGAGAGCGAACGCCTTTGAGTTTAGCGTCATGGGGGTTAATATCTTTAACTGGTCCGAAAATTCTTTCACAGAATAAACCGTCGCGTTCAGGTTTTTGGGTTCGATAGTTAATGGTTTCTGGTTTTAGAACTTCGCCGTAGCTCCAGTTTAGAATATCGTCGGCACTGGCTACGCTGAGGCGAATCGAATCAAAATCGCTGGCGGATATAAAGTTGTCTTGCCAAGCCATATTAGAACTCCTCTCCGAGGTCAACGGTTCCATCGTCGTCGCCCTCTGTTATTGTAATTCCCTCTTCGTTCAACATTTCTGCCGATTCTTCGGAGTCCAAATCGGTAATTTGGGCGGCAGTTTCGGCTTTATGTTGGTTATAGATTTGTTGATCGTCTTTAAGTTTCTCGATTTCGCGAGATGTTTCTTCGATAACTTCGGAAGCGTCGGTCATATCGCCATGATCAAGCAGGTCGACTTTAAGACCGAGACCTTGAAGCTCTTTAACGAGAACGTTGAAACCTTCCGGAAGTTTCGGGCCCTCGATAGGTTCGTGTTTGATGATAGATTCATAAGCTTTCGCACGGCCATAGACGTCATCGGATTTAATAGTAAGCATTTCTTGGAGGGTAGTTGCGGCACCATAAGCTTCGAGCGCCCAGACCTCCATTTCTCCGAAACGCTGACCACCGTTTTGGGCCTTACCGCCGAGCGGCTGTTGAGTAACCATCGTATAAGGACCAGTTGAGCGGGCGTGAATCTTGTCTTCAACCATGTGATGAAGTTTGATCATGTGCATAACACCGACCGAGGTTCTTTCGTTAAACGGTTCGCCAGTCAAGCCATCGTAAAGTTGGACACGTCCATCTTCGTCGAAACCGGCTTTTTTAAGTTCTTTCGTAATAACTTCATCAGGAACGCCGTTAAAGGACGGAGTTGCGACTTTATAGCCAAGCGCACGGGCGGCCATTCCGAGGTGGGTCTCGAAGAGTTGACCTAGGTTCATACGGCTTGGGACGCCCATCGGGGAAAGAAGAATATCAATCGGGGTTCCGTCGGCCATGAACGGCATATCTTCGACCGGAAGAATACGAGAAACGACGCCTTTGTTACCGTGACGACCGGCGAGCTTATCGCCAACGTCGATTTTTCTCATTTCGGCAACATAGATTTTAATTTGCATTAAAACGCCAGCTTTAAGGTCATGACCTTGTTCGCGGGTATAGATACGAACGCCGACGACTTTACCACTTCCGCCGTTCATACGAACGGAAGTATCGCGGACGTCTTTAGCTTTCTCGCCGAAGATGGCGCGAAGAAGTCGCTCTTCGGAAGAAAGTTCTTGTTCGCCTTTCGGGGTAATTTTACCGACGAGAATATCGCCAGTCGAGACTTCGGAGCCAACGGCAACGATACCATCTTCGCCGAGATGTCGGAGAGAATGTTCGGAGACATTCGGGATATCACGGGTAACCTGTTCGGGGCCGAGTTTAGTTTCGCGGACTTCAACGTCGTAATCTTTAATGTTGATTGAGGTTAATTCGTCGTCTTCGACGAGGCGAGAGGAGATAACGATAGCGTCATCCATATTATAGCCACGCCAAGGCATGAACGCGACAAGAAGGTCTTTTCCGAGCGCGAGTTCGCCGCCCTCGACAGATGCGCCCTCGATAAGAACGTCGCCTTTTTTAACTTTTTGACCGCGGACGACTCTAACGCGCTGATTATAACAGCGGTCGTCGTTATTCTTCTCGAAATGAACGACTTTATATTCTTTTTCGGACTTATCGGCATATTTAACGATAACGGAGATACCGTCGGCCTTTTTAACTTCGCCATCACCCTCAGCAAAGATAACCTGAGAGAGATTTTTTGCGACTTCTTTTTCGATACCAGTTCCAACGACAGGCGCGTTAGTATGGAGAAGCGGGACGGCTTGTTTCTGCATGGCGCACGCCATGAGCGAGCGGT
>CAYWPO010000044.1:0-3870 GCA_964460285.1 uncultured Candidatus Saccharibacteria bacterium
ATTTTTGTTGTTGCCGTTGTCGAAGCTGAAGCCTGACTCTCTCCGTCGGTTTTAGACGAAAGCGAAATTTTTATCGGTTCATTATCTTCATCTCCGCCAACTTCAATCGTTCCAGAAATCCCTAAATTTTTACTTGAAAAATTATCTATAATCGAGGTCATAATTTTTTCTGGCGTATGGGCTACAAAATATGCCGCCACTACTCCCGCTCCGCCGAGTAATAAAACTACTAAAGCAATGATTAAAGCGACTAGCCCGCCTTTTGACTTTTTTGCAGGTTCCTGAGGAATTGCTAAGCCTTCGTTCGGCAACGGCGTCGTCGAAGTGAACGGCGTAGTTGGCTGACCGACCGGCTCCACCGGACTTTGCTCAACTACTGGGTCCTGCTCAACCGGATTGGGCGTTTCTTCTACTGGTGTCGCTGGCTCAGCATTTATTATCGGCTCCGAATCCGCAATCGGCTCTACTCCTGCGGTCGGCTCCGTTGGCGGCGTTCCTGAACTAACAAATGGATTCGAGTTAACCAAGTTTTCGCCCTGGTTATTATCTTGATTATTATTTTCGGTATTTTCCATACTCTTTCCTAAAAGGGATTAATTAACCCTAATCGCGAATTTCCCTCAGCAATTCGGATTAGTTCATTGTATTTTGCCATTCTCTCGGTTCTCGAAAGTGAGCCAGTTTTAATTTGTCCTGCGCCTAACCCAACTGCGATATGCGCAATCGAAACGTCTTCCGTCTCCCCGCTTCTATGTGAGATAATTGTCTTAAACCCGTTTTCTTTTGCTAACTTTACTGCGTTGATTGTTTCAGATAAACTTCCGATTTGGTTTGGCTTAATTAGGATTGCGTTACCTGCTTTTTCTTCAATTCCACGCTTTAATAATTTTGTATTTGTTACGAATAAATCATCACCGACCAATTGAACTTTCTCGCCGAGTCTCTCCGTTAATTTTTTCCACCCCTCCCAGTCATTTTCCGCCAATCCGTCCTCAATCGAAACGACTGGATAATTATTTACGATCCAATCATACCAATTCGTTAAATCGTCTGAACTTTTCCAATCACCATTTGTTTTTAGAACGTAATGATCTTTATCATAAAATTCACTCGACGCAATATCCATCGCGAGAACGATATCTTCTCCGAACTTAAATCCGGCGCGCTCGACAGCAAGTTTTATACATTCGAGCGGTTCATTATTCCCCTCGCGAACCTTTGGCGCGTAGCCGCCCTCGTCGCCTACCGTTGTTGGATATCCACGCTCTTTTAAGACGTTTTTTAGCGCATGGAAAACTTCCGCTCCTATCCTTATTGCGTCGGCAATATTCTCCGCACCCTTAGGAATAATCATATATTCCTGAAAATCCGTCGCCCAGTCAGCGTGTTCTCCGCCGTTCATTACGTTCATCATCGGCATCGGTAATGACATCTTATCGCTTGTTCCTGCTAACTCCGCTACATAAGCATAAAACGGTAATCTTTTTGCTCGCGCTACTGCTTTTGCCGTCGCAAGACTAACCGCTAAAATCGCGTTCGCGCCCAGCCGCGCCTTATTCTCGGTTCCGTCTAAGTCGAGTAAAATTTGGTCAACGGTTTCTTGATCTGCCGAATTTCCGACTAAAACATCTTTAATTTTTGAGTTAACGTTCCAAACTGCTTTTAAAACGCTTTTTCCGTTAAAATATTTTTCGTCGCCGTCTCGAAGCTCTAATGCTTCGCCCGAACCGGTCGATGCCCCTGAGGGAACCGCCGCTCGTCCGGCTTGACCAGATTCTAAAAAGACATCCGCCTCTACCGTCGGATTCCCGCGACTATCTAGAACCTGCCTCGCTTTTATGTTAGATATGATAAAATTATCCATAAGTATTATTATATCACTCTTTTTTCGTTTTGTGATAAAATATTTATATGAATGAAGAAAATAATGTTCCGACTTTTCTAAAAAAATCCCCCGAAGAAAAACCAGTCGCTCCGACTTCCGATCCTCTCGAAAATGTTTCGCTTGAGCCTCTTTCGACCGAGCCGAAAAAAAAGTCTCATAAACTCCGAACTTTCTTTCTTATCTTACTTTGCCTTGGTTTAATTGCCGGTGGCGTTTTTTACTTTTTCTTCTTCGTCTATAATAACCCCGAAAATGTCGCGCTCGGTGCCGTTAAAAATCTTCTTACCGCCGAAAATGTTGCTCTTGATGGAAAAATTACCGTCCTCGACACTGCGATTGAAGAAAATGGCGATTCTCCGCGTTTTCCGTTCGAAAATGTCCGTTCTGTTTCTTTAACTCTCGACTCTAGCTCTAACCCTGCTTCTTTAGCTGGCGTTTCGACTTTAACTTTAACCGTCGAGCCGCGTAGCGATGCGCTTGATTTATTCGAATTTAATATCGGTAGCGTTCTCTCGAAAAACGGGAAGTTTTATCTTTATCTTAACGGTCTCGCCGACGCATTCTCCGAGCTTGTCGAGTCTAATCTCGAAGAAAAAGGTTTGAATTTTGAAGACCTAGAATCGCCCGAAGATTATGAAGACGTAATTTCCGTTGATGAATTTTTCTATCTTTCCGAAATCATTGAAGCTCTTAAAACTCTCGATGAAACTTGGGTTGAAGTTTCTGTTGACGATTTAGTCGAAATCGCTGGCGACTTTTTCCGTCTTAACTCTACCGAAAAATCGAAAATTACCGAACTAATTTCTTGCGTTGGAAATGTTGCGGGAAATTTACGGACTCGTTTAACCGAAATTTCTGACCTTTACGAAACTCTAAAATTTATCGAGCTCGGAAAACAGTCTAAAAACTCTAGTCAAAAACCCGAAACCTTAGATTTAACTTCTGATTACTATTATCTGACCTTTAGCCCCGAAACTTTAACGAAGTTTCTTAAAGAAGTTCGAAATTCTCGCGTCGGAAAAGACCTTTGGAACTGTAAAACTAAGTTTGCTCGCGAAACCGAGTTAGAAATCCTTGCCGATTCTGAAGATGATGCCGACTTTGACGAAAATGAAGTCACCGAAATTATCGAAAAATATAATAATAATTTTCATACTTACGTCGAAGTTGATAAAACTCATACTCTTAAAAAATTTTCCGCTACGAACAGTACCGTCGCGCTTAACTCTCGCGGCGAAATTCCTTATATTACAATCGACTTAGGCTTTTCTTACCCAACTTCCGTTGAGGTTAAGACCCCGACTGAATATGTCCCGCTTTCCGACTTAATTTCAACCTTAAAAGCTAATTTGAGCGAAGAATCCGTCGTCGAGTCCGATGAATAAAGCTTTAGAGAATAAACTAAAAACTTTACCGAATTCTCCTGGAGTTTATTTTCATAAAAATAAAGCCGGCGAAATTATTTATGTTGGTAAAGCCGCTGTTCTTAAAAATCGCGTTCGTAGTTATTTTTTGAACTTAAAAGATCGCGACGTAAAAACATTTGCCTTGATTAAGGAGATCTATGATACTGATTGGATTGTTGTCGATACGGAGATGGATGCGCTTTTTCTTGAAAGCGAAATGATAAAACGTTATATGCCAAAATGGAATATTCTTCTTCGCGACGATAAGACTGTCTCTTACGTTCGAATTGATTTAGATTCGGAAATTCCTTACGTTTCTGTTACTCGCCAGCCTCTCGATGATGACGCGAAATATATCGGTCCATTTTACGCCAGGACAACTATTAACCGCGCGCTCCGAATTTTGCGAAAAATTTTCCCGTATTATGATAAACCTTATGACGGTAAAAAAACTTTAAATACTGATCTTGGTTTAACTCCAGGAATTGAAATTCAAAAATCAACCCCGAAAGAATATAAAGAAAACCTAAAAAAACTCATTCGTTATCTTGAAGGTAATCGAAAAACTTTAATCAAAGA
>CAYWPO010000045.1:0-3707 GCA_964460285.1 uncultured Candidatus Saccharibacteria bacterium
TTTCATCGGGGAGATCCGTTGGAGAAGGGTTCTTGACCTCGAAGTGCACGAGGTTCTCGACCTTGCCCTTGCCGTAAGCGTACTTCAGCGCGTCGCAGAGACGACCAGCCTCGGGGCCGGCTTCGATGGGGTACTCAACAGAAATGACTTTGATAGTGCTCATAATGGCACCTCCTTAAAGTACTCTAGCCATACGGCTAGGTCTATTCGCTAGCAATGGCGAATAGTTCCATTATATCATACTTCAAGAAAAAAGTCAATAGTTTTAGCCTATTTTTCGATAACTTCAAGCCCCGGAAGAGAGTTTCCAGAGAGAAATTCGAGCGCAGCGCCACCGCCGGTACTTAGAAGAGAATATTTCAGTTCAGGGGATTCTTTTAGGAGGTTTTCGACAAAGCCGGTCGTATCGCCGCCAAGAATCAGAGAGGTAATTCCCTCGGTTTCGCCAAGAGTTTTAGCGACAACTTCGGAGCCGGTCGCGAAAGCGGGGTCTTCAGCCTTTCCGAGCAGACCGTTCCAGATAATGGTTTTTGAGGTTTTAATCGCATCGACAAATTTATTAGTCGAGAGAGGCCCGATATCGAGTTTGTTCCCCTCGGAATCTTCGTCGAAATCTTCAGCGATATAGAGTTTTCCGGACAAATCAGGGTTTTCTAAGACTTCTTTCGGGAGACCATCAGCGGCGATTTTTCCGCCGACGAGGATTTTATCGGCAACTTTAGAAAAAGCGGAGATTAAGGGAGTTTTTTCTTCGACTTTTGCGCCGCCGAGGACGAGGGTGAGCGGTTTTTTCGGGTTTTTAAGGGCGGAGGAGAGGGCAGAGATTTCTTTTTCGAGGAGAAGTCCGGCGTAAACAGGGAGGTTCTTCGCGACGGCGGATACGGACGCGTGGGCGCGATGAATGACGGCGAAGCCATCTTGGACATAAACGGTCGCGCCAGTCGAGTCGATTATCTCGCGGATAAAATCGTCGGAATTTTTTTCTTCGCCGGCATAAAAACGGAGGTTTTCGAGAAGAAGAATCCCGCCTTTTTTAAGTCCGTTTACCGCGTCTTCGACATCGGGGCCGGAAACGTCATCAACAAAATCGACTTTAGAATCCGGAAGAAGCTCGGCAAGGCGGAAAGCGACGGGTTTTAGGGAAAGTTCTTTGACTTTTTTCCCGTCGGGACGACCGAGATGGGAGATTAAAATGATTTTTTTGGCGCCATGTTCTTTTAAAAATTCCAACGTCGGGAGCGAAGCGCGGATTCGGAAGTCAGAAGCTATATTTCCCTCGTCGTCGAGAGGAACGTTATAATCAACGCGGACGAGAACAACTTGGTTTCTTAATTTAGCATCTTTAACGGTTAAAAAATCCATAATACCCCTTAAATGTATCTAATTTTAATAGTATCGGTTCCGGAGATTTTCGCTTTTGAGCCGGAGATGACGACCGCGAGGAGCTCTTTTTCGCCCTCTTTCGCCTTTAGGTAGCCGGAATTTTTTAACTCACGCGCAAGGTCAATCCCGTAATCTTCGGAGTAAGGGCGGACAAAGGCGGCGTTCGCGTAAGTCAAGGCAAGTTGAGAAGCAACGCGAGAGTTCGAGGTAACGGAGATAATTGGGACGTTCGGGCGTTGGGCGGCAAGGGTTTCGGCAGTCGCGCCAGAGGCGGTTTGACAGACGATAACGTCGGCGTTTAGACGTTCGGAAAGACGGGCGACGGCGTAAGCGATGGCGTCATAATTCGAGAGACCAGAGGTCGGCTCAAGGTCTTTTTCGACGGGGGTGATTTTAGAGTTATTTTGAGTATAGAGAATGACCTTTTTCATCTCCTTGACGGCTTCGAGAGGATATTTCCCGTTCGCGGTTTCGTCGGAGAGCATAACGGCGTCGGCACCTTGAATCACGGCATTCGCAACATCGGAGACTTCGGCGCGAGTCGGCTCAGGATTATCAACCATCGACCCCATCATTTGAGTCGCAACAATACAGAGTTTTGAATAATGACGACAGAGGGCGATTAGCTTTCGTTGGACAATCGGGACAACCTCGGCGCCGGCTTCGACTGCCATATCGCCGCGAGCGACCATAATCCCGTCGGAAGCCTTAACGATTTCTTCGAGGTTTTTATCGGTTTCGATTGCCTTTTTGGTCTCGATTTTGGCGATAATCTGGGCGGAAGAACCATGAGAAAGGAGGATTTGGCGAAGTTTCTCAATATCGGAAGCGGACTGGACGAAAGAGAGAGCGACGTAATCAAAGTCGCGAGAAGCGCCAAATTCAATATCGGCCATATCTTTTTCGGTTATAATGTCGCCGCCAAAATCAGTATCGGGGAGATTCAGACCTTTTTTCGACATCAGAACGCCGTCGTTCTCGACCTCGACCTTAATCGCGGTTTTCGAGGAGATTTCGACAACTTTCGTCTTAATTTTTCCGTCGAAAATATAGAGAGGTTCGCCAAGTTTAACCTTTTCGGCGAGGTTGTATTGGACGGGGAGATTTTTCGAGCCGTCATGTTCCTTAATATTATAATCTAGAGTCAGAATATCGCCGGTTTTGACGTCAAGATGATTATCTTTCAGCTCGCCGAGGCGGATTTTCGGGCCTTGGAGATCTTGAAGAATAGAGACGGCGCGACCTTTTTTCGCGGAAGCATTACGAATCCAAGAGATTTGTTGGTCGCGTTCAAGATAGTTACCATGAGAAAAGTTCAAGCGACAGCCATTCACCCCCGCCATAATCAGTTCGGTAATTTTTTCTTCGGACATCACAGCTGGGCCGACAGTTGCTAAAATCTTAGTACGTTTAAAAAGTTTGCTCATAGAATTATTTTAGCATAAAAAGGGTTTTAAGTCGGAGAGATTTTTTCTTGATTTTTTTGAGATTCGTTGGTATAATTAGGAGGTAATGGTCTCGTAGTATAACGGTTAGTACAACGGGTTTTCATCCCGTCAATAGGAGTTCGACTCTCCTCGAGATCACCAGTTTGAATTCGAATATGAAAGTAAAAATAAACAGCAAAATAAAAAAACGAAGCGATGCTGCTTTTGGGCGGAGATTCGTCACAATTGGTGTAATTGTTTCGGCAATTATGGTTGGACTGTCAATTTTTGTGACAGTTTATTTTAATCCAAAAGCAATTGCGGAGCGAAAACTAGAAGAATTGGCGCGAGATTATTACGAGAATTATTATTATGATAAGTTTATAGAGACGGCGGCGGAAGAAAAGCTAGAAGAAAACTTTATAAAGTTTTCACAAAGCGGGTTTTCACCGGTACTTTTAAGGCAGTTGCTTTTGTATAATAATCGTAAAAATTCTGGGTTCGAGAAGTATTTTACAGGTGATTATGAATGTGATAAAAATAAAACAAACGCGAAGATTTATCCAGTTGAACCCTACGGAAAGAAAGATTACGAAGTTAAGTTAGAGTTAGTTTGCGAATAATTGAACCTAGATAGAAAAAATCCGCCTTTTAGGCGGATTGATTCATAAATTGGCATCTTGCTAGTTTCCCGCAGAGCAGTATAATCGCCCCTACTAGGCTTGACTTCTGTGTTCGGAATGAGAACAGGTATTTCCCTAGCGGTATGGACACCAAGCTTAACGTTCCATAGAGCGCTAGGCTTGATGAGCAAGATTAGATTTTAATTGACTTCGGCGTCGAGCACCGATTGCTAGACTAAGTTCATAGCATAAAAAGGCGATGAGTCTATTAGTA
>CAYWPO010000046.1:0-3609 GCA_964460285.1 uncultured Candidatus Saccharibacteria bacterium
AGCCGGAGCTAACTAGGAACGCTAACTAGCGCGCCACGCACCGAACCGCGAACCCAGTAGTAGTAGCCGCTGCGGATAAATGATAAGGGGAAAGATAATACGGCAGTATCAGCATTACGGAAGTAATCGTTGCTATCAAAAGGAGAGGCAAGACGTAGTATAATGAATGTATGGACTTGTCGAACTCTACTGTTAATAGAATCGGAAATATTATACGTCGTGGCGAGGGCGACAGTGATTATGTTGAAGCGGTAAAAATTCTGAATACATGGCGTGAGGCTCATGGTGGACTTCTTGACGATTTTTATGATAAATGCGTAGGACTAGCCAATGAGGTTGATAAGAATAATATTATCGTAGCTCAGAGGTTAAAGCGTCTGCCGACAATCATTGGAAAATTAAACCGTTTTGAAAATATGCGTCTTTCGAGTATGCAAGATATTGCGGGCGTACGTATTATTGTAGATGATATGGCGCAATCTAAAATCATTGAAGAGCAGATTAAGAACTGGGATAATCTTGTCAAAATTAGTGATTATATTAAAAAACCAAAACCTAGCGGATATCGAGGAAAGCATTTTATTTTTAAGAAAGATGGAATGTTTGTAGAGATTCAGCTACGCACAAATCTCCAACATCTTTGGGCGACATCAGTTGAGACAACGGATATTTTTAGAGGAGCATCGCTCAAGGAAAGGGATGATAAAACCTGTTGGCACGATTTTTTCTGCCAAGTTTCATCAATTTTCGCATTATCAGAAAATGCGGAACCGGTATCGGAATATAAAGGTTTAAGATTAGGGGAATTGTGCGGACTGTTAGAAGAAAATATGTCAAAAAATCATATTGATTCGCAAATAACTGGTTTCGCTATGGTTGAGCCGATTTTTACAGATAGTCAGGTGAGAAACTCTTATTATGTTGTTATTTCTCTAGATCCTATCAAGAAAGAGGCGACGACTATTAGATATAAAGAATCAGAATATCAACAGGCATTTCGAGACTATGAGCGGTTAGAACAGCAAAATACGCCAAATCGCCAGACCGTACTGGTCGCTGTAAATCAGGTTAAAAGACTTCGCGAAGCATATCCGAACTATTTTATGAGTTTGGGTGCTTTTCTAGATATCATAACCTTTATTCTTGCGAAAAATCGTAAAAAGAGGTAAAATATAGGTATGAATGTGAAGAAAATGAAACAAATTATCGCTGCTGCTTTTGAGCGCGAGAAAAAAGCTGAAGCCGAAAAGGCTGTTCGCTAATCCATTTTCATTCTTATTTGTTTCTTGTGGTGGCACGTTTTTCGTGGCTAGATTATGGGGACTTTAGGAACGCTAACTAGCGCGCCACGCACCGAACCGCGAACCCGCCGCCCTTACTATTGACGCGCTGGGGGTAGAGGTACCTGTCGCCGAAGTACAAGTAGCGAGAGCCTATCGGGGAAGAAGCATACGAAGACCAGAAGATGCCGTTGACCGTGCGACCGTAGAGACCACCGTTAAGCCAGCTGTAGTCGCCGCTGCGGATAAATGATAAGGGGAAAGATAATACGGCAGTATCAGCATTACGGAAGTAATCGTTGCTATCAAAAGGAGAGCGGGGGTTTGATATGGATTACGTGACGAGAAAATAGTCGGAATACGATGTTTATAAGCTTTTTGATTAAGGTAATGTGATATAATTTGGTTATGGAAATTGTTATGATTATTTTGGGGGTTATTAACTTGGGGGCTTTGGGGGTTTTGTTGTTTAAAATTTTAGGTAAGGGGGAGGAAAAGGAGAAAATTGATTTTTCTGAGATTACGGAGAAGTTAGTGAAAACTGATACAAAAATTGAGATGCTTTCGAAAAAAGTCGAGGAGATTCAACCGAAAATTGCGACGGAGTTTCGGGAAAACCGAAAAGAGATTTCAGGGAACCTTGGCGAGATTCAAAAGACTGTCGATAATAAATTAACGCGAATTCAGGATTCAAACGAAAAGAAGTTGGAACAGATGCGCGAGACAGTTGATGAAAAATTAAAAGAGTCGGTCGAAAAGCGATTTAATGAGAGCTTTAAGACGATTTCTGGACAGCTGACGCAAGTCTATCAAGGGTTAGGGGAGATGAAAAATCTGGCGACGGGGGTTGGGGATTTGAAAAAAGTGATGACGGGAGTAAAAACACGCGGGATTTATGGCGAAGTCCAGCTAAGAGCGATTATTTCCGATATCTTAACGCCAGCGCAATACTTAGAGAATACGTTAATTAAAAAGGGATCGGCAGATAGAGTAGAATTTGCGATTAAAATGCCGGGGAAAGAAGCGGAGGTTTTATTACCGATAGATTCGAAATTTCCGGTCGAGAATTATAGCCGGTTAATCGTAGCGTATGATAAGGGAGAGAAAGAAGAAATTGAGAGTTTAAGAAAAGAACTCGCGAAAGATGTTAAAACGCAGGCGAAAAAGATTAGCGAGAAATATATTGAACCGCCAAAAACGCTGGATTTTGCGATGATGTTTGTTCCGACGGAGAGTTTGTATGCGGAAATTTTACGGATTCCGGGGCTAGTAGATGAAATTCGGCAAAAATATAATATTAGTTTAGCGGGACCGGCGACGTTACCGGTAATGCTGAATGGGCTACTGATGGGGTATAGAAGCGTTGCGATTGAGAAGAGGAGCGCGGAAGTTTGGAAGATTCTCGGTGGGGTTAAAGCGCAATTTGGGAAATTTGGAGATTTATTAGAGGGGGTTCAGAAGAAGTTGACGGAAAGCGCAAATAAGATTGAAAGCGCGAAAACGACGTCGAGGCAGATTGAGAAAAAACTAAAAAATGTTGAAACCATCTCCGAGGGAGAGAATCTTAAACTTTTAGAAGATTAAAGCGAAGTTCGGTTCGAGAGGGCGGCGGAGAGGGTGATTTGGTCGGCATAGGAGAGGTCAACGCCGAGCGGAAGACCGCGAGCGAGACGGGTAATTTTTAGGTCGGGATATTTTTCGCTGAGGAGTTTTTGAAGCAAGAGAGCGGTCGATTCGCCCTCGACGGAAGGGTTAGTTGCGATAATAACTTCTTTAACTTTATCGTCGGCGACGCGAGAAATGAGCTCTTTGATATGGAGCTGGTCGGGAGTAATCCCGTCGATTGGGGAAACGGCGCCGCCGAGGACATGATAGGTTCCGGAATATTGGCGCGTAGATTCGATAGCGTAAATATCGAGCGGTTCCTCAACAACAAGAACGGAAGTTCGGTCGCGCGAGGGGTCAGAATAGAGCGTGGAATATTTTTCTTCGGCATCAATTAGGGCAAAAGTTTTTGGGCAATTTTTAACGTTAGAATGAAGATTTTTTAGGGAATCAGAAATCGAGGCGGAAAGGGTCGGGTTCGCGCGAAAAAGATAATAAGCATAACGTTCCGCAGTTCGAGGTCCGACACCTGGGAGAGTTCCGAGCGCAGAGATAACGTCTTCAAGAGCCTTAGGTAACATATATATTATATAGCTCGATTAGAGACCGAGGTTCCCTAACATTCCCATCATCGGCTTCATTTTATCGGTCGCGATTTCTTGAGCCTTAGCGTAGCCGTCGCGCATACAGTTTTCGATCCAGCGTTCGAGTTCATGAATATCGT
>CAYWPO010000047.1:0-3489 GCA_964460285.1 uncultured Candidatus Saccharibacteria bacterium
CTAATATGCCCGAATCTAAAGAAAAAGCCCCTAAAGTTATCAACAAATCCGGAACGTTAAAAATGACCGATAAGGTCGCCGCGACCCGCGAACGCCGCGATATTGGCGGACGCAAGATGGGTAGAAATAATCGCCGCGACCGCGTTCGCCCGACTGACGCTCCGAAAGAGTTCGATGAAGTTACGATTAACATCGACCGCGTCTCTCGAACCGTCGCCGGTGGTCGCCGTATGCGCTTTAAAGCTCTCGTCGCAATTGGTAATCATAAAAACAAAGTTGGCGTTGGCGTCGCTAAGGGTAATGACGTTACCTCTGCCGTTGCTAAAGCAACCGCCAAAGCTAAGAAAAATATGATTGAGATTAACCTCGATGGCGAAACCATCTGCCACGAAGTCGAGACTAAAGTTACTGGCGCCGACGTCTTGATGAAACCCGCCGCTCCAGGTACTGGTATTATTGCCGGCGGCGTTGTCCGCTCAATCATCGGTTTAACCGGAATTAAAAACCTTATCTCTAAATCTCTCGGTTCGACCAACAAAGTCAACATCGCTTACGCCGTTATCGAAGGTTTAAGGCAACAAGTTCCGCGTAAAGATTGGAATACTACCTCTAAAAAATCCGCTCCAAAAACAGCCAAAAAAGCTGAGAAGAAGGAGAAATAGTCATGAAATATAACGAATTAGCAGTCAATAAGAATACTCGTCCGTCCCGTAAGGGTCGCGGTATTTCCGCCGGTCAAGGTAAAACTGCTGGCCGCGGAACTAAGGGTCAAAAAGCCCGTACCGGCCACAGAAAGATGCCGGCTGGCTTCATGGGCGGTCAACGCGCTATCATGCAGGCCATCCCGAAACTCAAAGGTTTTAAATCCCTTCACGCCAAAGCCGAAGTTATTTATACCGACCGTCTAAATGACCTTAAAGGTAACGTCGATAACTTCGTTCTCGCCGAGAATGCTTTAATTTCTTCTCCATACGTCAAGGTTAAAGTCATTTCTCGCGGCGAATTAACCGCTAAAATCGCCCTCGAAACTCAATTCGCCTCGAAATCGGCGATTGAAGCCATCAAAAAAGCTGGCGGTAGCTTCAAAAAAGTCTCCGTTCCGATGAGAGCGAAAAAAGTAGAAAAATAATAAAAATATTTTTTATAAAATAGCCCCCAAAGGGCTATTTTTGTGGTATGATAAATAAGAATAACTAGTTGAGAGAAATTTTATGCATTTTAAGACCATCTTCAAATCCCTAAAAAACAAAGATATGCTCAAAAAACTCGGTATCATTATCGGGCTTTTAGTAGTCTATCGTTTTCTCGCCCATATCCCCGTTCCAATCGGCGAGCCAACAACTTTCCGCGAAGCCGTTAAAGGTCTTCTCGAAAGCTCTGACTTCGGTAGCTTCCTCAATATGATTTCTGGTGGCGGCCTAGTTACTTTCTCAATTCTCCTCGTCGGCCTCTCCCCTTACATTACCTCTTCTATCGTTCTCCAACTTCTCACTAAAGCCATCCCCTCCCTCGAAGAACTCTCCAATGACGGCGAAGCTGGTCGTCGAAAAATTAATCAGTGGACCCGAATCGTTACGATTCCTCTCGCTATCGTCCAGTCTATCGCTTATATCTATATCCTCTACCAATCCATCGTCGCTTCTAATACCGCCGTCCTCCCCGACCTCTCGATGATCGACTGGATTATCGCCGTTTCTGCCATGGTCTGCGGCTCAATTATCTTGATGTGGATCGGCGAGTTAATGACCGAACAAGGAATCGGTAACGGAATTTCCATGCTCATCTTCGCTTCGATTATCTCCCAGTTCCCCAGCACTTTCGCCAGCCTCGCCACGGCTCTCTTTAATACTTCTAACGGAACTCTTAGCTTATTTGGTTGGCTTAACCTCCCAGTTAACCCCGAAGTGTTCTGGATTGTCCTCGGCTTCGCCGTCGCAATTATCGTCGTTATTTACTTCCTCGTCAAACTTAACGAGGCCCAAAGAATCATCACCATCAACTACGCCAAACGTGTCCGCGGTAACTCCGCTTACGGCGGAATTAAGTCCATTCTCCCAATTAAACTCATTGCCGCCGGCGTTATTCCGGTCATCTTCGCAACCGCTTTTCTCTCTCTCCCTGCCTTAGTCGGCCAAGTTATCACGACCGTCGATTCCGGAAATACTTTCGGCTCAACTCTAACTACTCTCTTTACCGCCCCTAGCGCCAATAATTTTTCAACTCAATATCCAGACGGAATTACCGCGATGTGGTTCTTCTATCCCGCCCTTTATTTTATCCTCGTCGTCATGTTTACTTTCTTCTATACTACAATCATCTTTAATACTAACGAAATCGCCGACAACCTCCAAAAACAAGGTGGCTTTATCGAGGGAGTTCGTCCAGGTCTAAAAACCGCCGAATATCTTTCCAAAATAATTAACCGCCTCAACCTTTTCGGTGCCTTTAGCTTAGGTCTAATCGCCATGCTCCCCTTTATTACCGATTATATCTTTATCATGACTACCGGTACCCCGCTCGGACTTTCTCTCTCCGGAACTGGACTTTTAATCGTCGTTAGCGTCGCACTAGAAAATCTTCGCAGTCTCGATTCGAAAGCATTAATGGTAACCTACGACGATTACGGAAAGGACGAATAAAAAATGAAAATGGGTGGAACTAAACGGGGAATCATTGGAAAAGTTATTTGGGGAGTTATCCTCGCCCTCCTCGCTTTCTTCTTTATTAAGACCGCAATTTGGGAATATAATTATTATAACGAAAAAGAGGGTTCAACTCGCGCGACTACCGAAGTTTCCGTCTCAACCGAATCGGAAGAACTCGACGAAACCGAAGTTACCGAAGAAGAACGCGCCGCTTATTATGTCGCCGCCGACCGACCGCGCTACCTTTCAATTGAAAAACTAAACATCAAAAACGCTCGCGTCCTCCCAATGGGGCTAAAATCCTCCGGCGAACTTGACACTCCGAACAACATCTTCGATGTCGGTTGGTATACTTCCTCCGGAAAGCCAGGCGAGGGAAGAACGCTCCTACTTGACGGTCATAATGGCGGCCCTAATATCGTCGGCGTTTTTAAATACACTCCTGAACTTGTCGAGGGCGACGTCATTACTATCGAACGCGGCGACGGCGAAACTTTTCGCTACTCCGTCGTCGAAAATATCTCCGTCCCCCTTTCCGAATCGGACAACTATATGAAAACCGCCATGATTTCCCCCGTCCAAGGTAAAGAATCCATCACGTTAATTACCTGTACTGGCGAATGGTCTCAAACCCAACAAACTTATCTTTCCCGCCAATTCACTCGCGCCGTAATTGTCGAAAATTAATCTTGTATTTTTAACTCAAATTTGTTATAATTAAACGCGTAATTTATGGCTAGTCAAAAGGAAGTGATTAAACTCACAGGTAAAGTCGTTGAGGCTCTGCCGAATACCCAATTTCGGGTTGAACTCGAGAATGGTCATATTATCATTGCGCACATGA
>CAYWPO010000048.1:0-3372 GCA_964460285.1 uncultured Candidatus Saccharibacteria bacterium
TTACTTTTTCGGTCATTTTTCGGACTTAACTTTCTTAGCTATCTCGATTATATCAATAAATTTCGGGGCAATCAAACTCGCGCCGCCAACGAGGAGACCGTTACAATCCTTCAGCTCAAGGTAGCCACCAGCGTTATCAGGGGAAACAGAGCCGCCAAAGAGAAGCGGGGTTTCTTCGGAGACTTCTTTTCCGTAAGTCTCACGGAGAGTTTTACGGATGAGCGCGAAAACGTCTTTAACGTCAAGAGGAGAAGCGAGTTTTACGGCGCGACCAGAGCCGGAAATCGCCCAAACTGGTTCGTAAGCGATAATTACGTTTTTTAGCTCTTCAGCAGAAACTTCAGAGAGACCGCCGAGAACCTGATCGCGGATAACGTCGGCAGTTTCGCCAAAAGTTCGCTCGGATTCGGTTTCGCCAACGCAGAGAATCGGGGTAATCCCGTTTCTTAAAGCGGCAGCGACTTTATTTTTAATTTCTTTATCGGTTTCGCGGAAGATGTAGCGACGTTCGGAATGACCGACAATCGCATAATCGACGAGAGAGCGGAGCTGAGAGACGGAAACTTCGCCAGTATAAGCACCAAAGTCGCGGTAAAAGAAATTTTGGGCGGCGAGCTTAATCTTTCGGCGGTCGGTCTGGAGGGAGAGAGATTGAAGCGCGACAAGAGAGGGGGCGACGACGACTTCGAGGTCACGATAAGCGCGCGTTTTTAAGAGGAGTTTATGAAGATAAAGAGAAGATTCGCCAACAGTAAAGTTCATCTTCCAGTTACCTATGACATAAGTTTTCATACTATCTATAATAACATAAGTAGTTAGAAAAGGTAAGGGATTGACTTTTTCGGCTAAGTATGATATAATTAGAAGATTAGTATGTCTTTAGGGGGCTAGAGGGAGTTTGTTACGCCGAGGATGCCGCGGAGAGAGTAGGCGGTATCTTCATGATTCCTAACGGTTATTGTATCAATTCCCATCTCGACGACAGGGTAGTCGTTCCCACCCTTTGAGGTCATATCGCCGAAGTAGAGAATATCGGCTTTTTCGACGGCGAGCTCTTTCATGAGATTTTCCATACCGAACTTCTTGTTCATACCGGGTTTAATTGCGTTGATTGAGGTCGTCCCGCCGATTTCATAGTCAAATTCAGGAGCGAGAGCTTTCGCTTTTTCGACGATTTTTTCGCGTTTTTTACAGTCGGGATCCCAAGCGTATTTTTCTTTGGTTCCGGCGGTCTGACCGAGAGCGGAAAAAGTAACCTGAGAGAGGCGGTTTTCAATAATTTCGTCGCCCTCTTTCAGTTTATCTTCTTCCCAAAAACCGAGGTCTTTCGCGGCGGTTTCGAGAGCTTCGGTAATTTTTTTAACTTCTTCTTCTTTCAGAGGATAATCATAGACTTTTATCCAGTTCTCGGTTTCGGGGTCGAAGCGGTAATATTGCGTCCCCTGAGCGACGAAAAGATGAAGATTTTTCAGCTCAGAGGGAGTCGCGCCGCGATTTTTCAGGGGGTCAACGATTTGGACGAGAAATTGGTCGAACTTTTGACCGGAAATCGGGCAGATTTTAAACTCGGCTTTTAGGCATTTAATCAATAAATCAGCGATTTCGTCGGGAATTGGGGTTTTCGCGATATTGAGCGTTTGATCGACGTCGAAACTGAGAACTTTTTTCATATTTACCTCCTTTATAGGTTATTTTACAACTGCGAATTTATTTTTTCCGCGCTTTAAGAGAGAAGATGCCTTGAGAACGAGGGATTCGTCGGAGATTTTTTCGCCGTTAACGGAAACGGCGCCGGATTTAATTAGCTTTCGGGCTTCGGACTTCGAGGAGGCGAGTTTAGAAGCGACGAGAGCGGAGAGAAGGTCAGGATTCTCGGCGAGGCTAGTTGAGCTAAGAACAGAGGTGAGCTTTTCGAAATCTTCGGAAGTTAGGGATTTTAGAGCCATCTTATCTTTTGAGAAGAGGAGATTCGTCGCAAACTCGGCGGCAGAGGCGGCGGAAGCGCCATGAACAACCTCAGTCGCGCCTTTTGCGAGGGCTTTCTGGGCAAGACGGAGTTCGGGCGAGGATTTATGTTCCGCGAGGATATTTTCGATTTCGGGGCGGTCGAGGATGGTATAGATTTTTAAGAGATATTCGACGGATTCGTCGGGCTGGTTAAGCCAGAACTGATAAAAATCAAAAACAGAAGTAAAGTTTTCGGACTTCGAGCCGTCAGGTTTAGTCGCGGGTTCAGAGGCGAGCCAAACTGCGTTACCCTCGGATTTACCGAACTTTCGACCGGAAACGGGGTCGATAATGAGCGGGGTTGACCAGACGTCGGCGCGGGCGTTTTCGAGACGTTTAATGAGATGGATTCCGGTCGAAGCGTTACCGAACTGGTCGGCGCCGCAAAGTTGGAGACTAATTCCCTTTTTACGGTAAAGATAAAGAAAATCGTAGCCCTGAATCAGAGTATAAGAAAACTCGGCGTAAGAGATTCCGGAGCCGCCGGCGCCGATTCGGGCTTGGATGAATTGGCGGTCGAGAAGTTGGGTCATAGAGAAAGTTTTTCCGATTTCGCGGAGAAAAGTCAGGTAGTTTATATCTTTAAACCAGTCGAGGTTATCAACCATCTCGAGAGAGTCGGATTTGATAACGCGGGACATCTGAGACTTAATACAAGATTTATTATGTTCAACTTCGGAGAGGGGCTTCAAGTCGCGCTCACCAGTTTCTTTCGGGTCGCCAATCTGGCCGGTTGCGCCGCCAACAAGGAGAGTCGGTTCGTAACCGTGGCGCACGAAACAGGCACACATCATCATCGCGGCGAGGTTTCCAATCGTCAAAGAGTCGGCAGAGGGGTCGGCACCAAAATAGAACTTTTTAGAGGCTCGATTATCTAAATCTTCAGGCTTTTCTAAGGTATTTTCGGCGGAAAAGCCGCGCCAAATGAGTTCTTCAGATAGTTTCATAAGAAAATTATACCATAGAAAAGCCCCGCTGGGAGCTTTTTAGGCTAAAAGCGGGGCGGGGGGTTAGGAGGGTTGGGAAGCTTTGAGGAGAAGATCTCGCGATCTTTTGACGGTGTGTTGGAAAGCATGGAAAACGCGTTCGACGCGGGGAACATTGATATTCGTCGCGGTAATCAACGACAGGGAGCCGTCTTTCGCGAGGGAGCAAGAGATGCGGGCGGTATGGGGGTCGAATGAGCTTTCCTCGAAGACGAGCTCATAGCCGTTGCTAGCCGAAGAGCGCGAGAAAGTGGCGCGAAAATGAACACCATCCACGCCGAAACCATAATTGAAGGTCGGTATGGCTGCTTTGATGCGGTCTGAGAACAGGGGCGCGTAAGCAACAAGGAAGTTCGAAAACTCCTTACGGACGGGTTCG
>CAYWPO010000049.1:0-3175 GCA_964460285.1 uncultured Candidatus Saccharibacteria bacterium
ATCGACCCGCTCGACGTCATCGACCAAGGTTACGGCGCCGATACTCTCCGTACTTACGAAATGTTCATCGGTCCCTATGATCTCGACGCCGCCTGGAATCCCCGCTCTGTCGGCGGCGTTTACCGCTTCCTCTCTCGCGTCTATAACCTAGCGTTCGGGGAGCTAAAAACCGTCAACAACTCCAAAATTAGAAACAAAACCATCAAAAAAGTCACCGCCGACCTCTCCCGCGCCAGCTTCAACACCGCCGTCTCCGCCCTAATGGAATATGTCAACTACCTCTATAAATCCGGCAGTTCAAAGGAAGACATCATCGTCCTCGCAAAACTCCTCAAACCTTTCGCCCCTCATCTCTCCTCCGAAATCCTCGAAGAATATAATTCCGACGATTCCTGGCCAAAAGTCGACGAAGCTCTCCTCGAAGAGGAAACCGTTACTATCGTCGTCCAAGTCAACGGAAAACTCCGCGCTCGCTTAAACGTCGAAGCTAGCCTCCTTGATTCCGAGGAAGAAATCGTTAAACTCGCCCTCGCCGACGAAAATGTCCAAAAATTCGTCCTGACCCCTAAAAAGACTATTTTCGTTAAAAAGGCTAAACTCCTTAATCTCGTTGCCTAATTATTGACTTTTTCGCCTATATGTGATATAATCAGAATAGGTACCTTAATATCTTTTGAAAGGGAGGGATCTTCGTGACTTATACTGTTGCTATCGGGCTAATCGTCATCGGCTACGTAGCTACGGTGATTTTCGTAGTCTTGATGCTTTACGCCCACTACCACGCAAAACTTGCGTATCTGCTACCCCTGCTGCTCGCGTTCCTCTGCGCTATCTTTTCCGACTCTGGAACCGTCGCCCTCAATACCCGACCGACCGGCTACGTCTTAGTTCAGCGTGCCAACCCCCAAAAATACACCCCCGTCGAGGATCAAGACGGGTACTACCTCTATTCTTGGGAAAGATATAACCGCTCCGAGTTCCACATCTACGAATGGAACGGTCAAGCCTGGCAGGACACCAAACACACGTTCGACAACGTCCACATTGTCCCAGAATATCTCGCCGACGGCGAAGATGCCAGCCCAACCGTCTATTCCTACGACGAGGCTCTAATCGGTGTCCACCGCTTCCTCTTCTGGGACGTCCCCGAACCGAAAGCCGAGTGGACTAAGCGCTACTACTTCCGCATCCCGGGAAACAAGCACTATACCGAAAAATAACCCACCCCTCTCAAGACCCCTGAGCACCTCAACCGGTGCTCTTTTTAATTCCCCTTGCAAAACTAAAAATTAAGTGCTAAAATAAAATAAATTCTATTATAAAAAGGAGCATTTAATGCCTGAACCTAAAAAACAGAGCAGCGCGCGTAAAACCGGTCTCCGTAGGAGCCATATCCGCTTAACGCTCGCGCGTGCCGTCAATAAATATTCCCCTGTTAAGGCTTTCGAAACTAAGAAAAAGACCCCGAACGTTAAAGTAAAAACTGTTCGACCGGCTAAAACTAAGAAAACTAAAAAGGACTAGAAAAGGTGGCTTCTAATCGACATTTAGGCAGAATTATATCACTTCAGAGCTTATATGAATACGAGTTCCGAAGTAAGGCGGGCGATGCCAGTGCCGAAATCGACCTTATTGTTGCTAAAAATATCATCCCCTACGAAAAAGCCCTTGGAGATACCGAATTCGTCTATAATCTCTCTCGCGGCGTCGTCGAAAAAACGGCGTATCTCGACGAGGAGCTTGCCCCAATCGCCCCTGAGTGGCCAATTGAGACGATTGCCTCGATTGACCGGAATATTCTCCGGATTGGGCTTTTCGAGCTTGAATTTTGTAACAAAAGCGTCCCCCCGAAAGTCGCCATCAACGAAGCCGTTGAGCTTGCTAAAGCTTTCGGCGCTGAAAACTCGTCTAAATTTATCAACGGCGTTCTCGGAACTGCCTTTAAAAAGCTAGGTTTAGGCGACTCGGAAGAAGGAAATAATGAATCAAAAACCTCTAAAGCCAAGAACTCTGGAGAGAAACCCCTCAAAGGAGCCAATAGCCCAAAGGAGAGCGACACGTAAAGTTCCGGAGGCTCTTCCGAAACAATATAAACCCTCTCCCTTTAATAAACTCCGCGAAACCGTTTTTAAGAAAAAACCGGTTATTAAAGAAATCGTTCGCGAGCCGACCTCTGGCGGGATTGTTTTTCGCCTCTCGAAAGATAAGAAAGATATCGAAATCCTTCTCATTCAAGATTCGAAAAACCGCTGGACGATTCCTAAGGGTCATATCGAACCAGGCGAGAACGCTAAACAAACCGCCGTCCGCGAAATCGGCGAAGAAGCCGGACTTTATCATATCTCCGTCCTCTGTTGGCTCGGAAAAATCCATTTTAAATACCGCCGTCTCGATAAACTCGTTTTAATGACAACTCAAATCTACCTCGTCCACTCTCTCGACTCTCACGAAACCCCCCAAAAAGAAAACTGGATGAACGGAATTAAATGGTTTAGATTTTCCGATGCTCTCGACGCTATCGAATACGAAGATATCGAAAAACTAATGCTAATTGCTAAGAAAAAAATAAGATCAGGTGAATTTTAATAAACATGGACAAACAAACTATCGAAAAATATCAACTTTTTGCCGAAGAAAATCTCGGCTTCCGCTTTAATGACGTTAACCTTTTAATTACCGCCCTTACCCATCGCAGCTACGTCAACGAACATAAAAAAATTGCTCATGACCATAACGAACGTCTCGAATTTCTCGGCGACGCCGTTCTCGAGCTCGTAACCTCTGATTTTCTCTTCAAAAATTATACCGAACCCGAGGGAATTATGACCGCTTGGCGCGCCGCCCTTGTCCGAACCGAAGCCATCTGCGCCGCCGGTAAAGAGCTCGGCTACGAACCGCTCGTCCGCCTCTCGAAAGGCGAAAAAAACGGAACTCCTCGCGCCCACGACGTTATTCTCGCTGACTGTTTCGAGGCAGTCATCGGCGCTACCTATCTCGACCAAGGTTACGCTACCGCTAAAAAGATTATCGAAAAACATATTCTCAATAAAATTGATACTGTCCTCGAAGAAGGCTCCTGGCGCGACCCCAAGAGCTATTTCCAAGAACTCGCCCAGAGATACGATAACGAAACCCCCGTTTATCGAACCATCAAAGAAGAGGGCCCCGACCATGA
>CAYWPO010000050.1:0-3156 GCA_964460285.1 uncultured Candidatus Saccharibacteria bacterium
ATTTTTTCGCCATATTATTTAGCCTCCTTCTCAAACGGCATACCGAATTTTTCTAACAACTTTAGGCTTCCTTCCTTAGAACCGTTTTTAATAATAAAGGTAATCTCGAGACCGTGGAGAACGGCGGAGTCTTCGAAAGTAATTTCGGGGAAGACGGTCTGTTCGCGGAGTCCGAGAGAATAGTTACCTTGAGCATCAAACGAAGTTCGCGGGACGCCGTGGAAATCGCGGACGTGGGGGAGGGCGATGTTGATTAAGCGATCAACGAATTCGTACATTTTATCGTTACGAAGAGTCGTTAGATAGCCGACTGGCGCGCCCATACCTTTACGAATCTTAAAGGTCGCGATTGACTTTTTCGCGAGGCGAGAAGTTGTCGCTTGGCCGGTAATTTTCTTGAGGGTATTTTCGACGGTTTCGGTAAAGCGTTTATCTTCGCGTTTCTTACCGACGCCGGAGCTAACGATAACTTTTTCGAGCTTCGGAACTTGGTTAATATTCTTTAAGCCTAATTCCTTTTTTAGCTCGGCCGTAAACTTTTCTTTATAAAGTTCTTTTAAGCGGGGAATATACATTATTTTTTACCCTCCTCTTTTTTAAGGTTAGAAAGGTCAATGCCGAGATGGACAGTTTTCTTACCGCCTTTCGGGTTAAACTGGGTGGCGCGGAGATGACGCTCGCGGACTTCGATTCCCTCGAGAAAAGCTTTATTTTCTTTCGGGGAAACTTTAACGACTTTCGCGGTTTTTCCCTTATTGTCGCCAGCGATAATCTTAACCATATCTCCGGTTTTAATCATAGATTTCATTAGAGTACCTCCGGAGCTAAGCTGATAATTTTAGTAAAGCCAAGGTCGCGAAGTTCGCGGGGGACGGGTCCGAAAACGCGGGTTCCGCGCGGGGTTTTATCGTCGTTGACGAGGACAGCAGCGTTGTCGTCGAAGCGGATGGTTGAGCCATCAGGACGGCGGATTTGCTGGCGAGTACGAACGATAACGGCGCGGACGACAGCTTTTTTCTTGACGCCGCCGGTCGGGGAGGCATCTTTAACTGAGCAGGTTACGATATCGCCGACGCGAGCGTAACGAGCGCGGGTTCCGCCGAGAACGCGGATGACGCCAAGTTCCTTAGCACCAGAGTTATCGGCGACTTTTAATCTTGTTTCTTGTTGGATCATTAGATTTCTTCCTCTTCTTTCAACTCGATCGAGCCTTTCGACTTCTCGAGAACGCGAACGAGTTTATAACTCTTTGTCTTCGAGAGCGGGCGGCAAGCCTCGATTTCGACCTTATCGCCGAGACTAGCTTCGTTTTTCTCGTCATGGGCGGTATATTTTCGAGTTTTAGTATATTGTTTACGGTAGAGGGGATGAGTCTCACGGTTCGTGATGGAGACGGTAATGGTCTTATCACGAGAGGCGGAGGAAACGATCCCGACTAATGTGTGTGCCATAATTAGAACTCCTCTTTCTTTATAATTTTGGTACGAACCGGAAGTTTATGAGAAGCGAGACGAAGCGCTTCTTTGGCTTGTTCTTCGGTTACATCATCCATCTCAAACATAACTGTTCCAGCTTTAACCTTGGCGACGTAGAACTGAGGCTCACCTTTACCGGAACCCATTTTAACATCGAGCGGTTTTTTGGTAACAGGGGTATGAGGGAAGATGCGAATCCAGATTTTTCCACCACGTTTAATATAGCGGGTAATGGCTTGACGGGCGGCCTCGATTTGGCGAGAGTCAATACGCTCGTTATCGAGAGACATTAAACCGTATTTTCCGAACGCGACGGTATTACAGCGAGTCGCGACGCCGGTATTTTTACCTTTACGGACTTTACGGTGGGCTAGTTTCTTAGGAATTTGAATGGCCATAATTATTTCTCCCCTTTATAAATCCAGACCTTAACGCCAACGATACCGGCGATAGTCGGGGCGTGATGACAATGGAAATCGATATCGGCGCGGAGAGTATGGAGAGGGACGGAGCCTTCGATAAACTTTTCGCGGCGGGACATCTCGGCGCCATTCAAACGGCCGGAAACTTCGATACGAACGCCTTTGGCGCCGGCAGCCATGGTAGATTGGCAAGCCATCTTAACAGCGCGGCGGAAGTTCATACGCTTTCCGAGTTGGAAACCGATATTTTCGGCAACGAGTTTGGCGTTTAGTTCTGGTTTTTTAACTTCTTCGACGTTAATGCGGACAGGACCAGAAACAAACTTTTCTAAATCTTTTTTAAGTTCGTTAATTCCGGCGCCTTGTTTTCCGATAACAGCACCCGCTTTCGCGGTTAAAATCGTCACGGTCGTTAAGTTTTCGGTTCGTTCGATATTAACTTTCGCGATAGTTGGGCGGGATTTAAAGCGATTTTCTACCGTTTCGCGGATTTTAACGTCCTCGATTAACCAGTTTTTAAAGTCGGTCTTTTTCGTAAACCACTTAGAAGACCAGTCTTTAGAAACTTGGAGACGGTAGGAGATAGGATTGACTTTTTGACCCATTATTTTTTCTCCTTATCATCCGCCTTAGCGGCTTTTTTAACTTTTTCTTCTCCGGCAACTTCAACGAAAATGTTAGAAGAAACTTTTTCAAACGGAAGAGCGCGACCGCGGGAAGCGGGGACGTAGCGACGAATACGGGTTCCGGCGGTGACGGAGATACGGGAGATACGGATAGACTTCGGGTCGATTGACTTGCCGGAGTTTAAGAGATTCGCGTTAGCGGACTCGACGGCTTTAAGGACGGCGCGAGCGGCGCGGCGGGGGGTATGCTCAAGGATGACGACGGCGTCGGCAACGTAACGGTCGCGGACAAGAGCGGCGACAATGCTAGTTTTGCGCGGCTGAGAATCGGTTCCTTTAGCGTATGCGTGAGCGAAAATAGTAGCCATAATTAGTTAGCTCCTTTCGCAGCAGCGGCCTCAGCGGCTTTCTTACCGCCGTGGCGTTTAAATTTACGGGTAGGGGCAAACTCGCCGAGCTTATGACCAACCATATTCTCGCTGATAAAGACGGGAACGTGAGTCTTACCGTTATGAACGGCGATAGTTCGCCCGACCATTTCCGGAGAAATAGCGGATTGGCGCGCCCAAGTCTTTATAACGGTTCGGTCTTCGGCGGAGAGAGCCTTAATCTTCTTTTCTAGCTTGTAGTCCA
>CAYWPO010000051.1:0-3155 GCA_964460285.1 uncultured Candidatus Saccharibacteria bacterium
AAATCGCGCCACAGTTACGGCATTTCCAAATCGTAACTTTATCGGATTTAAAGACGATATCGTTTTCGAGATTATCGCGGAGTTTTAGATAGCGGGCTTCATGTTCCTTTTCGACATTAGCGACGCCCTCGAATTTTTTCGCGATTTCTTCATAACCCTCTTCGCGAGCTTCTTCGGCGAAACGTTTATACATATCAGTCCATTCAGCGTTTTCGCCGTTAATCGCGGCGGTCAGATTCTCTTTTGTTGAGCCCACTTTTCCGCCGTTCAGATATTTATACCACATTTTAGCATGTTCCTTTTCGTTACCGGCGGTTTCAAGGAAGATGTCGGCGATTTGTTCATAGCCGTCTTTTTTAGCCTGAGAGGCGAAATAGTTATATTTCGTAAAAGCCTGAGCCTCGCCAGCGAAGGCAAATTCGAGATTTTTCCAAGTTTTAGTATTTTTCTTTAATTCCATAAAAACTCCTTTTTAAAATTATAGCATAAAAAGGCCCCGCTTTTTAGCCTTAGAGGCAGCGGGGCAAGGAAGGAGTCAGAGAATCTCGTCGAGAGATTCGACAATCCGGTCGATGAAGCCCTTTTCGAGGGCGTCTTCGGGGAGCATATACCATTCTTCACGGAAACGCTTGTCGTATTCCTTTTCGGTAATCTTGCTGTGGGAGAGGACGTGGCGACGGACGACGTCTTTCTCGAAGCGTTTGTTGAACTCGGCCTGATCCTGAACCTTACCAGTAGAACCGTGGATGAAGTTCGAGCCGTCGTGCATCAGGAACTGCATATTGGGCAGGGAGAGACGACGATGACCGGTAATCCCAATCAAGAACGCCATCGACGCCCACTCGCCGACGTTGATGGTATGGATGGGAGTCTGACTGAGCTGAATCGCGCTGACGATAGGAAAGCCCTGTTCGATATCGCCGCCAGGGGAATTGATATAGAGACGGATCGGCTTCCGGTCTTCGGGCTTGAGTCCCCTGTCTTCACGGTTGAACTGGAAGATGTACTGAACGATGTCTTCGGGGGACATCATGCCAGGGTCGGAAAAAGCGTCGTCGTCGTAGGAAATCGCGCCGCTCAGGTAGAGGCGGCGGTCGAGAACGTCTTTGAAACCGAGATATTCGTACATATCACAGGTAATACGCAGATCGCTCGGGACTTTGAAGTAGTCCGTCATGTTTCTCACTCCTTTTCTAGAAAAGTTCGTCGGAATAGGCTAGCTATAGCTCCGGCTAGCTAAGATTTTACCACCCCCCCCCCCAGAATGCAAGCAGTAGCGGAATTTTCCGGACAAGTTCGAGGGCAATTTTAAGCATTTTACAGGGGTCGAGGCGTGATTGGAGCGCGGAGAGAAAATGACAAGAATTTATGATATAATTTTAGGCAGAATGAGTATTCAGAGGAGTTTTAACGAGGAGACGGGGGAGGTTTTTCCCGCAAAAAAGGAGAGGTTAGTCGATTCGAAGTTGAATGAGTCGAATTTAGATGAACAAGAAATTGAGATTTCGTTAAGACCGACGGATTTTTCTTCGTATATTGGGCAGGAGCGACTAAAAACGAACCTGAAGCTTGCGATTGACGCGGTAAAAAAACGCAACGACGGGTCGGCGCTTGACCATGTTCTATTATACGGACCGCCGGGGTTGGGGAAAACGACGATGGCGAACGTGATTGCGCATGAGATTGGGGCGAATTTAAGGGTAACGTCGGGGCCGGCGATTGAGCGGGCGGGAGATTTAGCGTCGATTTTGACGAATCTTCAGCCAGGAGACGTTTTATTCATCGACGAAATTCATCGGTTAAGGCGGACGGTTGAGGAGATTTTGTATTCGGCGATGGAAGATTATAAACTCGATATTGTAATCGGGAAAGGGCCGGCGGCGCGGTCGGTTCGGCTGGATTTACCGAAGTTTACGGTAATTGGAGCGACGACGCGAACGGGGGCGTTGGCGGGGCCGCTAAGAGATAGGTTCGGGATTATTCATCGACTTGAGTATTATAAAGAGGGAGAGATTCAACAGATTATCACGCGGACGGCGGGGATTTTAAAGACGGAGATTTCGCCGGAAGCAACGGCGCTACTTTCGACACGGTCGAGACTAACGCCGAGGATTGCGAACAGGTTGTTTAAGCGAGTAAGGGATTATGCGGACGTCAACGGAGACGGGATTATTGATAAAAAGGTCGCCGAGGCGGCATTGAAGATGTTAGAGGTGGACGAGCTAGGGCTAGATCCGGCGGACAGAAATATGTTAGAGTTGATGTTGGAAAATTACGGGGAGCGGCCGGTTGGACTAACGACGATTGCGGCGCTGACGGGAGATGAACCCTCGACGATTGAGGATTATTATGAACCATATCTATTACAGCTCGGAATGCTAGAGAGGACGCCGAGAGGAAGATTAGTAACCTTAAAAGCAAAAGAACACCTAAAAAAGGTGAATTCGAAAAAATAAATATTATATAATAAAATTGCATCTACCGTTAGAAAATCGTTTTTAGCTATTAGGGTGAGAAAAACGCTACTTCTAAAGATAGAATGACAAGAATCGAGGAATACCCTTTTTGAAAGGTCAAAATGGTTTACTTCTATGGAAGTAAAGTTTCTCAAGCTATTCCTAGTGAGGATTGGCTCGTCCCGATCTTTATCCGCAGCGGCAACTATAACTGGACTAACGGTGCGCTCAACAATCGCACGGGCGCCGGCAACTTCTGGTCTTCGTATGCTTCTTCCGTAACGAATTCTCGCAACTTGAACTTCAACTCGACGAACCTCAACCCTCAGAACAACAACAACAAGGGCAACGGTCGCGCGGTTCGGTGCGTAGCGCGCTAGTTAGCCTCCTAGTTAGGGAGAGGGTTCTCGCCAGGTTCCCCCTCCCCCCCGATTCTTAAAACTGGATTTTGTTTTTGGATTATAAGTTAAGAGTTATCCTATTTAACCACTTCGCCTTCGACAGCGTCGTCGTCATCTTTCTTCTCAGAAGAGTCGGAGGAGGCAGAGGGGTCGGAAGAAGTTTGTTGGTAAAGTTTCGCGCCGATAGGCATAATACGAGAATCGAGGTCTTTAGTCGCGGATTCGAGTTTTTCTTTATCGGCAGTTTCGTCCTTTAAGACTTCTTTCGCGGCGTCACAAGCCTTTTTAATCGTTTCTT
>CAYWPO010000052.1:0-2984 GCA_964460285.1 uncultured Candidatus Saccharibacteria bacterium
AAGTTTAAGTCATAAAAAATCGCCCCGCTAAGGGGCGATTGGGTTGATTAGGAGAGTTATACTTCGTTCAGGCTCTTTACCCGAACTTCCATCACGTCCCCCGGACCGGTCAGCTTCCGCTCGAACAACGCTTCAATCTCGCTGTCGATGGCCTTGCGCCACCCCTTGATTTCCAGCGTTACCTTAACGATCGGTTCGTCGAACTCTCTGATGACGATTTTCTTGCTCAGCTCCGACTGCTCCGGCTCCGTTTCCGGCGTCGCGACCTCTGTTACGACTCGCTCCGCCTCTTTGGCGACTTTCTTCACTTCCGTCTCCTCCTCTCTCTCGAATATTCCGAGCAGTCCCCGTGTATCACTTACTACATCATACACTTTAAACTGCGGATAAACCTGCCGCTCTCGCGCCCGGAACTCCGCCAGCTTCTGAGCCTGCCTCGGGGAATTGAACCCCTTATTCTTGACATTGATCAGGGGAACATCCAGCTCTTTCATCAGCTCATACATCTTCCGTCGGTCGATTCCCAGCATCTCCGCGATTCCGATGTGATCCAGCCCCAGTTCTTTCTGAAGATACATCAGATAGTCCTGCTTGTCGGCTCTCGCAATCATCAAGAAAAACGCGGCATCCATCGGTCGTCTCAAGTCCGCCTCTAGCGGCTCTCGCGGGTCGAGATTTATCTGGTTCGGTTTGCTCTGTCTCTGGAGTTTCTGCCTGCTTCGCTGACTCATTTTTCTCATCTCCTAACCTAAGATTTAAGGAACAAAAAGCTAGAATCTCTCGAAAAAGACTCTATCCCCTAATTATATCACAGATTGCGATAAAAGTCAATCTATGCTAGAATAACCGTATGGGTTCGTCGTTCAACGGATAGGACATATCCCCTCTAAGGATACAATGCTGGTTCGATTCCAGCCGGACCTACCACCTCTGTTAAAGACCTGATTTCAGGTTCTTTTTTATTTTTAAGATTTCCTTAAACTCCGCTTGCTATGATAAAATTAAAATAACTAACATAAGGAGTTTACTAATGAAAGATAAACTTATTTTCCTAACTATCGGCCTTTTATTAGGCGCAATCATCTCAACCGGTTCAATTTACTTCTATTCGCTAACGACAGTCTCTAATAATCAAAATACCCAACAATCCCCTCAGATGCTCGGTACTCCGCCGAGTGGCGATAGCTCTACCCCTCCGAGTATGCCAAATAATAATACCCAATCTAACTAGACGGGGGTATAGATGAAAAGATTATTAACAGCAATCTTCGCTATACTCATCGGAGCTTTCGGGTTCGGACTAAGAGCGAACGCTATTGATTTAACTCAAATTGACCTAAATAACCTAAACCTAAAAGAATATGCGACCCTAGAGGACTTCCTTACCGATTATAACTCAGGTAACCTACCTAAAATCTATCTAACGAACTTCCTCTTCGACGGCGTATCGGCGGTAAAAACGCCCGATTTAGACGATTTTATTGACGAAAAGTCAAACGACGTCGAGATTAAAACGCTAGAAATAAAAGTGATTAATATTAACTCCGTCGGCAATTATCAATTTACTGGCGAAATCTCTGGCGCGATGATTGCCGTAAATACGAACGGCGTAAGCGGCGAAATTAACCTTATCTTGAATAATGCTTCGGTTAATACCGATTCAAAAAAGGCACCGGCGGTTTATATCTATAATAAAGATAAAAATTATACCGACGCGAAAGTAACGATAAAAACCGTTTCGGGAACTAAAAATTATCTCGAGGGCGGGAAGTTAAAAAAAGTTAGCCTAGTCGGGTCAGATGAGCTAGAGAAGCATGCTAGTTATTATTCCGGCGACGCGTTGACGAATTATAATAATTATTCAAATTATTACGGTATTTATACGAGTAGCGAAATTGAGAATATTCTGTTCGCGACGGTAAAGGCGGATGGCGAAGATTTACAAGATGGCGACCCCTATGTTTTCTATAAGGCGAGTGGCGCGATAAGTTCAGATATCGACCTCTATTTTATCGGTGAAGGATTTTTAGAGATTACGAGTAAAAATAAGGAGGGGGTCGAGACGAAAGGTAATTTAACTTTTGATGGCGGGACGGGCGATTATGAAATTTATGCCGAAGACGATTGCTTGAATACGACTACTGCGAGCGCCACAGGTGAAACCGTTAGAAACGATTTAACGATTAACGTCGCTTCGATAGTCGCGAAAGTTGATGAAGATGCCGACGAGGGCGACGCAATCGACTCGAACGGAAAGTTGATTATTAACGGCGGAAAAATCTTCGCTTATGCCCACCCGACGTCTCAAGATGCCGGTCTCGATTCGGGAAATGGAACATATATTAACGGCGGGACAATACTTGCGACGGGTAATATGGTTGATGAAATTTCTAGTGACTCAAAACAAAAGTTTTTCTACGCTAGCCTTAACTCTCAAGTCTCATCTGGCGCGACCGTAGCTATTAAAGATAGTTCGGGAAATACGGTTTATGAGTTTACAACCGATCGCGCAATCAAGACGATTCTTTATAGCGACGCGAATTTAAGTGATGATTCCTATAAAATCTACGCCGACGGGGTTGAAGTTTCTTATAATAACGCTACCGGTATGGGTATGTTTAATGAAGAAACCAAACAAAACAACATCAGTCATACCTTATTAGTCGCTTGGCTAATTGAAATATCTACTCTCCTTCTATTCCTAGGTTCTATCTTCGTAGTTAGGAAAATGAAGGCGAAAAAGTTAGAAAGTTAAAAATAACCCCCAGATTCCTCTGGGGGTCTTTTGAGCTTTCGCTCGTCGGTTAGGTTGACTTTAAGCCGTAATCACGTCGAGGTGAGACCGGCTCGACTGGAGAATCCGGATCGCCCCCCATCTCTTCGTACTTACGCAGAATCGCCTCGATTTCATAGAACGCGTCTCGCGAAAGTTTCGCTTGCAGCGTATAGAACGTATCGATTTTCGGAGCTTCCGTCTTGAGGTC
>CAYWPO010000053.1:0-2976 GCA_964460285.1 uncultured Candidatus Saccharibacteria bacterium
AAACCGAGCTAACTCGCTCTGAAGAAACTATTTCCGACCTCCGTTCTCGCCTGAATAATTCCGAAAAATAATTTTCGCGAATTGTGATATAATATCTTTAATGAATATTACTGAAAAAGATCTAGATCATCTAGCTAAACTTTCTAATTTCTCTCTCGAGGAAGCGGAAAAGAAGTCTCTAAAAAAAGATTTAGAAAACATTATAAAATACATTTCCGAATTGTCCGAGCTTAATACTGAAAATGTCTCCCCGACGTTTCAGGTTTTCGAAATGGAAAATGTCTGGCGTCCCGACGAAATTTTGCCTCAAGATGCATCGCGTGAAGATCTTTTGAATCTAACGGTCGAAGATTTTGATAACCAAGTTAAAGTTCCGAAAGTTTTATAATATGAAAATTGCCGATAAAAATACCTCTGCTGTTTCGCTCGTTGAAAAATCTTTAAAACGAATCGAAGAAACGAAAGATTATAATATTTTCAATTTTATCAATAAAGAAGCCGCTCTAAAAAAAGCGAAAGAAATTGACGAAAAAATTAAAAAAGGCGAACCAGTCGGTCGTCTCGCTGGCGTCCCTTATGCTCTTAAAGATAACTTCCTCTCCCCTGACGGCGAAACGACCGCTTCCGCGAAGATTCTAACTCGCCTAACTTCTCCCGTTACTGCGACCGCTGTTAAGCTTCTCGAGACCGAGGGCGCGATTTGCGTTGGTCGCGTTAACCTCGACGCTTTTGCGCATGGTTCCTCGACTGAAAACTCTTTCTTCGGCCCAACTTTAAACTCAAAAGATAAATCTCGCGTCGCTGGCGGATCCTCCGGCGGTTCCGCCGTAGCGGTCGCTCTCGACTGCGTCGAGTTCGCGACCGGAACCGATACAGGCGGTTCGATCCGCCAACCCGCCTCCTTTAACGGAATCTACGGAATCAAACCAACTTACGGCGCAATCTCCCGTTATGGCGTCGTCGCGATGGCGTCCTCGCTCGACGTAGTCGGCTTTTTCTCGAAATCCCCCTCTGATTTGGACTTACTTATGAAAATTTGCGCGAAGCGCGACGAAAAAGATTTAACGTCTCTCCCCGACTTTTACGAAGCTTCCGCCGAAACTTTCGAAAAGAAAAAAATCGGCTTCGTTAAAGAATTTATGGAGTCTGAAAAACTCGACCCTGAGTTAAAATCCGCCCTCGAAGAGAAGTTAAAGAGCTTAAAAGAAAAGGGCTATGAAATCGTCGAGCTAGAAATGCCGACCTTAAAATACGCTCTCCCTGCTTATTATGTTATCCAACCTGCCGAAGTCGCAAGTAATCTAAGCCGTTACGATGGAATCCGTTACGGTTTCCGCTCAAAAAACTCAAAAGACCTCGATTCGCTCTATAAAAATACTCGCTCCGAGGGCTTTATGCCCGAAAATAAACGTCGAATTATGATTGGAAACTTCGTTTTAAGTTCCGGTTTTTATGATGCTTACTTTCTAAAGGCTGCGAAAGCCCGAACTTTAATCATCAAAGAATTTGAAAAGGCTTTTGAAAAAGTTGATGCGATTCTTTCTCCGGTTTCTCCGAACCCCGCCTTTAAACTCGGCGAAAAAGTTTCCGATCCTGTCTCGATGTATCTCGAAGATGTCATGAGCGTTCCGGTTAACCTCGCTGGTCTCCCCGCTCTTGCGATTCCTGTCGGCGAAACGAAATCTAAAGAATATGAAACCTCGCTTCCTCTCGGTCTCCAACTTATTGGTCCCCGCCGTAGCGATAAAAAACTGATTAACCTCTCGAAGGAGCTAATTTAATGGAAGCCTCGTTTATTTCTCTCTTAGTTTCCCTCCTTTTTGTCGGCGCGCTAATTTTTATCGCGATTCTTTTAACGAATCATAAACCCTATTCTTTCGATAAAATGGAGTATCAAACCGATCTTCTCCGAATCGAAAACTCTCTAACTCGCGAAAATCAACTTTCTTATAACGCCGCCGTTAGCGAAGCCGATAAACTTCTCGATAAAGCCCTTTGCGAAATGGGTGTTCAGGGAAAAACTATGGGCGAACGTTTAAAACGTGTCGGTAAAGAAAAGTTCTCGAATCTAAATTCCGTTTGGTATGTTCATAAATTAAGAAATCAAATCGCCCACGAACCTGGTTTTACTCTCGAATTTTCTCAGGCTACTCGTGCTATGAAAGTTTATCGCCAAGCTTTAAAAGATTTAGGAGCTATCTAAATGTCTGAATATTTAATCACTATTGGTATCGAATGCCATGTCCAACTAAAGACAAAAACCAAACTCTTTTCCGAAGTCGATAATGACGCTCGCGGAAAAGAACCGAACTCCTGCGTCTCGCCCGTTGATTATGCACTTCCAGGAATGCTTCCGCGTCTTAACGGCGAAGCCATAAAAATAGCCGTCCGTGCCGGAACTGCGATGAACTGTAAGATAAACTCTCGCTCGCGTTTTGACCGTAAACATTATTTCTACCCCGATTCCCCGAAAGGTTATCAAATCACTCAATTTTACTCCCCGATTATCGGCGCCGGTTTTATTGAGCTTCCGTCCGGAAAGAAAATCCGTATCGAACATGCTCATCTCGAGGGCGACGCTGGAAAACTTTCTCATTCCGACGCTTATTCTCTCGTTGATTTGAATCGCGTCGATACCCCGCTAATCGAAATCGTCTCGATGCCTGATATCTCTTCCGCCGCCGAAGCGCGCGATTACTGTAAAGAACTTTGGCGAACTATGATTTATGCGAACGCGACTGAGGGTGATTTATATAACGGTAATATGCGTTTCGACGTTAACATTTCTCTCCGAAAGAACGAATCTGACCCGCTCGGAACTCGCGCCGAAATTAAAAATCTTAATTCTTTCCGTAGCGTCGAGCGTGCCGTCGAATATGAATATTCTCGCCAGAAAAAGTTGTTAGACGCCGGCGGAAAAGTTGTTCAAGAAACTCGCGGTTGGTCTGATGCGACCGGAAAAACTACTTCCCAGCG
>CAYWPO010000054.1:0-2889 GCA_964460285.1 uncultured Candidatus Saccharibacteria bacterium
GGGTTCGCGGTTCGGTGCGTGGCGCGCTAGTTAGCGTTCCTAGTTAGCTCCGGCTCCATCCCCACGTAGGGCTTTTTCTTTACGCTAAAAAGTTATATAATAATATATATGTATAAATCTTTCCCTAATTTTCTTGAACATAAATCTCGGATCTGTATCGTTCAAGCAGAAAATCCCGACGGCGATTCGCTCGGCTCGGCGATTTCTCTCGACTATCTAATCGAAAATTATAAAAAATCTAAAAACGAAGAAATCGAAATCTCCCTTTATTGCCCCGTTGATATTCCGAAATATCTCCGCTATTTTTCCGACTGGTCGCGCGCCGAAAACGAATTTGACTGGAAAGCCGATGGCTATATTATCGTCGATACCGCCGCCGAGATTCTCCTTTCTAAACTTCTCGACGACCCCGCGATAAGAAATAAGTTAACCGAAAAGCCCGTCTTTGTCCTCGATCATCACGAAACCGAAGACGATTTAAGTTTTCCCCATGAAAAAATTATCGAACCTCTCCCTGCCTGTTGTAGTTTAATTTATAAAATCGCAAAAACCGAGAATCTCCCCCTCGAAGAAAATTCCGCGAAAAACTTAATTTACGGAATCCTCTCCGACACTCTCGGCCTAACTTCCGCCTCGACTGAACCGGAAACTTTCCGCGTCGTCGCCGACCTCCTCGAAATCGGAAAACTCGAAATCTCCGACCTTGAAGAAGCTCGTCGCGAATTTATGAAAAAATCCCCGCGCATCCTCGACTATAAAGCCGATTTAATTAAGCGTATCGAATATTCTCTCGACAACTCTCTCGCAACTGTCCATATCCCTTGGGAAGATATCGCCGAATACTCCGACGAATATAACCCGAACGTCTTAATTCTCGAAGAAATGCGTCTCGTCGAGGGCGTAAAAGTTGCTGTTGCCATAAAAACCTACCCCGACGGAAAATTAACCGGAAAGATCCGAACCTCTCTTCCTATCGCCGATAAAGTCGCCGGCTTCTTTGGTGGCGGTGGTCATCTTTACGCCGCTGGCTTCCGTACTTACGATATTTCTTATGACGATTGCGTAAAAGACCTCGTCTCAATCATCCCGCAGCTAATCGCCGAAGCTGAATCTACCGAATCGGGAAATAACTATGCGAGCTAAATTTTATAACTTCTGGACATATTTTCTCTATAAAACCTTTAATAAAAAATTAAAGTTAAAAGTTGGTTTAAAGCGAAAAGTTAACAATCCCGTCTTGACCGTAATCTTTCTTCATGGTATCTCCGCGAACTCCTCAACTTGGAAAACAACTTTCTCCGAACTCGAAAAAGATATGAATTTAAATCGCGTTAACTCAATTTCGCTCGACCTCCTCGGTTTCGGGAAAAGCTTAAAAGCCGACTGGCTTGATTATAATTATTTCGATTATACCGAAGCCCTAAAAAATTCTCTAAAATCCCTCAGGTTAAGAACTCCGGTTATCTTAGTCGGTCATAGTATGGGCTCGCTCATCCTCGCTAACTTCGTTAAAAACTCATCTTTAACTTATCTTAAAAATCTAAATCTAAAAAATCTCATTCTAATCTCCCCGCCCGTTCTAAAGTCAAAAGACCTCGCGAGCTTGCCCGATAAATTTTATCTAAAGTCCTATTCTTCGCTCCATTCTCTCGCCGATAGCCTCCCGATTAAAGCCCTCGCAAGCTTCGTTTCTAAAGTTTCCTCTTTCCGCCGCGAATATCTAAAATCAACCGCTTTCGCTAAATCTATGGAAAACGTAATTTTGAATCCGCGTAATTTTGAAACTTACGAAACTCTAAAGTTTAAAACGACCATCATCCACGGTCGCTTCGACCCGCTTGTCTTCGGTCCAAATCTCGAAACCTTAGCTAAAAAGAATAAAAACCTAGAGCTCATCAACGTCGTCGGCGACCACGACATAACTTCCCGAAAACGTGCTAAAATAAAAGAAATATTATTAGAAGCGGTTAAAGATGAAATTATTTAATACTAAAACTCGAAAGTTCGACGAATTTAAGCCGAAAAATCCGGACTTAGTTTCCATCTATACCTGCGGTCCAACCGTCTATTCGACCCCTCATATCGGAAATTTCGCCGCCTATATTTACTGGGATCTCCTCGTTCGAACTCTCCGTGCGAATAATTTTAAAGTTAAACGCGTCCTTAACTTAACCGACGTTGGTCATCTCTCCTCTGACGCCGATACTGGCGAAGACAAGCTCGAAAAAGGCGCAAAAAAAGAAGGGAAAACCGTTTGGGAAATCGCCGATTATTATATAGATATCTTTAAATCCGGTTTTAAAAAGCTAGGTTTAGTCGAACCGGAACTCTGGGCGCGCGCGACGGATTATATCGAGGAAGATAAACTCGCCGTCGAGAAAATGATTAAAAATGGATTTACCTACGAACTCGAAGACGGAATCTATTTCGATACCTCTAAGTTCCCCGAATATGCCGACTTTGCGAAGCTCGACCTAGAAAACTTAAAAGCTGGCGCCCGTGTCGAGTTTAATGCCAGAAAGAAAAACCCCTCCGACTTCGCCGTCTGGAAATTCATTCTACCTAATGAGTCTCACGCTATGCGCTGGGACTTTCTCGGTCGCCAAGGTTACCCAGGTTGGCACCTAGAATGTTCAACCATCATCGAAAAAGAATTCGCTTCTCTCCCGATTGATCTTCATACCGGCGGCGTCGATCATATTCCCGTTCATCATACGAACGAAATTGCCCAAAACTTCGCCGTAACCGGAAAATCTCTCGCGAACTTTTGGCTCCATTGCAACTTCCTTAAAATTAATGGCGAAAAAATCTCTAAATCTCTCGGAAACATCATTGCCCTTGAAGATTTAGAAGAAAAAGGCTATTCCGTTTTCGATTTTAAACTTTGGC
>CAYWPO010000055.1:0-2665 GCA_964460285.1 uncultured Candidatus Saccharibacteria bacterium
ACGAAATTAAAAATAACGTCTCCGTTGAGCTCTTTTTATTTAATAAAAACTATACTCCTTTTAAGGTTCGCTATTCCGATAAATTAACGAACTCCGTAAAAAGTATGTTTATGATGGAGGCGATTCAATATATTATTAAGGAAGCCGATAAAGGTCTCGAATGTCGCGATTACGAAAAATCCGACGGCGAAGAAAAAGTTATCTATAAAACCAAACTCTCTAACGTCGGTCGCGCCGAAACCCTTCTCCATCTTATCGAGAACGAATATAAAGATATCGACTTTTTCTCCGATAACGAATATGAATTTAAAAAGGTTAAAGGAATCCTCGCGAAATTTACTTACCCAGGTGGCGACGAGGGGACAAAAACTTTTTATATCGCCAAGGGAATTTCCGCTTCATCCGCGATTAAAGGCGCGACGTCTTGGGAGCTAAACGGCGAAAGTTTCGAGCCGTTCTCTGCTGAAGTCGCAATCAAGATGCCCGAAGACAACCAAGTCGCTATCGTCGATAAAAATATTATCATCTTTAACCAAACAAAGTTCGAAGCTCTTTTCCAATATGACTATAAGTCCCAGGTTATCGCCGACGCAAAAGCGAAAGAGCTCGAAGAAAAATATAAACTCTCTTTCGCCGAGGGCTTAACCTTAAATACCCTGCTCCAAGATAAAAAACCGCTCCTAAAAAAGCTCCAAAGCGTCGAAGTCGCCGAAGCTATGTCTCAGGAACAGCTTATCGATTACGCCGACGAGATGAAACTCGAACTAATGACCGACGACGATAATTCCCTAATCATCATGGACGATAAAGACCTCTCGATGTTCGTCAATCTCCTCTCCGAGGACTACTTTGTCTCTCCCGTCTCCGGCCTCCGTTACGAAATAAAATCCAAAAAGCTCATGTCCGAACCCGACGGCGAACCGCCAAGAGGCTAACGAAATCAGCCCTGCTCGCTAATACCCTGCTTCCCATATTTCATCACTCGGAAACGGATCGAAATCATCACTTTCCTCAAACTCCTCTTCCCCATACGGCTCATACCCCAACTCCATCAAAAACCTCGACGGACTCGTATAATTCCTCCCCCCAAACGAAAACCGACTCTGCGCATAGGTTAAAAACAGTTCCTCCATCGCCCGCGTCATTCCCACATACGCCAATCTTCTCTCCTCCTCAATTTCCGCCTCTGTCTCCGACCGTGAGCTCGGAAATAGCCCGTCCTCCATCCCAACCAAGAAAACTACTGGAAACTCAAGCCCCTTAGCCGCGTGTAGCGTCATCAGCGTCACCGAATTTTTCTCTGAGCTTTCGTCCGCACTCGACATCAACGCCGCGTCCGCCAAAAAATCCTCCAAGTTTTCATACGGCTCCGCGTTATCTATCAAAACCGCAAGGTTATTTATCCTCTCTTTCCCTGTCGGCGTTCCGTCGTCTAATAACGTCGGGAAATCAAAATAACTAATAATTTTCTCAATAATCTCGCTCGGCGTTAGATTTTCCCACTCCGCCTGAACCGTCGCTAAAAATCCCGCTAGCCGAATTACCGCCGTCCGCGCTTTTGCCGAAAGACTCTGGACTAACTCCGGGTCTCCTAACCTCCGCTTCGAACTTCCCTCCCCCTCCCCGCCTAGATATACTAAAATCTTCTCTAAACTCTTCTCCCCGACCCCCGAAAGTACATTTTTCGTAATCCGCTCTAAAGAAATTTTATCTTTCGGATTTAAAATTAAATGTAAAATCGCTAAAACGTCTTTAACTTCTCTTCGGTCATAGAACCTTACCCCTCCAATAATTTTATACGGAATATGCGCGTTTATCAGCGCTTTCTCAAACGCATAGCTCTGCGCGTTCGTTCGGTATAAAATCGCAAAATCAGAAAATTTATGTTTTTCCGCCTCCGCTAAAATCTGCGTCGCGACAAAATTCGCCTCTCCTGTCTCGTCCCCTAAACTCTTAATAATAATCGGCTCGCCTGCCCCCGCTTCTGTAAATAAAGTTTTCTCCGACCTCTGTTTATTCTGGTTGATTATTTTTTGACTCGCCTCTAGAATATTTCCCGTCGAACGATAATTCTGTTCAAGTTTAATCACTTTTGCGTTCGGAAAATCGTTCGTAAAGTTTAAAATATTCGTAAAATCCGCCCCTCGCCAAGAATAAATCGACTGCCAATCATCCCCAACGACGCAAATATTCTGTTTTTTATTCACCAGTAGCCTAATTAGCTGATATTGAACTCTGTTCGTATCTTGATACTCGTCAATAAGAATATATTTAAACCTCTCGCGCCATTTTTCCCTGATATTTGCGTTTTCCCGAAAAAGTTTCAAAGCTCGTAATAATAAGTCATCAAAGTCAAGCGCACTCGCTTCCTCTTTTTCTTTTTCATACCTCGCGTAGATTTTCGCGATATTTCTCTGATTCGGATAAATCGCCGTCTCCGCATATTCCTCCGGACTCTGCCCTTCGTTCTTCGCTTTCGAAATAATCGACTGGACTGCTTTCGGCTTTAAACTTTTATCAGAAATTTTTAGCGTCTTAATAATCCGCTTAATTAAACTAACTTGGTCTTCCGCGTCATAAATCGTAAAATTCCGCTCTAATCCCGCCGCCAAAAACTCAATCCGAAGAATCTTCACGCAAATCCCGTGAAACGTCCCCATATACG
>CAYWPO010000056.1:0-2587 GCA_964460285.1 uncultured Candidatus Saccharibacteria bacterium
ACCGTCATTACGTCAAATTGAGGTTTTCAACGATCATTTTGGCGGAGACCATGAGCGGTTGGAGTCGGTTATTCGCGCCCGCGAGAATCAGTTGATGTATGCTTGGCGTGATTACGAACAGAGGCTAGAGGGCTTCGGACTAGAGAAAGACGATTTTACTACGGTGAAGGATCTGTTCAGCACGATGATGAAAAAGATGAGGTATCACATTCAGAAGCACAGCGAACATAAGGACGAGCCGTTTCGGGTTAGCGAGATTCCAGAGAGGGATTTTCGAAAATAAACAGTTCCCCGCTTAGATAGCGGGGATTTTCTTTGGAAACTGGTTTTCGTGAAACTGGTTTTATGAACCAAAAAACCGCCCGTAGCCAAAATGGGGCGGCTTTTTGAACATATAAGCTCTCAACTTTTTTATGTGTAAAAGGTTGACTCGCAGTTTAGCCTTTTATGTTCAAGAAGAACTATGACTATTTTAGCTAATCATAAGCTAAATGTCAAGAGTTAAATATCTAAATCGTCAAGTTCGTCTAATTCTTCGCGAGTTTTCTCGGCGAGATTAGAGTTTTCTTCAGCTTCTTCTTCGGGTTCATCGGTCGGAGCTTCGGAAGTTTCGCTAGAGGCGGAACGAGTCTCGTCAGTATTAACGATTTTAAGGTTATAGCGGGCGTCGTTTTTAGTTCCGAGGGCGCGGAGGAGAGTACGGATGCTTTGGGCGGTTGCGCCGCGTTTTCCAATAACACGACCGACATCTTCAGGGTCAACAGTTAGGCTCAAGAGGACGCCTTTTTCATCGATTTTTCGATCAACGGCGACTTTATCGGGGTTATTGACGAGGGTTTTAACGATATATTCAACAAATTGCTGGTCGATTGTGGACATTTTAATCTCCGTATTAAGTTTATGAGTTTATTATAGCACAGATTTTAGAACGTAGGATTTATTAGTTTTTATTTATTAGTCTTCTTCTAAGACGGAAATTGACTTTAGGAATAAGATAGCTTGACTGGCGGCGGTTTGAGCCTTGTTAGAATTGCTGAGTTCGGGAGTTACGCAAGGACCGTTGTTTGTGAGACTAGACTCGAGATAGTAGGCGTAGGTGTCGTCTTCATAAATTTTTTCGAGAGATTCAATATAGTTGGCGAGAGTTGAAGGTTCGCTTGGGTTGTAGCGGATGATTCTTGAGAGGATCATTGAGACTTGCCCGCCAACAGGGTAGTCGTTTCCGCAAATTGTATAGTCGTATTTTGTTCCGCTATAAGTTAGGTCATAGACTGCGAAACTGTCTTTTGCGGAAGTATTTTTGATTTGGTTGTAGCTAGTCGAAATTTCAGTTACGTTTTCTGGATATTCGAACTTAACTCCCCACTCAGGAATTTCGAAATATTTTTCTTCGGGTTCGGCTTCTTTTTCAGCTGTATTTTCTTCCTCTTCTTCCTCTTCGGGCTCGGTTTTAGTTTCGGTGTTGATAATTTCGGTTTCTTTTTCTTCGGTAGTAGTTTGAGAGGTTTGGGGGGTTGGGGAGGTTGAAGCGGAGAAGAGGTTAGAGATAAGGTTGGGGGCGAAGAGGAAGACGGAAACGACGCTGAGGAGGAGAATAAGGACGACGATGAGAACGATACGCGGGGCTTTAGACGGCTTTTTCATTTTTTCGCCAAATTCGACAGGCTTAACGCCGATTTCGACTGCTGATTCGGATTCGGCGCGTTTGACTAAATCGGCTTTTTCGCCGTCAAGGTCGGTTGTTATTTCTTCGACTTCGGAATCTTTCGCTTTTTCGCGAATTTCGGAGATAACTTCTTCTTTAGAGGGTTGAGGCTCTTCGGTCGGTTCTGGGGTTGGCGCGGGTTCTGGGGAGGTATTATCGATTACGGGGATTTCTTCTGGCTCTGGCGGAGCGACCGGGGCTACCGGGGGTTTATTTTCTTCGTCCATTATTTTTATTCCTATTTAAAGTATTTATGTTTTTATTTTAACATAAAAATAAAAAATAAGCCCCTTAACGAGGACTTATTTTTTAGATTAAGCTTCCGCAGGGGTTTCTTCAGGAGCTTCTTTAGGTTGGTTCTTGCGGAGTTTATCGGCGTGTTTAGGTTTAGAAGATTTCTTCGGGGCTTCTTTATACCAAGACGGGAGTTTAATCCCCTCTTTCTTAAAGATAAAAGCGACGCGAGAAGACGGTTGGGCGCCATTCTTGAGGTAAAATTCGATTTTTTCTTTATCAAGAACGGTTTTTTTAGTTTCTGGGTTATGGTTGCCGACCTCGGCCACAACGCGTCCAGAAAGAGGATGGCGCTGGGATTCTTGGACGACTATTCGATACACGGGTAAATGTGATCGACCATTACGCTGCATACGAATCGCGAGCATAGTTTCTCCTTAATTAGTTTAATTTTTATATTTTAGCGTATTTTTTGGGATTTGTAAAGTTTAATTCCCTCTTTGGCGGCGAGAGTTTGAGCTTCTTGTTTAGAATGACCGACGCCGACGCCCTTGACGGATTTTCCGACATAGACGCCAACAGTAAAGGTTTTGTCATGGTCGGGGCCCTCTTCTTTGATGGTTCGATAAACGGGGGTTTCGTTATCGT
>CAYWPO010000057.1:0-2473 GCA_964460285.1 uncultured Candidatus Saccharibacteria bacterium
TTCTTTCGAACTACGGTATCGACCGCGCTGGTGTTTCGAACCGTGCGCGCGTGGAATTTGGTCTCCATAAAGTTGCTTCTAGTGCGACTCAAAACCTCTACGAAGCGCTCTTTCGCGCCTCAATGAAGGCCTATGCGGAGACTATCATTTCCGGCCCTCGCCGGATTGACGCTGAACTTCCTGCGCGAAAACTCGACGGGCCGTTCCTCGACCCGCGCGTCTATTTCCCGCTTGATAAAGCTCAACTCAGCGATTCTGATATTCGCCATTTTTCCGAGAAAACTAAGTTATCTTGGATTAAGGGAATGCGTTGGGATCGCCAGATGGTCTACGTTCCGACCGACCTCGTTTATCTTTCCGAACCGAAGCACTCGATTCTTTTTCGCTTGAACCCGATTGGTCAGGCAAGTCTGTGTGGTCTCGCTGCTCATGTTGATCTCGACGAGGCAATCCGCCTCAGTCTGATTGACTTGATTAAGCGCGACGCGATTATGCGGAACTGGTTTTCTCGTGAGACCCCGCCACGGATTGATTTGAGAGTTCTTCCGAATCCGTATAAGAAGCTAGTTACTAAACGGGTTCATGAACTGAGACGTCGCGGACGCGAGCTCTGTTTGCTTCAACTCCCGTCGGAATATGGTGCTGTTTTTCTGGCCGTTATCGTCAGTAAGGACTCAAGCCGTTTCCCGCTTTTCGTCTGCGGCTCCGGCGTTACTCTCGGAACTGATTATGAACGCGCTGCTTTTCGCGCAATCGAAGAAGCCGAGAAAAACTTTTTCGAAGCGAAAAAGTTACGCGCTCGTATTATCGAGCCGGAAGATGTCGAGACTCCCGACGATCACGCTCATCTTTACCATTGTATGGTCGAGTCGCGTCGTACTCGCTACTCGTACGCGGAGATGCTGAAGTGGCTACTCTCTGGACCAGTTACCGAAATCACGCCGAATAGGAATCAGACAATCAAAAGCCTTCTTCGTGAGCTCGAAGTAACTTTGGTTTGTCTCGATCAGCCAGACGACTATTATCGCGTCGTTAAAGCGTTTAGCCCCGTTCTCGTCCCGATGGGTTACGGTTACGGAATGTCCTACTTCTCTCATCCGAACGTTTATACTCATCTTTCTCGCAAAGAACTGCTTTTCCCTCACTACTTCAACTAATCGTCTCCCCCTCTGATAGAGGGGGATTTTTCTTCCTCTATCCTTGAAAATTTACTTTCAGAATGATAAAATAAATCTGTCCCCGGATGGCGGAATTGGTATACGCGGCAGACTTAAAATCTGCTCCCTTCACCGGGTTATGGGTCCGAGTCCCATTCCGGGGACCATTCTACGGTGCTGTGGCGGAGTGGTTACGCAGAGGTCTGCAAAACCTTGTACACCGGTTCAATTCCGGTCGGCACCTCCACTTCGGTTCTTTAATCGCCAAAAGGCGATTTTTTCATTTTTCTTTAACTTTTTTATTCTTGTTATGCTATAATTTAATTATGGATAATAATAGTATCATTACTTCACCTAAAAGGTCAAAATTATTTATAATAATCCCTTGTATAATTATAGCTTGTCTTATTCTTGCTTTTGCTACCCCGACTCTACTGCGAATTTTTCGTGATTCTCGTCGTAAAGCCGACTATGAATCTCTCTCGAAAAATATCTCCGAAATTTACCTCCCCGCGAATAATGGTACTCTGCCTAATGAAACTTCTTGGTTCGATTCAAGCGTCTATATCAGCGAATCTGGCTCTGATCCGTCTGGAAAAGATTATAGAATTTCTCCAGTTTACTGCGCCTCGGAGGAAGATTGTTCTGAGTCTAAAATCCCCGCCCCTGATTTAGCCTATGATTCTGATGGTCGCGCTAGTGCCGTAGCCTATGTCGTTTCTAACGCTACGTGTCTTGACGGTCGCCCCGAATATTCTGCTTCTAATACTTCCTACGCTATTTATGGCTATCTCGAATCCGGTAGCTATTGCTATGCTAACGAAAATTAAAGGAGACTAGGAAATGAAAAACTTATCTAAGAAAAATCAACTTCTCGTTAGTGGTAGTGTCCTCGGAGCGCTTTGTCTAGTCGGTTTGACGAATAATGCGTTTGCCTCGACTCCAGCCGTCTTAAATACTAAAACCGAAATTTATAAAAAAGAAACTACGTCTGGCGGTACCTATGGAAAATTTGACGCAAAAACCGAAATTACTTTTGAAACTATGAATAGCGTCTGGCTAAGACTTACTAATACCGTTAACGGAAAAACTTATACCGGTTATACCAATATTCCTAAAAATGTTACCTTAAAAGATAATGTCGACGTTTATTTGAACAATCAAGGCGGTCAAGCTTTATGGTCTGACGCTAAACTAACTAACAAAATAGTTAATACAATTAACTATGGAACAAAAATAACCGTCGCCAAATTTACCGCTGGTAATAAAGAAACTTCGTCCGCTTATGTTAAGACCCAAGACGGTAAAATCGGCTT
>CAYWPO010000058.1:0-2354 GCA_964460285.1 uncultured Candidatus Saccharibacteria bacterium
GAGGTAAATGATGAAAAAATATTTAGAACTAATTGTTAAGGGAGCGGGAGCGGCGTTACTAATTGGGTTGGGAGATTATGTTTTATTAAAGGCTGGGAATCCGGTAGGACCGGTACTGTTTTCTTTCGGATTACTCGGGGTTTGCGTTTTAGGGCTAAATCTGTTTACGGGGAAATGTGGGTTTTTGATTGAGGATAAAATTCGCGTTTTTGATTTGTTGTTGATTTTAGTAAGTAATTTAGTGTTTGGGTATTTGTTTGGGGCGATGTTTGGGTTGGCGGACGAGGGAGTAGCTATGGCGGCGGTTGCTAAAGTCGGAAGTTGGGAATTGTCTTTAGCATTTTTGATTCGGGCGATGCTTTGTGGGATGATAATGTATTTGGCGGTGAAACTTTATCGAAAAGGGACGAGCTTAGGAGTTCTAATCGGAGTTCCGCTGTTTATTTTTTCAGGGATGCAACATTCGATTGCGAATGTGATTACGTTAGGGGTGAGTTTAGAGTTTAGCCTTAGGTTAGTTTTGATTATTTCGCTATGTGTTTTGGGGAATTTTTTGGGGGCGATTTTGGCGTGGTTTTTATCGGGGGAGATGTTCGAGAAGAAAGAAAAGAGCTTAAAGGAAGTTTTGGAGGAAGCAGAGACTTCTTCGGGGGTTTCGGAGGGGAGGGAGCTGAAAATCCACGGAGTTTATCGACATTTTAAGGGGAAGTATTATATTGTTGAGGGGGTCGCGAAACACTCGGAAGATTTAGAGGAGTATGTCGTTTATCGGCAGTTATACGGGGATGGTGGGTTGTATATTCGACCGAAAGAAATGTTTTTGAGTGAAGTTGACCATAAAAAATATCCGAAAGTAAAGCAAAAATATAGGTTCGAAGAGAGGGAAGTAGGGGAATTTTAAGGATTTAGATAAAAAATAAAGCCCTTCGGGGCTTTTTTGGTGGGTTGTGAGGGGCTCGAACCCCCGACCTTCTCGGTGTAAACGAGACGCTCTAGCCAACTGAGCTAACAACCCGAATTCTTTTATTATAGCATAAATATGGTAAAATAGGGGAATAAAGAAAGGATAAAGCGATGAAAAATCAGAATCAAGTAGAAAAAATGCGTCATACGCTTAGCCACGTTCTTGCGGCAGCGGTTAAGGAGCTTTATCCGACAACAACATTTGGGGTTGGACCGGCGATCGAAAACGGGTTTTATTACGATATGAACTTCGGGGAAGTTAAGATAAATGAGAAAGATTTGGCGAAGATTGAGAAGAAGATGAGGGGGATTATTCAGAGGAAGTTTAAGATGGAACGGGTTGAAAAGACGCGAAATGAGGCGTTAAACTGGGCGATTTCTGAGAAACAACCGTTGAAGAAAGAATTGATTGAGGAACTGCCGGAAAGCGAAACGATTTCTTTTTATATCATGAAAGATAATTCGGGGAAAGAGATTTTTACGGATTTGTGTAAGGGTCCGCATATTGAGGAATCGAAAGAAATCGGGGCGTTTAAACTGGAGAAAGTTGCGGGAGCGTATTGGCGAGGGGATGAGAAGCGGGAGATGTTGACGAGGATTTATGGAGTGGCGTTTGAGACGCAAGAGGAATTAGATACATACTTAAAGAGGCAAGAAGAGGCGAAAGCGCGAGACCATAGGAAATTAGGGAAAGAGTTGGATCTATATACGTTTTCTGATTTGGTGGGGGCGGGGTTGCCGATGTTTACGCCGAGGGGGACGTTGATGCGGGATTTATTAGCGAATTATTCGTTAAGTTTAAGGAAGAGGGCGGGGTTTTCAAGAGTTTGGACGCCGCACATTACGAAAGTTGACCTTTATAAAACGAGTGGACATTACGCGAAGTTTGGAGACGAGCTGTTCATGGTTCATTCGCAAGTGAACGGGGAAGAGTTTGCGTTAAAGCCGATGAACTGTCCGCATCATACGCAGATTTTTGCGAGTTTGCCGAGGACGTATAAAGAGATGCCGGTAAGGTATATGGAGCCGACAACGGATTATCGCGACGAGAAGTCGGGAGAACTAGGCGGGCTATCGCGAGTAAGAAGTTTAACGCAGGACGATTCGCACGTTTTTTGTCGAACTTCGCAGATTAAAGAGGAGATTAAAAATCTAGTTTCGATCGTAAAAGAATTTTATACGGAAGTTGGGATGGATAAGTTGCGCGCGAGGCTCTCTTATCGTTCGGATGAAGATAAATATCTTGGCGATAAGAAACTGTGGGAGATGGCACAGAAACAGATTAAGCAGGCGGCAATTGATAATAAATTAGAGTTCTTTGAGGCGGAGGGGGAGGCGGCGTTTTATGGACCGAAGATTGATTTTATGGCGGAAGATGCGATTGGGAGGGA
>CAYWPO010000059.1:0-2055 GCA_964460285.1 uncultured Candidatus Saccharibacteria bacterium
TCCCTTATTGTATTATATTTTGATTGACCTGTCCATATTGAACTTGCGGCGGCGCAGTTGGCGCTTGAACAACTCCCTGCGCCGGCTGAATCGTTGGGGCTACTGGCGCCTGTGTCATGGCTACTGGCTGACCTTGTATCGTCGGTTGACCTTGCGGAGCCGGTTGAGGCTGCTGAATCGGTTGCGTCGCCATCGGCTGCGGAGTGACTTGCTGAACCGGTTGAACTGGCGCCATCATCGGCTGCGGCTGAACCGGTTGAACCGGCATCTGTGTCGGTTGTTGAACTGGCTGTTGGACTAACGCTGGATTAAACTGTGGCGCTCCAGCTGCTATCTGCGCATTTTGCGCCGCAATATCTTCCGCGGTTTTTACTTGGTCTTGGAACATCGCAACCGCTTTTTGATTCTGAATTGCGATTTGACGCCTCTCGTATTCTTCATCTGATAACCTCGGTAGGGAAACATAAAACGTCGAACCCTCCCCGAACGAACTTTCCGCCCAGACTTTCCCGCTCATTGCTTCAGCTCGCTGTTTTACGAGATATAGACCTAAGCCTGTTCCTCCGACCGTTCGCGTATGTGAATTATCGGCGCGATAAAACTTCTGGAAAATATGCTGTAAATCTTCCGACCCGATTCCGATTCCTGTATCTGTTACGTTAATCAATGCTCGATCTCCGTCCCCTTGAACATTCACCCAAATCGCTCCGCCTTCCGGCGTATATTTTATGGCGTTTTCGATTAAGTTCGCCAAAATCTCCCCTAAGAAATCTGGGTCAGCAAAGGTATAAACGACTTGTTTAAGAACTCTTCCTCCGAAGTTATTTGTTTTCTTATCTTCCGCCCCAAAGCTATATTGAAGCCGTTTTTCAGCGAACTTTTGAGTATAATCTTCCGCGAACTTCTTAACGAACCCGTTTAACTCCATCGGAACCGCGTGCGGGCGGATTCTATGGTCGTCTAACTTTGTCGCGTCTAATAAATCCTTAAATAGTCGCCCGAGGTGTTGGCTCGAAGCGTGCGCCGACTCTAGGTATTGTCGCGCCCGCGCATCAATCGTCGCGGTTTGAGGGTTTAACGCTAACCCGATATACCCCTCAATCGACGCAATCGGCGTCCGCATTTCGTGGCTAGCAGTCGAAACAAACTCAGTTTGCGCCCCCTCCTCCTCTAGTTCCTTAGAAATGTCCCTAAACGTAACAACTCGATCGCTCGTCGCTCCTCCTGACGGAGTAACGCTAACCGCGACCGGCGTTTTCTTCTCATCTTCTCCCGCTAATAAAACATATTCTCGCGTCTCGAAACCCGCATTCGCTTTAACCGACTTAAATAAATTATTATCCGCTTCAGCGATTTTCGAGCCATCTTTCCCCTCGAATTTCATGATTAAATCTAAATTTAAGTTTACCGCGTTATTCGCGTTCCCACACCCCGTCATCTCTACCGCCGCCGGATTTATAAACTTAATAATTCCGTCTTTATTAACGATAATTACGCCATCATGAATCGTATCGAGCGCCAGCCTCGTCATCATCGCCGTATCAACTTGCGCGACCGGTTTTTTATTTGCGAAATCAAAAATGCCCATTGAATTTATTTTAACACAAACGTTATGAAATGTGATATATTTAATTTATGAATAAAGCAACGATTTATATTGACCCTAATGACGATATAACCGATATTCTTTCCGATCTTAAAAAAGTTAAAAATAAGATTGTCGCCCTTGTCCCCCCGAAAAAATCTGACGTTCTTCATAGTTCCGTAAATATAAAATTGATTCAAAAAACCGCGACTGAGCTTGAAAAAGTTGTTGTTCTCGTTACAAACGACCCAGTCATCTTAAAGCTCGCGAAAGCCTCGAAGATTCCCGTTGCTGATAGTTTAAATTCTCGCCCGATTTTACCCGACTCCGAGAAAAAATCTGAGGATTCTGAAAAGCCTGCTGAAACCGCCGAGAAAGAAGAGTTGAAAATATCTGACGAGGAAAAGCCAGTCGAAGAAATTATCGAATCGATTGAAGCCGAAAAATCCGAGATAAAACCTTCGAAAAAA
>CAYWPO010000060.1:0-2052 GCA_964460285.1 uncultured Candidatus Saccharibacteria bacterium
AGCGCCGCCTTTGCAAGGCGGAGGTCCAGGGTTAGAGTCCCTGTTACTCCACCATTACATTAATATTTGGGGATATAGCTCAGCTCTTGTCTGAGGCGCTTGTCGCCGAGACCGTAGAAAACAGAGCGCTGAGCGCAATTAACAATTTGGGGATATAGCTCAGCTGGTTAGAGCGCTATACTGATAATGTAGAGGTCTGTGGTTCGAGCCCACATATCCCCACCATACCTATTTATTAAAATAAGCCCTTTTCGAGGGTCTATTTTTTTGTTATACTTATCCTATGTGGGAACTTAGTCTTTCATCTTTCTTCCTTGGCCTTGTTATCTTTGCCGCCGGCGGCGCCATCATCCTCAAATACCAATGGGTTGCCGAAAATGTCGCTCATGGCGTCTCCTCTTACGATCGCGTTAAGCTCTTCGGTTTTATTGCCTGCGGAGTCGGTCTCCTCATCATGACCAGTCTCCATACCGCCCTCTTAACTTGGCTTACGCACCTCATCTTCCCCTCTCTTAGCTAACCCCTCAACTAAACCGCCTAAAATTCCCGATAATATTCCCCTTTTTCTAACTCTACCCCTTTCAACGTCGCCATCTCACTAATCGTTACGAACTCGAACCCCTCTTCTCTTAATCTATCTATAATCTCTGGAATCGCGTCGACCGTTGACTGATAAATATCGTGAAACAATAAAACCGCCCCATCTCTCGCTTGACTAAAAACTATCTCTTTTATTTTTTCCGCGTCTTTACTTTCCCAATCTTTCGTATCAACCGACCATAAAATCACCGGCGCGTCTAGAATATCCATTATTTTCTGATTAAAATTCCCATACGGCGGTCTCACTATCTTCGGAGTCTCTCCTAATATCTCTCGAAACGCCATATCTGCTTGTTTTTTATCTTCCTCAACCGCCGCAAGACTAATCTGAACCAAATTTTGATGCGAATTTGTGTGGCTTCCTAGCTCATTCCCCTGTTCAACTACCCTTTTCACAATTTCTGGATTCCAAGATGCGTTCGTCCCTAGTTCAAAAAACGTCGCTACCGTCTTTTTATCTCTTAAAATATCTAATAGTTGCGGCGTCGTTATCCTGCTCGGTCCATCATCAAACGTCAACGCCACCAATTTCTTCCCCGATAAATCCCCTCTAAAAACCCTCTCTGGAACTCTCGCCTGAACTATCATCGGCGCTCTCGGTACGACTTCCTTCTCTAAGACTTTCCGAAAAATTAACCCCCTTGCCCCCGCAAAAAAGAACAAAAAAATTAAAATCGGAAACGCAAATTTTAACCAAGGATAATATTTATTTAACTTAAACTTTCTCTTTACCTTAGAACGCATTGCCTTACCCACTCATACATCGCAATTCCCGCTGCCACTCCAACATTCACCGATCTCGTCGACCCAAAACTCTCGATAAATCTAATATCATCAGCCACCCCTAAAAGTCCTTGAGAAATCCCCTCCCCCTCGCTTCCAAAAACTAAAGTCGTCTTCTGAACAAATTTTTTATTCAAAAGTCCTTTTGCTCCAGGAACATTATTCTCAATCGCTACTACTTCCCTCTCTCGTTCCTTTTGGTCTTGAATAAAATCTTTATAATTTTCCCAATGAATTATCTTTAAATATTTATCAGTACACATCGCGCCCCGTCGATTGTATTTTTTCTTCCCAATAATATGAACTGTTTTTACATTAAAACTATTCGCGCTCCGAACAATCGTCCCCATATTAAAATCGTGACTCAAGTTCTCTATCGCGACCTCTAATTCATTTCTTTTTTGTTCAAGCGCCAAAAAAACTTGCTCATTTGTTAGACCTTTATACTCATCGACTAGATTTCTAGTATCTTCCATTTATTTTTATTATACAACTTTCTTAAAGAAATTAAAAATCCCCTTTCGGGGATTTCTATTTTAACAACTTAGTTGTGCAAATCATCGAAAGCTCTTCGTTTTAAGCTCAAAGTCGTATCTAGAAACTAGAAAACATTATGTACTAAGCTTACCATACACAATTACGACCGACCTAGCTACACGCGTCCTTGCG
>CAYWPO010000061.1:0-2023 GCA_964460285.1 uncultured Candidatus Saccharibacteria bacterium
GTCGACTGATATTTCTCTAAAATCTCATACGTAACGACCTCAACTGTCTCCTCAAGCACCTTAATCTCGCTCGTGGTATTCCCGTCCTTATCTTTCGCATTGACCCTCCCCGTAATCCGAACGACGTTATCTTGAACCAACTTCCCCCCATATTCCTCATACGTGTTCGGAAATACCAAAACTTCCTGCTCGCCCGCTTTCGACTCCAACTTAATAAACGCCATCTTCGTATTCGACTTCGTTAAAATCGTCCGAACCCCCGAAATAATCCCCCCAACAACCACCATCCGCCCGTCGTTTTTCTCGTTCACGACCGAAAACGGATGCGTCTGCTCCTCGAAATAAGTATCATATTTATCTAACGGATGCGCGGAAATATATAACCCCATCAAATCCCGCTCCCAGAGCAACTGCTCCTTTTCGCTATATTGCGTCGGCGCCGGCTTTATCTCGACCTCTGGAATCGCCGCTGCCGCCCCGAACGCTCCGAACAAATCTGTCTGTCCGCTCACGGCGTCTTTTTGCATCTTCGCCCCATACGCCTGAATGTTTTCAAGATTATAGAGTAAGTCACTCCTCGTCCCGAACCGGTCGAACCCCCCCGTCTTAATCGTCGACTCCCACGCTTTCTTGTTGAACTTCGTCGAATCGACCCGTTTCGCGAAGTCGCAAACCGACTTAAACGGGCCATTTTTATCTCTTTCCGGAATTACTTTTTCCTCAACTAGCGCCTTTCCAACCCCTTTAATCCCCGATAATCCGAACCGAATCGTCTTCTCTCCCTTAACAATCCCGAAATCCCCGTAACTCTGATTGATGTCCGGCCCCAAAACTTTCAACCCCATCTTCTTACACTCCGCAATCTCAATCGCCAGCCTATCTGTCCACCTCATATCTGCCGTCATCAACGCCGCCATATATGCGTCAGGGTAATGCGCCTTTAGATACGCCGTCCAATAAGAAACCAGCCCATAACACGCCGCGTGGGACTTGTTAAAACAATAATTCGCAAAATCGAGTAGCTCGCGCCAAAACTCTTCCGCGATCTCTTCCGTCGCGCCGCCGACCTTAATCGCCCCCTCGATGAACTGCGGCTTAACCTTATTCATCAAATCAATTTTCTTCTTCCCGACCGCCTTCCTTAGCGTGTCCGCCTGCCCGCCTGTAAACCCACACCACTCCCTAGAAATCTGCATGAACTGCTCCTGATAAATCATAATCCCGTAGGTATTTTTCAGAGAGTTCTCTAGCCCAGGGTGGAGATAAGTAATCGGTTCTTCGCCATGTTTCCTCCGAATAAACGAATCAATAAACTGCATCGGCCCCGGACGATAAAGCGCCACCATCGCGATAATATCCTCAAAGCTATCTGCCCTCAGGTCTTTCAGATAACGCTTCATCCCCGCCGACTCTAGCTGGAATACGCCCGTCGTCTCCGCTCTCTGTAAAAGTTCATATGTTAAGGGGTCATCCAACGGAACCGCGTACATATCGACCTCCTCCCCGTAAACTTTCCGAACCATCCTCAACGCGTTATTAATAACGGAAAGGTTCGACAGCCCCAAAAAGTCCATCTTAAGAAGCCCTAGCTCCTCAATCGTCCCCATCGGGAATTGCGCCGCAATCGGGCCTTTCGCGGAAACTTCCAGCGGAACAAACTTAACGAGGTCGTCCGGCGCAATCACTACCCCGCAAGCGTGCACCCCGTGTCCTCGAATCGTCCCCTCTAGCCTCGACGCAAAGTCTAAAACCTCTTTCGCCGTCGGATTTGTATTGTATTCATTATTGAGGTCGGGAACGTCCCGAATCGCGTCGGGAAGATGAACATGATGACCCATCACCGGATCAGGCACCATCTTCGCCAGCCTGTCCGCCTCCGCGTAAGGGACTTCGAGAACTCGCGCAACGTCCCTTACCGCGTTTTTCGCCATCATCTTACCGAATGTCGCAATATTCGAAACCCGCCCGAACCCATATTTCTCCGTACAGTATTGAATTACCTCGTCCCGCCGCGTATCTTGAA
>CAYWPO010000062.1:0-1956 GCA_964460285.1 uncultured Candidatus Saccharibacteria bacterium
CTCATGGTCTCCGCCAAAATGATCGTTGAAAACCTCAATTTGACGTAATGACGGTAACGGTTTTTCAAGTCCTTGTCTTAACTTCTCTGCCCAGAAGAACTCACCAAACCGATAACTCATTACCTCAACTATCTGCCAATACATCCGCCACCGAATTTCTTGTTCTTTTCTAGCTTTCCGCGCGACGACCTCTCGATACGAATCTTCCAGTGCGATTTGATGTAACGTTTCTTGAGAGTTAGCCTGATTGAATAATGGATTTTCGTAAGTACTAGGACTTAATCCCTCATGGACTTTCGACATCTTTCTCCCCTCCTTTCGTCAAAACAGCCCTATCCCCTAATTATATCACAAATCTCCTTAAAAATCAACTTTAAACCCAAAAATCCCCCTTGAAATTTCTTAAAAAATCTAGTAAAATTCCTTATTAAGAAGCAGTATGCCGATTTTTTTGAAGCCCCAGTAGGCCTAGCGAGCCAAAAAGGTTAAAAACTCTAAAACCGGCAGTAATCTTCGGCGCTAAAGATTACCTATCAACTCTAAAAAAGAAGGACTAAATTTCTGTGAAAGTATCAGAAAAAAACAGTGGTCGTAAGTTTTTCACTGAAGGCGACCAAGCTCTTCCAATTCCTGATTTGATTGCCCATCAAAAGGATTCTTGGGAAGATTTCGTCAAATCTGGCCTCCGCGAGATTTTCAACGAGCTAAACCCGATCGACGATTATACGGGTCAAAAACTCTCGCTCCGCTTTAAAGATTACTACTTTAAAGAACCGGCAGAAACCGAACAAGAAGCAAAATACAACCTAACAACATATGATGCTCCTCTCCATGTCAATGTCGAGCTAACCAATAAGGTTACCGGCGAAGTCAAGGAACAGGACATCTTCTTCGGTGATTATCCTTGGATGACCGACCGCGCGACCTTTATCATTAACGGAACCGAACGCGTTATCGTCTCCCAGCTCATCCGTTCCGCCGGCGTCTTCTTCACCGCCGATACTCAAGGCGGGCGTAATTATTACGGCGCGAAAGTTATTCCTGGTCGCGGCGCTTGGCTCGAATTTGAAACCGCGACGAATGGCGCGATTTACGTTAAAATCGACCGTCGCCGTAAAGTTCCCGTAACAACCCTTCTCCGCGCTCTCGGTGTTGCTAAAAATTCCGAGATTAAAGCGAAGTTTGAAAAAATCGATACGGGCGATATTTCCTATATCGACGCGACTTTAGATAAAGATACAACTCGCGGTCAAAGCGAAGCTCTTATCGAAGTCTATCGCCGTCTCCGCCCAGGCGACCTCGCTACCGTCGAGAACGCAAAATCAATGATTGAGCGTACTTTCTTCGACTATAAACGCTACGATTATTCCCGCGTCGGTCGCTTCAAAATCAACCAGCGTCTAGGTTTCGATACGCCGAACGATTCGGAACATCGTACCCTCCAGATGGAAGACCTTATCGCGATTATCTCCGAGATTATTCGTCTTAACAATACTCAAGACCCCGCTGACGATATCGATTCTCTCGCAAATCGCCGCGTTAAACTCGTTGGCGAACTTGTCCAACGTCAATTCCGCCTCGGTATGCTTCGCTTACAGAGAAATATTCTCGACCGTATGTCCATGGCTAATATGGAAGAAGTTACCCCGTCTCAGCTTTTGAACTCTCGCCCAGTTGTCGCTGCGGTTAAAGAGTTCTTCGCTTCCTCTCAGCTTTCTCAGCTCATGGACGAAACGAACCCGTTCGCCGAGCTTTCTCATAAACGTCGTCTTTCCTCGATGGGGCCTGGTGGTTTAACCCGCGAACGCGCCGGTTTTGACGTTCGCGACGCTCATCCTACTCATTACGGTCGTATCTGTACTGTCGAAACCCCTGAAGGTGGTAACGTTGGTCTCGTTCTTAACCTTGCAACCTACGCCCGAATTAACGACTACGGTTTTATCGAAGCGCCTTACC
>CAYWPO010000063.1:0-1845 GCA_964460285.1 uncultured Candidatus Saccharibacteria bacterium
TATTATAACTTCTCAAGAGCACTAATAAAAACCAGCTCCAGAGACTCTACAAGATTATTTTATATGATTTTTAACCAAAAGTAAAGCCCCGCTTTTTTAGAGCGGGGCGGAGAGGGGAGAATCAGATAATCTGACGGATGGTCGGGCGAGGGGACTCGTCGAGCATTTGATTGAGCAGCATCTTATGATAGCCGTAATCGTGAGGGAGAGACGGGCGGTCAGAGACATCCTTGGGGATGATGTAGCAAACCTGATACCAAGACGGTTTGGCGGCCGGCTTTTCGTGAGCGAAAGAGTGGTAGATTTCGATCAGGTTCTCTCGAGACAGCTTCTCGCGGCCACGGCGCGCGCCTTTCAGGAAGTTAACCTCATAGAAACAGAGGCGCTCTCCGATTCGGTCGCAGATCAACTCGACCGCACGACAGCCGTCGACGCCACAGCGGGCCTCTTCGGTAGCGAAGTGATAGAGCTGGCCAATCAGCCAGTCACCGAAGTTCACCGGCGCGACTGTCGAGAGTTCAAAATCATCACTTGTTCTGGTCGATTCTGCGGTTTCGCAGCAGCACGAGGCGAGGTCGGCAGGGGTGGGGTTGCGATGAATCTGACGATTATTCATGATATTTCCTCCTAAAAAGGTTCTTGAGGGGGTTCTAGCGTTAGGCTAGAACTATCTACACTCTTTCATTATATCATACTTTAGAGAAAAAGTCAATAAGTTTAAGCAGTTTTTCTTGACTTTCATGAGGTAAAATGATATAATTCAGTTACCTTTCACACCGAACTTTAATAAGGAGGGGTCTTTATGTTGGGGCGAATCTTAAAATTCGTCATTTCGCTCGTTGTCAAGTTGCCGAAGAACGACCGACACCCATTAACTGTAATCGGGAAAAATCGGCTTCGCATCGCGAAAATCTTCGACTTTTTGTTCCCGACAGAGACGAACTCAATTCCTGAACGACCTCCGAGCTTCCCGTTTTTCTCGGCGAGACACGGGATTGTCCTCGGGTTCAACCATTTCTCCCTCGGAGAGATTCCGCGACTAATTGCCCTTTGTTTCAAGAGCTACCCGACAAAAGATTTACTGTTTCCGATCAACTACGAATTTTACCTGATTTTCGAGCGATCGAAGAAGTATCTCGACGCGCTAGGGATTGAGCTATGCCCGCTCTTGACGCCGAGAGTCTTTGAGAAGATGACCGAGCGGGCAAAAACGGACGACGAGAAACGCGAGATAAGGAAGTTACGCAGTCAATACGACCGACGATATCTCGAACGAACGGCGGAAGTACTCAGGGAAGACGGAGTGGTTTTAGTTGCGCCGTCGGCGACGCGGAGAAAGACGGTTTTTGGCTCCGAAGATGAATTTCTTGGGCTGAAACCGGTTCCGCCGGTTTTAAGGCTAATCGCAATGAACTATTCCCGAAAGTTTCCCGACCAACATGAACTTGAGTTTATCCCAGTTCCGATTATGCCGCCGGCAAGTTTTGGACGCGGGCTGAATCTGTTCCGGAAATATTATTTTCCGGCACGTTTTATTGGCTTTACGCTCGTCTCGGCGAAACAACCGAATTTCGACCATGACTTTTTGGCCTATATCGCGAACCAGTTGTCAGAAGATTTTTCCTATCCTCCTTAACTTTATCCGTCCCTTGACTGGGGCGGATTTTTACAGGTTTTTACAATAAAAAGACCCCGCTTTTAGCTTTTTAGGCTTTAGCGGGGTGGAGGGGAGGTTAGTGCTGATTGGTGGCGATGAATTTTTCGTGGGAAGCGAGAAAGACGGAATGCATCAGGTTGCAGAGTCGATCTTCGACATCGGAAAAGCGATTGGTCAGCTCGGAGAGC
>CAYWPO010000064.1:0-1653 GCA_964460285.1 uncultured Candidatus Saccharibacteria bacterium
AGCGATTACGAATATTGAGGAGCGAAAAGGCGGACGTTATAATATTGTAATTACGGAGATGCCGTATGGGGTTTCGAAAGAGGATTTCATCAATAAAGTTAGAGATTTAGTTTTAGCGAAGAAACTGGACCATATTTCTGACGTTAGAAACGAGTCGGCGCGGGGGAAAGTTAGGGTTGTAGTTGAGTTAAAGAAAGACGCGTTCCCGAAGAAGATTCTGAATCAGCTCTATAAATTGACGCCGCTTCAGACGAGCTTTCATTATAATATGCTCGCGCTTGTTGACGGGATTCAGCCGAGGATTTTAGGGTTAAAAGAGATTTTAGGGGAATTTATTAAGCATCGCCGAGTTGTAACAAGGAGAAGGACGGAATTTGAGCTAAGGAAAGCGAAAGAGCGAGCGCATATTTTAGAGGGGTTAAAGATTGCGCTAGATAATATTGACGAAGTAATTAAGACGATTCGCGAGAGCTATGATGACGCGGATAAGAGATTGATGGAAAGATTTGGGCTTTCGGAGATTCAGGCGGCAGCGATTTTACAGATGCAATTGAGGAGGCTCCAAGGACTCGAACGAGATAAAATTGAGGCGGAACTAAAAGAATTACATGAACTAATTAAGAAATTAGAGGCGATTCTGGCGGATGAGAAAGAAATTCTAAGGGTAATTAAAGAAGAACTTTTGGCGCTAAAAGAGAAATATGGCGACGAGAGAAAGAGTAAGATTATTAATCATGAAGTTGGGAAATTCGCGGAAGAAGAGTTAATTCCGGAGGAGGAGAGCGTAATTCTCTTGACGACTGAAAATTATATGAAACGAGTTCCACAGAACGACTTTAGGCGACAGAATAGAGGCGGAAAAGGGAAGAGGGGAATGACGACGAAAGAAGAAGACGTTATTTCTCAGATTATTACGGCGAGTTCGCATGATTATCTCTTATTCTTTACGAATCAAGGGAGGATTTTTAGGCTGAAAGCTTATGAGGTTCCGCAAGCATCGCTGACGGCGAAGGGGACGGCGGCAGTAAACGTTCTTAATATGCACCCAGAGGAGAAGATTACGGCGATTATTAAACAGGGGACGGGTCTAGAGGACGGATATTTATTCATGGCGACGAAGCGGGGGACGATTAAGAAGACGGCGATTAAAGATTTTACGAATATTCGTTCGAATGGACTGGCGGCGATTAAGCTGGATGAGGGGGATGAGTTGAAGTGGGTTCAGGGGACGAGCGGGGAAAATGATATTGTAATTTCGACATCGGCGGGGCAGGCGGTTCGGTTTAATGAGAGCGAAGTTCGAGCGATGGGACGAGCGGCGAGAGGGGTTCGAGGGGTAAAACTGAGACCGAAAGATGAGATTGTTGGAATGGATGTTTTAACTGATCCGGAGCAGAAGATTTTAGTAATTTCAGCGAACGGATACGGGAAAGCGACGTTGGCTTCGCATTTTGCGGCGCATAGGAGAGGAGGAGTAGGGATTAAGGTAGCGGCGGTAACGGCGAAGACGGGGAGGATTGTTGCGGTGCATACGTTAGACCCAGAGGCGAAAGAGGTGATTATGATGTCGGAGAATGGGCAAGCGATTCGAGTTGCGGTTAAGGAGATTCCGACGTTAGGGCGAGCGACGCAAGGGGTGAGGATTATGAAGTT